>CAYUFN010000082.1:5933-12660 GCA_964443965.1 uncultured Hyphomonas sp. | reverse complement strand
GCTCAATCCCGGGCGGATAGTTTTGGCCCGCCTCAATAGATCAGACTTGCAGGCGGCTTATTTTGGAGAATACCATGAGAACCCTATTCGCGATTTCTGCATTTGCAATCTCAGCAGCGATATGTGTTGCCCCTGCCCTCGCGGTTGACGAAAACAATGTTACGCTCGGCGTGACTGCAGCTGAGGCGCCCCTTGGATTACACGGCGTTGACCCCGTCGCATTTATTACAATAGGAAACAGAATAGATGGCCGGGCCGAACATGCAGCCGTCCATGATGGCGTAGCATATTATTTTTCTACCTCAGACAATTTGCGTAAATTCAAACGCGACCCACAAGCATACATTCCACAGAATGGTGGTTTTTGCACCTTTGGTGTTTCCGTGGGCAAGAAGTTCGATGGAGACCCTCAGTTTGCAGATGTTCGCGACGGGAAACTCTACGTCTTTCTAAATGAGGATATCTACAACGCTTATCAGAAAGACAAAGCTGGCACGATAGCTAAAGCTGAAGCACAGTGGGGCCGGATCATTCACGTACCAGTTGGTGATCTTTAAGTTACGCTGATCACGTGAATACGTGACCTGATTTTGGATCGACCCATGCTTACTTTTGGGTCGATCCTACCAGGAAACCCAGAAGTCTGCCATGCCAATCACTTTTATGGACATCACAACCGCACATCGATTTCTTCCAGGTCATCTTTGACATCAGTCCGAAACGATACCCTTCCCGCAAAAATGGAACCGCGCATCCAAGTTCGCCAGAACCCAGTAGAATAGGAGAGACACGATGATTAAAGACCTTGTAAAGCTGACAACAAGAACGCGAACCAGCCTAACTACTTTTATCACAGAACCGGTTTTTACAATTATCATGATTACCATTTCTCCACTGGTGCTTGGAGTTACGATTGGGCGCCTTGCCTAACACCCGAAACACAAACAAAAAGAATCGAGAACACTATGGAAACGGCATATATATATCTAGCACTCAGTGGAATGCTGACCCTCCTTTTATGGACACCCTATATTCTCGCACGCGTATTTGTGTGGGGGTTACCAACATTTTTAAGCAATTATCCTGAAGGCTTTCCTGCAAAGGCACCAGAGCCGCCATTATGGGCCCAACGCGCGCAAAGAGCTCATCTAAATATGGTGGAGACATTGCCTTCACTCGTCGCAGTCATCGTTGCAGCAACATGGCTTGCAGGCGATGCAAAAGGAGCCACAATCGGTTTCCTCACACAAATTTTCTTTTATTCACGTATTGCACATGCTGTCGTTTACACGCTCGGCATACCATTTCTGCGCACGCCCGTTTATCTCGTTTCCTGGGCATGCGTCCTCTTAATTGGTGTTCAAGCGATAAGCTGAACCAAGGTATAGAAGATTGATGAAATATCCGCTCTCTACTCTCGGACGGAACTGCCACCACACTCAATCTTCTTACTAGGACGCGGGCCTGATTGATCTCCTCCCTTTACTCCTCAGGTCCGCGTCTTTTTTTAAACTTCCTGTCAACTCTAATGGCCGCCCATACGTGTCAAACCTTACGTGCCGGCCCCATTGATACCCATCATTCCTCAGCTAAAGCATGCCTTAAGGGCAATTCTCAACACCATCAGGCACATCAACTTTTTCTGCGATGCTTGAACACGGTGTGCGGATCGTGTATTTGCCCTCCAGAGGATAAAAAACTATATGAAGGTTGTCGCAATAAAAAGTTACCTGTCACTCCGGCACCAAAGCGCCGTTGGAAGCTGCTCACTTAGTTTGATAGAACGCGGAGAGTGTGAATGACAATCTACCGGTTCGCGTCTTATCAACTTGATACATCAAGATCAGAGCTTTTTCACGATGAAGAGCTGGTCAAGACTGAACCACAAGTCATCTCTATTTTGGAAATGCTCATCACAAATCATGGTGAACTCGTTTCAAAAGAAGAAATCATCAAGCGCATCTGGAGCGGCCGGATCATCACCACTGCTGCACTTGATAATCGAATAAAATCAGCAAGGTCTGCGATTGGTGACAATGGGCGAGATCAAACCCTTATCAAAACTTATCCTACGCGCGGCTATAAGTTCATTGGCGAGGTCACGGTAGAAGTCTGTGAAAGCGCTCCGCAAACGGCGCCCGCAACCCTCGATCCAACGGGCGCTCTATCGCCCGCACCGCCCCCGGCGAAGACCATTTGGAGGCATCTCGGACGTAGAAAGAAAATCGGGCTAGGTGCAATCGTTGGTGTGTTTCTAGTTTTCACGCTCAGCATCTCGCTCAGCGGGACAGCCCTCAAAGTTTCGGAGCCTGGTCCAGACACTAATGCGGTTAATCTAACCACGCTTAACCCTGCCGCTGAGACGCCGAAAAACACTTATGCTGGTGAGCCAGTGTCAATCGCGGTTCTTCCGGTAGAGCTTCTGGCAGGCGATGAGAAAGAGCACACATTGGCGGCCCGGCATATTGGCGACAGAACAACCGCCTATCTTTCTGCCTTCTCCAGAGTGATGGTCTCGCAGAGGGCGCAAGGCGAAACGCCTGATACGGACTATACCCTCAAAACATCGTTGAGCTTTCATGAAGCCAGACCCCACCTGACATCCTCTCTATCTGATACGAAGCAGTCGTCGGTTATGTGGACGCACACATATACATTACCTGAAAACGAAACTGACGATACCAAGCCTAAAGAAGACTGGCAGGAGCGCCTGTCCAGAAGCGCGGCGCTAAGTGTTGCAAACGCATTGGGTATTTCTGTTGCCCGCCTGAAGCACGACCACGTCTCATTCGATGCTTACACAAAATACCAGGCTGCAGTGGCACATGGCCGCTCAACAGATCTCCAGCGCATCAAGCTTGCCGAGCAGATGCTACAGGAAGTTATCGCCAACGAGCCTGCTTTCCTGCCAGCATATGCTGCGCTTTATGATACTTATGTTTACGCCTCAGATTATTCTGACGAGGAGGATCACTATACCGCGCTTACAAAAATGCAGGCCGTGTATACCGACATGAAGGCCCTTGCGCCAGATAGCGCGGAAACAATCATCGCAAAAGTCATACTTACCTATATGGACGGAAGTTATTATGACAGAGACACCTATGACACTGTAAAATTGCTTCGAATGGCAGTTGATCGCGCACCAGATTACTTTCGCGCTCAAGAAGAATTGGCGCATGCCCTATTTGGTGAAGGTTGGCACACTGAGGCTTTAGATGCTTACAATGCTGCGCTGGAGTCGCGGCCGATGTGTCCTATTTTGTTGGCAGGCAAAAGTGAATCTCAGAACTGCACCAGTATGGCTGATGAAGCCTGGAGCACGGCGCTCACGAATATTCGGCATAACTCGGACAGTCAGGCGGCTGCAGCCCAAACATCACACATGGCTTATTTGCGCGGTGAGTACTATCTAACCCAAAGCCTGATCGCTAAACATTTAGAGGGGAAAAGCCTCGGCCACCACTCTACACCTTATCCAAGGGCCTGGTATCTTGCGCAGGGAGATTATGATACAGCTATGGATTATGTCAGCGCATCATCGACTAAGGCCTATATCGCCGCTTTGCAGGGCGACCGGGAGACGGCTTTGCGAGAAGCCGCACTGTTACCAGCCTATTACCATAGCGCACTTACCCACTATATCCTCGATAATCATGAGCCCATGCACAAGCTCGTAAGATCGTTTATCAACAGCGGTGAACCGATCTACAAAGAAGGCAATCGCGCTTCGGTCTGCGACCTAAATCATGCTGCGCGCGACGCGTATATTCTGTCCTTGGAACAAGACCCCATTGCGACTGTCGTAAAAGCCAATCTTAAGGCCTATTATGATGGACGCTCGATTGAAAAATTCTACAATGTCAATGAATATACCGGCCTTATAGGCTTACACATTCTGAACAACGAACCGCTTCGGGCCCTAGAGGTATTTTCCGCTGCCAATGACAAAGGGTTTATTTTCCTACACCTATTTGCCGATCCACTGTTCAAAGAATTGCAGGGCGTAGAAGGATTCGATGCCGAATATGACCGCATGGTCTCCAGAGCTCAGTCATGGAGACAGCTCAGCCCAGACACAAACAACCCACAATAACGAGCTTCACATAAGTTACAGAATATAGGTCGTCGATTCCTCGGCCCCTCAAAAAACATGCGTTTAGGTGTCAGGCTCAAAAATGGGATTGCCTATATCACCCAATCGGCATCAAAATCTTCAGACCTAAATATTCTCGGATAATACCATGCACTTAGGTCTGCGTGATAATCTTTACCTTGGAATGTGTAGCCTTTCTGAGGCACCAAAAGGACACATATTTCTTAGGGAAGAAACTGGCACGCTGTTATTTAAAAACGAAACCTCAAGCTAACCGCCGCCAACAAACTGGACAATTTCTAACCTATCGCCTTCTTCGAGCATGACGAGACTGTGCTCAGACTTCGGAACAATTTCCATGTTTCGCTCGATTGCGATACCGCGCGGATCACCATCAAGTGTTTCAACCAATGCCTGTAATGTCATACCGTGCGTCACTGTTCGGGATACACCATTTAGTATAATTTGCATTGTGCCTGAGTCTCTCACCAAACCTTGCATATAAAACGAAGCTTGCCATAACACGCATTACAGCGCAAACACAGGGAATTATGACAAAGCCTATTTATGTTTTGAACGGTCCAAACCTTAATCTTTTGGGCACACGCGAGCCGGAGATATATGGCCGGGAGACGCTAAATAATATCGAGTCACGTCTTATAAAGAAGGCAGGCACGCAGAAAATTGTCTTCCGGCAATCAAATCACGAGGGTGAATTAGTTGACTGGATACAAGAGGCCTCAAATAGCGCGGCCGCTCTCATTTTGAATGCGGGGGCCTATACGCATACATCTGTAGCTATTCATGATGCCCTCCGCACTTGCCCAATTCCGGTTTTGGAAGTCCATTTATCTAATCCTGCGGCTAGAGAGAATTTCAGGAAGCGAAACTTTGTTGCATCAGTGGCAAAAGGAACGATTGCAGGCTTCGGCGCACATGGTTATGTATTGGCGCTTGAAGCTGTACTCAACTTACGAAAAGAGGGAAGCTAATCAGCATGAGCAATAGCAAATCCAAACTTGACACCGGCCTTGTGCGTGAGCTGGCCTCTATTCTGCGCGATGCAGACCTTGGAGAGGTCGAAATCGAGCATGAGGGGTTACGCATCCGTGTCTCAAAACCGGCAGCCCCAACTGTAGCGGCTTATGCAGCGCCTGCCCCAACACCGGTTCCAACCATCGCAGCACCCGTTGGTATGACAACAGAAACGGCCATACCAGCAGGCGGCGGTACATCGGCACCGGAAAACGCAGTTACTTCACCTATGGTTGGTACTGTTTATTTGTCACCCGAACCAGGTGCTTCTGCTTTCGTTGCCGTCGGTGATAAGGTCAAAAAAGGGGAGACGCTCATGCTTGTCGAGGCAATGAAAACGTTTAATCCGGTCGAATCACCGCGCGCAGGAACGATTAAAGAGATTATTGTGAACGATGCGCAGCCTGTTGAGTTTGGCGAAGCGCTGATCGTCGTTGAATAAGGCTAGCTGAAAATATGGTCGAAAAGGTTCTTATCGCAAATCGGGGCGAAATAGCCCTGCGTATTCATCGCGCCTGCAAGGAGATGGGCATCGAGACTGTCGTTGTTCACTCAGAGGCGGATAAGGACAGCATGGCTGTGCGATTAGCTGATGAAAGTGTCTGCATCGGGCCAGCCTCATCGACCGCCTCTTATCTGAAGAAATCAGCGATCCTTGCCGCTGCAGAAATTACCGGGGCTGATGCGATTCATCCAGGATATGGGTTTCTCTCCGAAAACGCTCAGTTTGCCGAAATGGTTGCTGCGCACGGGATTACCTTTATCGGGCCGACAGCCCAGCATATACGCACAATGGGCGACAAGATTGCAGCCAAGCAGGCCATGGTCGAGAGCGGTGTTCCAGTTGTACCTGGCTCTGATGGCGGCGTCACATCCCTTGGCGAAGCCAAAAAAGCCGCCAAGAAGTGTGGCTACCCTGTCCTCATTAAAGCTGCCTCAGGCGGCGGTGGGCGCGGCATGCGCGTTGCAAAGACTGAAAAAGATCTCGACACGGCCATGAAAGCAGCCAAGCAGGAAGCCAAAGCAGCTTTCGGAGATGATGCGGTTTATATTGAGAAATATCTGGAAAAACCGCGTCATATCGAAATCCAGGTGATTGCCGATAGTCACGGCAATGTTTGCCATTTGTGGGAACGTGATTGCTCGCTCCAGCGGCGTCACCAGAAAGTTTTTGAAGAAGCCCCTTCCCCAGCCTTAAATCAGGCCCAACGCGAAGATATCGGAATGATTGTCGCGCGCGCGGTCAAAAAGCTTGGTTATCTTGGTGCAGGCACTATGGAGTTTCTCTATGAAGACGGGAATTTCTATTTTATCGAAATGAATACCCGCATTCAGGTTGAGCATCCGATCACAGAGATGATCACCGGAATCGACCTTATTCGTGAGCAAATCAGAGTGGCCGGAGGTGCGCAACTCTCTTTCACGCAGGAAGATGTTATGCTGGTGGGGCACTCCATCGAATGCCGCCTCAATGCCGAGCACCCTGAAACCTTCATACCCTCACCAGGTCTAATTACAGACTTTCATGCCGGGGGGGGGCGCGGGGGGGGGGGGGGTGGGGGGGGGGGGGGGGGGGGGGGGGGGGGGGGGGGGGGG
>CAYUFN010000082.1:0-5923 GCA_964443965.1 uncultured Hyphomonas sp. | reverse complement strand
TCCCGGCGTGCGTCTGGATAGCGCCGCGTATGCCGGGTACAAAATCCCCCCCCATTATGATAGTATGATTGGTAAACTGATCGTTCATGGACGCACCCGTCGCGAGTGTGTCATGCGCTTACGTCGCGCCCTTGACGAGATGGTCATAGGCGGTGTGAATACAACGCTCCCGCTTCACAGCCGTCGGGTTGAAGCCAGCGATGTTATTGATGGTGATTATGATATTCATTGGCTGGAACGCTTCCTTGAATCGGAGGCTGCAAACTAGACGTAAGACAAGATGTCGAGCTCATTTGGACTGACAGAACTTCTGCAAGCCTATCGTCGCGGTGTCTTTCCTATGGCGGACGGACGCGATGATCCCAATCTTTACCTGATTGACCCAGACGAGCGCGGTATTCTTCCCCTTAAGGGTTTGCACATCCCAAAACGGTTAAAGCGGACTATTCGCCGCGACCCCTACAATATCAAGATTAACACGGCATTTTCACGCGTCATGGAAGGTTGCGCTCAAGCCACTGACGGGCGCGAAACAACGTGGATCAATGCAGCGATCCTGAACCTCTACGCCGGGATGCACCGTGAGGGTCATGCACACAGCGTTGAATGCTGGCAAGGCGATCAACTGGTTGGTGGGCTCTACGGCGTTTCAATCGGCGCGGTTTTCTTTGGGGAGAGTATGTTTTCCCGTGCAACCGATGCTTCAAAAGTTGCACTCATCCATCTTGCCGGACGCCTAATTGCTGGCGGTTACATTTTGTTGGATGCTCAGTTTCACAATCCACATCTGGAACAATTTGGCCTTCAAACACTCTCACGACAGGCCTTCAAGAGGAAATTAACTGAGGCGCTCAGCCAGAACGGAGACTTTTTCAGTCCGCAAGCGCCAAGCTCAGGTCAGGCCGCATTGCATTTGATCACCCAAACGTCATAAACTGGGTGTTCAAGGGCGCTAAGTCCGGGTGAAGAGGCAAACATCCAACCGGAGAAAAGTCGCGGATTATCCTCAGATACAGTGCTAACATCTGCCGCATCAACCGCATCTTCCATCGTCTCAACCTGAACTGATTGCGTTGACTTGATGCTCAGAAACGCTGCAGCTTCTGGCGGAAGCTCAGGCGGCGTCTGATAGCATGTTTTCATTTCTATATTCAAAGACCCGAAAACAACAGGCATGTCCGTTTGCACCTGAATATCTGTTGAGCGTCCTGTAATCTTATCGAGTGCTCTAAGCGTGGCATACGAGTACTGGTCATACGTAATTTCTACCGGGCCAACCTCTTCGATGGTTTCAGCTTCGTTTGCTTGCACAATAGGTATTGTTTGTTCTTGAGGCGCGTCCACAGCAGGAAATGCAGGCGTCTGCGGCGCTGCTTCAGGCAAATTCGCCAGCAAATCATCAACACTGTTACCAAGATCTGTATTGTTCTGAGCGTCAAGCACATCAAGCACCTCAGCCGGCACAGGTTCGGGCGGGGGCGGCGTTTTATCCTGTTGGCCAAGGGCAACACCTGTTACAGCACCAACACTGGTAAGCCCAACAAACAGAAGTCTTCTCATTCTAATTCTCCTGATCAGTTGCAGGCGTACTGGCACGGTCATCATCGCCCCCAAAGCCAGACGCAAAAGAGCCAATGAGCGTTAGTAAATCAACACTGCCCCTTGTGTTTAAAATTTCACCCGACCCATCTTTCGCGATCAGATCATATCCACCGCCGCCTGCATCCAAATCAATATAAGAGCCACCCAGCAAACTTTCAGAGGCAACCTTCACAACGGCATCGTCCCAAAGTTCTACCCTGTCATCAATCCGTAGTTTTAGAACAGCCTCGATCCGATCAAAGTCAACGTCCAGATCTGAAACAACACCAACCTTTATACCAGCAAGACGAACATCAGACCCTGTTGAAATACCAAGTGCATTGTTAAACCGTGCGGTGACTTCATAAGTCTCCCCCCCTAAACGCCTCTCGGTACCATTGGCCAGTGCATAGCTCATAAAAAGCCCCGCAGCGACAACAACGCCTAGTCCGATAATCGTTTCAAAGAGCGATTCACGCATCCGGTGTCCACGCCTCATAATCAGCTGCCGTCCCTGCCCGGTCACGCTTATCTTTAAGGCTACCTCTGGGAACTTCGGCAAATAAGGTTCCGGTCATATTAGGCTTATGGTCAACTTCCCAATTGCGGCGCTTAAGGGGAGCAATCGTCGGAGGTTCTTTAAAAGTATGGTGCAGCCACCCATGCCAATCAGCAGGCACTTTGGAAGGCTCAGCCAAGCCTTGATAGATAACGTAGCGGCGATTGCGCCCTTCAAGTGAGGGTTTACGGTCTTCATAATAGCGGTTGCCGTAGTCATCCTCACCGACAAGGTCGGAGCGGCGCTTAATATCAAAAAGTGCGCCAATTGTGGATCCATTCCACCAGGTGAAGAGTTTCGCAAACATGTCTAAGCTATCCTTGACTGGAAGTTTTGGCGATATTGTGACGTAAAATAGGGCATAATCCAGTCCGCCGCACAGCACAATATCAAAGCGGCTTATCTCTGCCTTTTGCCATAGCCTTTTAAAACTGGCTTAATCCCCCCGAAACACGGAGAATCTGATGTCCGCCCCAAAGCTCTTTGTTCATGGAGTGCCCGATAGCCCTGATGTTTGGCAGCCTCTCAAATCAGTGCTTAGTTCAGATAGGGTAACTGTGCATACGCCTGCCCTACCGGGCTTTACGCGTCCACCGCCGCCAAACTTCAAGCCGACAAAGGAAAATTATACCGATTGGCTAATCGCAGAAATTGAAAAGCTCCATAACGATTTAGGTCCGATTGATTTGGTCGGCCATGACTGGGGTGCTTTGCTAAGCCTGCGTGCAGCTTCCCTTAGGCCAAACCTCATACGCAGTTGGGCTGTTTCAGGGGCTGTTATACATCAGGATTATCGCGGCCACAGCACAGCGCGGCAATGGGCGACCCCGCTGCTTGGTGAAGGCATTATGGCGCTTACAACGGCGCGCTTGCTGGAAAAAGCACTGATCGCTGGCGGTATGCCTATGCAAATCGCGCGATCAGAGGTCAAACACTGGAACAGAGCCAAACGACAATGCATCCTCACCCTCTACAGATCGGCAAAGGGATTACGCTTCACGGGTGACTGGCTGACTGATCTAAAAAATCTCCCCGCAAGAGGCCTCGTCCTGTGGGGAGAAAATGACCCCTATGTCGATACCACTTTCGGGCGCTCATTTGCAGCACAACAATCGGTCCCGTTTTATGTTATTAAAAAAACAGGCCATTGGGTGATTGCTGAAAAACCAGAAGCTGTCCTGCCTCACCTTTGCGCGCTATGGGATTTCTAGGCACCGCTTACATGTCCTGAATAAACAAGCCAGCCACGCCATAATTTCACGCGAATCAGTCCAAAAGAAAACTGAGTTTTGACATCGGAAACCTAAGCGACGGTAACAATATGACAGCCTTTTTGGATATTCCTCTCGAGACAATCGCAAACGGAGACACGCTTTCAACTTTACAGCGTGCAATCGATGAACGGAAAATCACACCGCCCGCCTTTCTGGCCAGCCTTACATCATTGGCATTGGGGTCTAACATACCAGCCTCTACGACCATTTTGTCAGCTTTGCGTAGAAAGATCCAAACGCAACATATGGAAACTGCCGGACGACTGGCGCTTGCAGAAATGCTTGACCGCCTCGGCGATGCTCCCAGAAATCAGGACCTGGCCGATGCAATGAGTTTTGGCACGCCTGAACCCTTAATCGAGGAAGCACTGCGCCAACCCGGCGGCCCAGGCGCTGGCGCAGCCCTTTTACGCCAAAGTGCCCAAACCCCTATCGGTGAGCGCGTAGCCGTGTTTACCCGCGAAAGCTTTGCAGAGAGTGACATCAGTTTGACGGACCTGCTGGGTGAAGGCGGACAGATCGCCTATGCTGACCTTGCGCACATGACGCCGTATACCCCGGCAATCGCACTCAACCTTGCAAGTTTCGTTACACCTGAAGGTGTCGATGGGGCGCAGATAAGAAATGTCCTGACCGCAATTGCGGCAGCTTTGGGTGAAGGCATCTTGATCTTAACAGGCGTTGGCGCGGCCATTTTATCTTTAGGGGAAGCGTATTCCAGTCAAGACGGGCGCATGACCGCCGCACAACTCCTTGGCTACGTCGCAGCTATTCTAAATGGTACAGCCTTATCGGCAGACCAAACGGCCAAGCTTGGCACCTCTGCCCTTAGCGCGAAAACAGGCACACAGGCCAAACTTACGCGTGCCATACTTCCGCTCAATACAGCAGCTAAAGACTGGCTAATGCCAGAAAGCGACGGGCTGGCATCAATCACCAGCTTTTATGCAGACGATGAAAGCCCAGCAGATCTTGCAAAGTCCGTTCAACTTGGCCTCACGCGCCGTGCGCCTGATGCATTATCCAAGCTGCTCGATCAACTCAGCGGCGACAACACCCTCGATGAGATTCCAGGGCTTGATCCGGATAAGCTACGCGCACGAGGTTTTACAGTTGAAGCGCTCAGCCATGTGAAGAGCGCATTGGCAGACGGCTTACCACTCAGCGCTGCCTTTTCCCGGTGGGTACTGGGCGATGCCTTCATTCAGGACGGCTTGAAACTAAACCCTGAAAACTATGACACTGATGGTCACGCTCTGCTGTCTGCAACAGGGTTTTCACGTAAGGAAATTATCGCTGCGGAAGCCTCGCTTGAAGGGCGGGCACAAGATACAATTGCTGGTGCGCTCGCCAAGACCGGGCTTAGCAGCCAAACCAGCATGGCCGATGAGGCCCAATTGGCCCAAGCTGTCGTGCCTTATCTAAACCTGCCGCCCTTTATCTCAGTGCTGACAATATCACCGGGCGACACTTTGAGAGAGGTGGATGCTACAGGTTTAAATCTTGTGTTAACCGGATACCGTGCACCTATGTCAACCGACCTTCAGGAGCGCATGAAGCACGCAATCTCCTTGAATCGGATTGGAGTCCCCAATACACCCGAGCAGCAAACACTTGCGCAAGAAGTGTCCCAGACACCACTATCGACACGCACGCGCCTGCCGGATCGCCGCAAAGGTTACATCCAGAAATCTACTGTTGGCGGTCACAAGGTTTATCTCCATACCGGAGAATTTGAAGACGGCGCGCTGGGTGAAATTTTCATCGACATGCACAAGGAAGGGGCTGCCTTCCGCTCTCTGATGAATAATTTCGCTATCGCCATTTCCATTGGCCTGCAATACGGCGTTCCGCTCGACGAGTTTGTTGATGCATTTGTCTTTACACGGTTTGAGCCTGCTGGCGAAGTGACCGGCAATGACCGCATCACCAAGGCGACATCCATTCTGGATTATATTTTCCGAGAGCTGGCTGTGTCGTACCTCGATCGCGAAGATTTAGC
Organism: uncultured Hyphomonas sp.; assembly: GCA_964443965.1. Classification (GTDB taxonomy): domain Bacteria; phylum Pseudomonadota; class Alphaproteobacteria; order Caulobacterales; family Hyphomonadaceae; genus CALLCD01. The sequence continues at coordinate 507 of CAYUFN010000082.1, read as the reverse complement.
TGAGATCGGGGACAATGTAAGCCATGATGGCCTTGGCCGCGGGCTTGAGGATGGGACACGCGAGGCTCAGGGTGAATTGACAGTCGAAGCGGCAAAAGTCATCTCACGTGGGTTTTCCAGAGGGCAATTACCCGACAATATCGTTGTCTTGAACCGCCGCCGGGAAAGCGAAACTGACGAGGAAGCTTCGGTCACTGAAACAGATCAGGTGGCAATACCTGCCTCTGACGACGAAGGTGTAACACCAGACTATCTATCTGAGGCTTGCCCAGCTTGCGGCAGTTTTACTTTGATCGCCACGCAGGCGTCTGATGGGGTGACCAATTGCGATGCCTGCGGCCAAGCTGCAACCATGGAAGCCGGTAGTTAAACGCAGCTACCGTCTATTCATGGCACATTAATTGCCAATCCCTTAGCAAAGCAACATGCTGAGACTAGGAGTCCTGTGCCATGATGAAACAAATTCTTATCACCGCTGGCTTAATTGCACTGGCCGCCCCGCAGAGC
>CAYUFN010000081.1:0-12666 GCA_964443965.1 uncultured Hyphomonas sp. | reverse complement strand
CGCCAGAGGGCCCCTACATGGAATATTGTAAAAGCCGCTCTTTTAAGGGCGGCTTTTTCACAGGGTTAAGTTTTTTATGCTTATCAGCGGACTAATCTGCCAAACAAAACTTCATATTATACGTCATGTTCACCGCCTTGGCTGCGCTACCGTTCAGGCGGACGGGGATGAACTTTGTTGCTGCCACAGCCTGACTTGCTGCCTCCAGAAAGAGATTACTGGAACAAGCTGACACGATATTGCTTGCGTCCCCGCGCCGCGACAGGTCAAACTTTACCTCGCACACACCCTCAATAGGTGGATTAAGCGCCGCTTGAGGATAGATAAAACTTACTGTGCCGGAGGCAGGTTTTGCAAAAGCATTTTCAGCGCTGAGCGTTTCAGAGCCACCGCCAAGCAGCTCATCTTCGGTCTCTGCACGGCTCACCCGGCGCGACCAGCCTGCCGGGTAGGCAATGGTTGCGTCACGGGCATTTTTTGAAAAACATTGACCAATCTGGCCCGGCTCTGCCCGCCTGCCAAGGACCCCGGAGAGGACACCACCTGCAGCTCCATTATTTGCATTGCCTGAATTAGCAGGCGAACCGGGAACAGGCGCGGGCGTCGAGGATCGGCCCGGTAAAATTGAACAGGCAGACAACGAAACAAGCGCGACCACCCCGCAAAAAAGTTTATATTGCCTCATTCATCACCTGCAACAACCGGGCGGGCCACCATTTGATTCTCAAGCGGGCCAAAGCATTCACCAAACTGACCGAACCAGATGCTTGGGAAATCCGTATCAATAAAAGTGATCTCCAACTGCCCCCAATAAGGTGACGCTTCACCAGCTGTACCCGGCCGCACCATCGCTACGCTGCAGCCAGTGCCCGGATCCTGCCCCTGCGTGTTGTCTGCAAACCAGACACCCGAATATGTGCCGCGCTCGGTATAAACCCCGGCCAATCCTTCGACATAGAGCGTCACACCCTCAAATGTCAGAACAGCCGTCCCAACGCCGTCAATCTCGGTTTCATAAGTAATTTGCAGTCCATCATCCGTGCGCCAGACTTCATCTGCGCACGCAATACCCGTTGCCGTTAAAGCCACTGCGCCTGCCAGTAAAAAATGCCTCATCCTATGTCCCCATTTATGCGTGCCGCCAGAATCAGGCAGCCGCTTCTGCCGTAGATCATATACAGAAATACGGCAGACTGAAGGCATAATTTATCTTAAGCTACGCCAGTGTCCTGATAAGCCAGCGGCAGCTTCCGTAAGCGTGTGCCCGTGGCATTGAAAATCGCATTGGCAAGCGCTGGTGCAATTGGCGGCGTGCCAGGTTCCCCCCCGCCGCCAAGCTTGGCACCGGAATTGATCAGCGTCACGTGAATATCAGGGGCCTCATCCATGCGGACAATTTCATAGTCATGGAAGTTGGATTGGACCACGCGCCCGTCCTCAATCGTGATCTCGCCGTAGAGCGCAGCCGTTAAGCCATAAATCACGCCGCTTTCCATCTGGGCGGTAAACCCATCCGGGTTAACGACAAACCCGGGATCAGCTGCCACATAAACATTTGTTACACGCGGCGCACCGCTGGTCATATCCACCTCAACGGCCTGCGCGCAAATCGTCCCAAAACTTTCAACAATCGAAATGCCGATGCCGTGCCCTTCAGGCAGTGTCTTGCCCCAGCCAGCCGCCTTGGCCGCTGCATCAAGCACCGCCAAATGACGCGGTTTTCCTGCCAGTAGCGCCCGGCGATAATCATAACCATCCTGACCCGCCTCATGGGCCAGCTCATCCACAGCACTTTCAATGTAGAAGCCATGCTGCGTATGATCGACAGACCGCCATGGCCCATACCGAACATGGTGATCGCTTTCGACATAATGCACGAATTGATGATCAAGATTATAGATCGGATGGGCCGCTTCTGGCGGGTCATGCTTGTCGACGTATTGCTGATCCCATGAAACAGGCATACCTTGCTCATCAAGACCAATCTTGAAGCGGCTAATCGAGGCCGGGCGATACCAGTCTTGCTGTGTATCTTCCTCACGCGACCAGATCATTTTCACAGGGAAATCGCAATCAGCAGCGATTTGTGCAGCCATCACCGGATAGTCAGCTGATGAGCGACGACCGAACCCCCCACCAAGAAGTTGATTGTGCACGGTCACATTGTTCGCTTTCAAACCAAGCGCCTTGGCAACTGCATTACGTGTGCCAAGCGGGTTCTGTGTCCCCGTCCATATTTCAGCAGTCCCAGCATCACGGTCTATACGGACAGTTGCGTTGAGAGGCTCCATTGCCGCATGTGCCAGGAACGGCACCTGATATTCAGCCTCAAAGATACGCGCAGCTGATGCGACGGCTTTGCGCGCATTACCATGTGCAATATCTTTCTTTTCTTTACCGCGCTCAACCGCATTGGTCATAGCCGCACCAAACGCATCATAAACGCCCTGCTGGTTCAACGCCCCAGCTTCGCCCTCATCAAAAGCGACATCAAGCGCACCCACAGCCTGCTGCGCCTGCCAATATCCATCGGCCACGACAGCAACAAAATTATCTTGCTTAACGACCTTGATGACGCCCGGCATACGCATCGCTGCGCTAGCGTCCACAGTTTTCACTGTTGCGCCAATCACCGGGGCTCCCATCACTGAGGCGTATTTCATGCCCGGCAGATCAGCATCAATGCCGAACATGGCCGTGCCATCGACCTTGGCCGGGATATCAAAGCGCTGCTTCGGCTTACCCATAAGCTTGTAATCACCAACCGCTTTCAGCTTGGGCTGGGACGGCGGCATATGCTTGGCCGCCTCTTCTGCAAAATCCGCATACCGTCCCGACTGGCCAGACCCGTCATGAAACACCTGCGAATTTTCAGTGCGCAGCTCACGGGCGGGCACTTTCCACGTTTTCGCCGCTGCTTTGACGATCATTTCACGCGCCGCCGCTCCGGCAATTCGCATGCCGCGCTGACCGGTCAACCGTATAGAAGTCGAGCCGCCTGTGATCTGCATTTCCATACTCTTGGTGATTGCCAGAAATGCGCCGTCTACCGTATCTTCGAGAAATCCTGGAACGGACATATCCCCGGCAAGGTATTCTCGCGCCAAAGCATAATTGGCAAACTCCTCATGCGCAGGCGCTTCCAGATACGCCACATGCTCCCAGTCAGCATCCATCTCGTCTGCCAGCATCTGAGTTAATGCCGTGGCCGCGCCCTGCCCCATCTCACTGTGCGGGGCAATCGCCGTGACCAGATTGTCCGCGTCAATCTTCACCCATGTATTGACGAGCGTTTCACCCTCACCATCTGCCACCATGCCTGCCAATTTCGGCGCGCGATGGCCCGGGCGAATGGCAACGCCAACAATAAGCGCGCCACCTGTTAATACACCCGCCGTTATAAAGCCTCTGCGTGTCCACTTACCCATTGACCGCCTCCTCTTCGACAGAAGCAGGCGCCGTCTCAGGCAGTCCAGCGGCTGCGGTTTTGATCGCTGCCTTGATCCGGGCATACATACCACACCGGCAAATATTACCCCGCATGGCAATATCGATATCTTCATCGCTTGGTCGTGAGTTTCTTGCCAGCAGAGCCGCCGCCGACATGATCTGGCCAGACTGGCAATACCCGCATTGTGGCACCTGATGGCCGATCCAGGCCTGTTGCAGCGCGTGCAGCGTGCCGTCATCGGCCTTTATGCCTTCAATCGTCGTTACGGTTTTGCCATCGGCCACAGCGATCGGCGTTGAGCATGAGCGCACGGGCTGCCCATCCACATGCACCGTGCAGGCCCCGCACTGGGCAATCCCGCAGCCAAATTTTGTGCCCGTAAGTTTTAGGTTTTCGCGTAGCGCCCAAAGCAGCGGCTGGTTCGGATCAACATCCACCTCCCGCCGCTCACCATTCACAATAAGTGTCGCCATAAGCCTCTCCTCGCCGCCTGAATGCTTTTTATTTCATTCAGCATACACGGCATGGGCGAATTTGCCAAGATTAGGCTATCTAAGCACAAACGATACCTACTCGCTATCGAGCACAAACCGATGCTGCGTCGCTTCGGTCGGCATGTAGCAAGCCTCCAGCTTTCCAAACAAAGCATATCGATTATTCGCAAGACGGGCATAGAACCAATCCCGAATAGGAAGCGGGACAAACTTAAGCATGCGAATAAAGCGCCAAGGGCCACCCACCCGTTTTGCCATAGCGAACACGGCTTCGGTTAGCACATCGCTTTTGTCGCCCTCAACAAAGATAAATGTATGCGGATCATCGGGATCGACGCTATTTGCAGACGCGATTTTACGCCCTTCCCCGGATTTGATAGCGACAAAACGAACGGGTGGCTTGGAGGTATCGTGGCGCAAAACATATCGCACAGCGCGAGAGCATAACACGCACTCGCCATCGTAAACATATGTCGCTGGTTCGCCCATAATCTAAATATATAGATAATGGAAGCGCCCTACAAGCAAAGTGCCCTAACCGCCCCCATCCTTCGCCTCAACCAGATCGGCCAGATCCGCGATCACCTTGGCCTGTTTCCATGTTGCGTCATCCTGCATCTTGCCGTCAATCATCGCGACGCCGGAGCCATCCGGCATGGCATCCAAAATGCGGCGTGCAAAGGCAACCTCGTCCGCATCAGGTGAGAAGACCTTCTTCGCCACCGCAATCTGTTTCGGATGCAGGCTCCACGCCCCCGCGCACCCCAGCAAGAAGGCATTGCGAAACTGCTGCTCGCACGCGTCTAAGTCGGCAATATCCCCGAACGGGCCATAAAACGCTTTTAATCCGTAAGCGGCGCATGCATCCACCATACGCGCCACCGTATAATGCCAAAGATCCTGCTGCACGCTTACCCTTTGGCCTTCGTCTTCGCGCGGGTCTTCAATCACGCGATAGCCCGGATGCCCCCCGCCCACACGGGTCGTTTTCATCGCCCGGCTTGCTGCAAGATCTGCTGGCCCAAGCGAAATCCCCTGCATGCGCGGGCTAGCCGCAGCAATCGCCTCGACATTCTTAACCCCCTCTGCGGTTTCCAATATCGCATGGATCAGGATCGGCTTGGTGACGCCAGCCTTCGCCTCAAGCTGCGCCAGAAGCTGATCAAGATAGTGAATGTCCCACGGCCCCTCCACCATAGGCAGCATCACCACATCCAGCCGGTCCCCAATCTCATTGACCAGTATGGTAATATCATCAAGACACCACGGGCTTTTGAGAGAGTTGACCCGGCTCCAAAGGCCAGTTCCCAAAGCGGCAAAATCGGTCGCTTTAGCCATGTCAACAAAGCCAGCCCGCGCAGCCTCTTTCTGATCGGCGGGGATCGCATCTTCAAGATTCCCAAGGATCACATCCGCTTTTTTAGCCATATCGGGGACCTTGGCACGCACTTTTTCAATGTGTGGGGGAACAAAATGTATCATCCGCTCCAGCCTGATCGGCAATTCGCGCAGCGGTGTGGGCGCGCCAATGGCGAGCGGCTTAAAAAACTGGCGCGGGGTCTTATCTGTCATTTTGGTTTCCTCAGATTCACCCAAACCCTAGAGGCAAATGCTGCGCCGCGTCAATTTCCCCTTACGGCACGAACGATCTTTGCAAGGTAACCCATCACATATTTTCAAGCCCGCCGCGCATGATCTGCCCAATCCATGCGCGGCAGCAGCGATAGGCAAAGCAGCCATAAACCTTGCAGGCCGTAAAAATTTCCGGCACTGGAAGACCTATGAATACACAGACGCCCACATCAGATGCCCTCCTCGCAGAGATGCAAAACATCGCCACGCGTGCCCGCGCCGCGGCCAAAACACTTGGCTTGACCAGCCCAGACCAGCGCACCGCCGCGCTTACCCGCATGGCAGCGCTCGTGCGCGCTAACACCGGCACCATTCTGGACGCCAATGCACAAGATATGGAGGCGGCCCGCGCAAAGGATATTTCACCGGCCCTGCTTGACCGGCTTGAGCTATCCATGATGCGCATTGAAGGTATGGCAGATGGATTGGCCGCTGTCGCGGCGCTGGCTGACCCCGTCGGTCGTGAACTTGCCCGCTGGACCGTGCCTTCCGGCCTTGATATTGCCCGCATCTCCACCCCACTTGGCGTCATCGGTATCATCTATGAAAGTCGTCCAAACGTCACTGCCGATGCAGGCGCGCTCTGTATCCGCTCTGGCAATGCGGCCATCCTTCGCGGCGGATCGGAAAGTGCGCAATCTTCAGGGGCTATCGCCGCGCTTTTACGGCAAGCCTTGAAAGAAACCGGCCTGCCCGAAGATGCCATCCAAAAAGTTCCAACCACAGATCGCGCTGCCGTTGGCCATATGCTGACAGGCCTGAGCGGCAATATCGACGTAATCGTGCCTCGTGGCGGAAAGTCTTTGGTTGGGCGCGTACAAGCCGATGCGCGCATACCAGTCATCGGTCATCTTGAAGGCCTCGTACACATGTATGTGGACGGAACGCTTCCCCTTGAGAAAACTATCGAGATCATCCTCAACGCAAAGCTACGCCGTACCGGCATTTGCGGGGCGCTGGAAACACTCTTAATCGATGAGAAGGCGGCCGCCACGCAACTGGTACCTATCTCAAACGCACTTCAAGCTGCAGGGTGCGCTATACGCGGCGATGTGCAGGCCCGCACCATTCTACCCGATCTTGCCGCAGCCAATGAGGACGACTGGGCAACTGAATACCTCGCACCCATCCTCTCAGTGAAAACCGTGGACAGCGTTGACGAGGCCCTCATTCACATCGCCAAATATGGTACAGGACACACTGAATGTATCCTGACATCAGATGAAACAACCGCAAGCCGCTTCTTTGCTGAAGTGGACGCAGGCATCGTTATGCACAATGCCTCCACCCAATTTGCTGATGGCGGCGAATTTGGCATGGGCGCAGAGATCGGCATCGCCACAGGTCGCATTCACGCACGCGGCCCCGTGGGCGCAGAACAACTTACTCTTTTTAAATATGTTGTCCGCGGCACGGGCCAAACGCGACCAGTCTAGCTTGCTAAAAATTTAGCTTTGCAGCAACGATATAGCCGTCTGGATCATTCTCAAAGAGGTTTGAAGACCTGCCATCATAGTTTAGATACAGCTCTTCACCGACGATCTTAAAATGCTCTGCTGAACCAATCTTCACTTCGCCAGCGGCCAGAGCAACCGGGCAATAGCCACCAAATGCAGGCACATAACGATCCGGGTCACTCAGAAATTCGTCTCTATTTTCAGCAGAGGCAAACCGCCACTGGGTGTTATCATATTCAGCGACAAAGGCATCACTGCCCTGAACCGGTCCACCTTCAGCCAGAAAAGACACAACATCCTGCCCACTCACAGCCAGAGGCTCACCATACCAGCTGCTTTGACGCTTTGCTTCAGCCTGCTCTGTTGCTTCGACAGAAGGCACAGGTTCAGCGGTGGTCTGCGCGCTCGCGACCCCAGTTAATCCAATTGCCAGAGCTGATAATGTCGTCGCCAATAATATGCGCATTTTCAAAATTCCTTTTCCAATAAAGCCCTTATACAGCCTGGCTAATGACAACACCAATCAATTCGCCTCACCGCGCCACACGTTAAAACACTTAAAAACGCGCGCTTGTGTGATAAGCTTGTGAGAGAGACAAAGGTAAGCCCGTGACAAAGCTTGATTTTTCCATGCCTTCCCATCGTCCCGGCTTGGGTCAGCGCATTGGCCTGTTTGGCGGCTCGTTTAATCCAGCTCATGTCGGGCATATGCATGTCGCCGCTACAGCTCTGGACCGGTTAAAGCTTGATTGGGTCTGGTGGATCGTCGCGCGCGGTAACCCGCTAAAATCCGACCATGGAGACTTTACCGCCCGCCTTGCCTCTGCCCAAGCCATGGCTGTTCACCCCCGTATGCGCGTGCTCGATATTGAAGTTCGTCATGAACTGACTTACGCAATCGACACGATTACGGGCTTTCAACAGCGTAACCCAACCACACGCTTTGTTTGGCTGATGGGCGGAGATAATCTAGCGCATTTCCATAAATGGAAAAATTGGGAAGACATCGCCGCGCGCGTGCCGATTGCCGTTATCGCTCGCCCCGGTGCTGTGCTTGGCGAACACCCATTTGAAACCCGCTTTGCCAATGCGCGCCTGTCAGAAGAAAAGGCCGCTACCCTTGCAGACCGCCACGCTCCGGTCTGGACATACCTCACCGGAGAGATGGTCGACGCCAGTTCAACTGAGATTCGCAAGGGACAGGCACAAAGATAGCAAGAGCAGGCCTGCCCTGCCTGCTCCAGCCAATATCTTTAACCGTTATGCTTCATCACCTCTGCCAAGACTGAACAGGCAAATCGCCAGCAGCAAAGTCGCAACAACGCCAGTGGCACCTGCTACCATTGGCAAGGGTTCAATCAGGCCTTGTCGTCCGAACATCATCGCCAAAGTATTCATGACAAAGGCGACCAGCCCCACCAGAGCCGTTAAGCCGCCCAGCGCTTTGTTCCCGCCACTCATCTTGGCCATGCCAAAGTCGATTGCAGCCAGACCGAGCAAAATTTTCGCAGCATTATAGCTGAAAAACGAGAACGCAAATATCCCGGCAGCCGCGCCTGCAATGTCAGGATTAGCAGCCGCAGCCGCGCCAAACGGGCCAAATTGGGTTAGCCCTACGCCCACCTGAACCACATTGAGCACTGCACTAAACGCAATTGCGGAAAAGCCCAGCGTATAGCGCTTGGCCAGAACCAACGCTGATCCTGCAAATGCTGTCAGCACCACAAACAGCAATCCTTCCAGCCCCCATAGGATTTGACGTTCAACATCAGGTGCGAACCGATACAAAAGTGTGTAAATAGGTTGCGAAATCGCCGCCAGCAAAAGCAAAATGGCAACAATTTTAACCGTGCGGCTTTGTGTAAGCTCCATCGGAGTGTCCTTTCATGACAGTAAAGCGCACAAAATGCGCGGCCTTAAAAGCACTGCTACTGCGATACGGACAAAAGCTCAATAAAAACCGTTTTCCAGGACGCATTTGAACCCGACACGCTACACCTACCCCTTCATCTTCTCCGGCCCGGCCTTGGTTAGCTTGTGAAACGGCGTATCGGGGTGGCCCGGCAGCATTTGGAAATAGATCCCGGTCGATTGACCTGCATCAATTAAAAGCTCTGCCCCTGTGCAATGGCGCGCGGCATCGCTGGCAAAAAAGATAATCGGCTCGGCAATCTCGGCTGCCTTCGCGGCGCGCTTTAAGGGCATCCCGCCAAGGGCAGAAGAAAACGTCTCATAATCCATATTCATCAGATTACTCATATCCGTGTGCACGCTGCCGGGCAAAACCGTATTGACACGGATGGTTGGGCCAAGCTCCATCGCCGCTGTTTTAGTCAGCGAGATCAGCGCCGCTTTCGTCGCCGCATAGACCGAATAGCCATTCATAGTCAAAACGCCCGTATTAGACGCCACATTCACAATCGCGCAAATCCCGCCCGTCTCGCGCATGGCTGGCACAACCGCCTGATGCCCCAGCACAGCACCAATAAAGTTCACATCCACAATCTGCCGGATCGTCTCATAGTCGAGCGTTTCAAGCGTCTCAATATGGCCGCCGCCAAACCCGGCATTATTGACCAGCGTGTCAAGCCCGCCAAACGCGCTCACCGTCGCGGCAACGGCATCTTGCCATTGTTCGCCCTCGCGCACATCCAGCGCCACCGCCGCCGCGCCCGCACCCAAAGCCTCGGCATGTGCCTGCGCTTCGGAAAGGTCGATATCGGCAATCATCACACTGGCGCCTGCTGCCAGCATCGCCTCTGCTGCTGCCCCGCCAATGCCGCGCGCGCCGCCGGTAATCAAAACACGTTTGCCGTCTAATCTGCCCATAATGTCTGTCTCTCGCTTTTTCAGGTTCCGTGACAAATCTTCATGTGGCACAGATCACGCCAAAGTCCAGAACAAAGCCCTTGGACGCATGGCCGCCCTCGTGTTATGCTCTTTTTATTGAAAATTATCAGAGGAACTCAAGACCCTGCCTGTCGCATCTAATCGACCCGCCGACGCGAGCGAACAAATTGTTCAAAGCCGCGCCGCCGCTGTCATTGAAACCCTTGAAGATGACAAAGCTGAAGAACTTTTAGTCATTGATCTTAAAGGGAAAACCTCCATCGCCGACCAAATGATCATCGCTTCGGGTCGCTCTGCGCGGCATGTATCTGCGCTTGCCGATCATATCACTCGCCGCCTTAAGGCAGACGGGCTTAAAAGCATGCGCGTTGAAGGCCTGCCAAATGCAGACTGGGTGCTAATCGATACTGGCGATATCGTTGTTCACCTCTTCCGCCCGGAAGTGCGCGCCTTCTATAATCTCGAACGCATTTGGGGACAGGACGCTGGCGATCATCGCGTCGAGCGGTAATGAAGCTCTCAATTGTGGCCGTCGGGCCCCTTAAATCTGGTCCCGAGCACGCGCTGATCACTGATTATGCGAAAAGATTTTCAGGCATGGCGGGCGCGCTGGGCCTTTCCGGGTTGGAGATCATTGCCGTTAAATCAGGTGGCGGCCTTGCGCGCGAAGGCGAACGCCTGCTGGCCAAATGTCCCGATAAAGCCCGCATTATCCGCCTGGATGAGCATGGTCCGGCCTGGGGCTCAGTCAAACTTTCCCAAAAAATTGCGCACTGGCGCGATGATGGCGAGCGCGCACTTGTTTTTCTTATTGGCGGGGCAGAAGGCTATTCAGACGCTGTCAAAGCCGCGACTTCACAAACACTTGCGCTTGGCCCACAAACCTGGCCTCACCTATTGGTCCGGGTCATGATTGCTGAACAGATTTACCGCGCCGCCAGCATTCTGGCGGGCAGCCCCTACCACAAGGCTTGAAGCGGGGCGAATGCGTCTAGAGTTTAAGCTGCCCAGAATGAGATCACTTGTTTCATGGCGTCAACTCTCCATGCCCTCTAGTTTGGCACTATGGATCATGACATTTTGGAACGGACCGGAAGATGCGCATGTGGAGCGGTGACCGTGAAAGCGCATACACCCAAAACCTTTGGTGTTTGTCACTGCCGAACATGTCGCCGTTAGGTTGGCGATGTGTGGATGGGTGTAAGACGCGAAGGCTAGCCAGATATCAGCGGCCCGGTAAAAGTCTGGTCGTCTTCTAAGATTGCTGATTGCGCTATGTGCGCAAATTGCGGGAGCGCCGTTTGGCACCGCTCAAAAGTTGACACTGTTACAGTGTTTGGTTTGGGGTCATTTGATCATCAGGAAAGGTGGACAATGGCGCGGCAAATTTTTCGCCGAAGAGCAACCTGATCATTATGGATTTGGGAACAAAGGCATTATCCTCACTGGATGGGGCACTTTATGGGCCCTCATCGCCGGCAAGATGCCAAATTCGTGTGAACGAGGATAGCAACCACACCTTCCTTCACATCATCAGGCATTTAAAATATGTGACCTACCCTAACCATAAAGTGAGGGTTGGCCTGACAGGGCGAGATAGATCAAACTGGCAGCAAGGATGCCAATCGGGGCCAAGCTTATCCAACGTGCGAGGATCTTGTTATGTGTCATTGTTCTTGTCCTTCTTATTGCACCCAAAAGCGTGCGTTCTGTTCACTCTAAATACACCTTCAAGCCTTGTATGAACAGTAGGCAACGCGAATGTGTCCACGATGTGATCATACAGTGCCAAACCCGTGACTTCCGCGATCTGGCTTGAAAACGCACCCATAGAAGGTTACCGATAGCCTGCACCTGTGAGGGGTAAGGATATGCGTGATTTTCTAAAAGCTTATTGGCCTTTTCTGGCCATCGGCCTACTCGGCCTGATCATTGCCATGCGCTTTATTGAGCCTGCGCCGCCGCGCCAGATTTCGCTGGCTGCGGGCGCGCCGGGCGGAGCTTATCACGCCTATGCAGAACGCTATAAGCGCATTTTGGACGATATTGGCATTGACGTAATTATTCAGGACACTGCCGGCTCGGTTGATAACTTACGCATGGTACGCGATGGCGACACCGATATTGCGTTGATCCAGGGCGGGCTGGCCAATAGTGAAGCCGATCCGGATTTGAAAACACTCGGTGGCCTTTTCCCTGAACCGGTCTGGGTATTTGTCCGCAAGGATTTCGCCGCTACTGACTTTGCAAACCTGAAATCAGCCCGCGTCGCCATCGGACAAGAAGGATCTGGCACAAGAGACCTGGCGCTCGACCTGCAGGCTGAATGGGGGGCTGGCTGGGCAACACAAAGCCAGCGTGATCTTGCAGGCGAGACAGCTGCCCAAGCGCTGAAAACTGGCAATATTGACGCGGTTATCTATGTCGCTGCAATTGACGCACCTTATGTCCAGAACCTGCTGATGGACGATCAGATCACCCTGCTGGCTTTTCCGCGCGCATCAGCGCTGGCACGGCGCTATCCGGCACTTGCTCCGAATACGCTTTTGCGCGGCGTGCTCGACATTGGCCGCGACCTCCCCGCTGAGGATATCCCGCTGATCGCACCGGTTGCCCAACTCGTTGTCCCTGCGAGTACACATCCAGCAATTGAGGCAGCCTTCCTGGAAGCTGCACATGCCATTCACAGTGAAGGTTCCCTACTTGCACCGGCAGGCTCCTACCCTGATCCGAAACTGACTGACCTGCCACTTTCAAAAGAAGCCCGGCGTTATTATCGCCA
>CAYUFN010000080.1:838-12710 GCA_964443965.1 uncultured Hyphomonas sp. | reverse complement strand
CCCCAGGCGAGTGCGCTACCAGACTGCGCCACGCTCCGACACGGGGAACGGTATGACGCAAAGCGGGGGCGCTTGCAATGGGGTCTAGCTTATAGATTACTGAATTAGGCCGCCCGTTTGGCCCGCATTTCGTCAAGACGGCGTTTCAGATCAGTCATCTCGACCAGAACGCTTTGCAGGCGCTCTGTTGAACCGCTCGCATCACCTGAACTCTCAGGCAGTGATGCGCCAAAGGCTTGGCTAACAGCTTGTTGAAGGTCGCGCGCAGGACTAGATGCGGGTGCGGCAATTTCAACCTTGGCGACAGGTGGCGTGGCAACCAGTCGCGCATCACCGTTTAGCACGGTCTCAACGCCTTGCTCTGTCAGGATGGCTTTGGCGCCCTTCAGGGTCATGCCGCGTTCATGCACGAGAATCTGAATGGCACGCAGAGCTTCTAAATCCTTGCGGCGGAACATGCGGCGTCCGTCTGCGCGTTTGATGGGTTTGACGTGTTTAGGAAACTTTGTCTCCCAGTAACGCAATACATGGGCCTGAAGGTCTAACTCGCGGGCAGCTTCCCCAATTGAACGAAGGGCGTCAGCTGATTTTTCTTTGCGAAGTTTACGCGCGGCCATGTTGTCTCTCCAAGCTTTAATCAGATGAGTCGACACGAGCCTTGAGCATAGGAGAGGAGCGGAAAGTTGTGACGCGGCGGGCGCTGATCTTTGCGCCAATACCTGTCTTAGGGTTGCGACCTTCCCTTGCGGATTTATCGCGGACCACAAAATTTCCAAAGCGGGACAGTTTGACTGTCCCGGTTTCTTCTAGCGCCTCTCCGATCAGATCAATTGTCCGGTCGAGCAGTTCTGAGCATTCCTGCCTGGTCAAACCAACCTCATGCACCAATGCATCGGTTACTTCAGCTCTGGTTAACGTTCTGTTCGCCACAGGAATCCTCCACTCGTTAACAAATACCTACAATTCCTTAAGGAATTACTACATTCTGAACAAAGAAGCCCCCCAAGTGAAGCCTCCACCCATTGCTTCAATTAAAACAAGTTGCCCTGTTTGTACATAATCTTTCCTGACGGCCGTATCCAGCGCCAGTGGAATAGACGCAGCTGACGTGTTTCCATGCTGGCTAACGGTTGAAATCACGCGGCTTTCATCAATACCCAGTTTCTTTGCCACCCCATCAAGGATGCGCTGATTGGCCTGATGCGGCACAAACCAGTCAATATCAGATATATCCTTGCCAGCGCTTTCAACGACTGCCCGCACTGCTGAAGATATGTTCGTAACAGCATGCTTAAACACCTGTGGGCCATTCATGCGAACATGCCCGACTGTGCCAGTAGAGGAGACCCCGCCATCGACATAAAGCAAGTCAGCTTTGCGGCCATCGGTGCGAATATAATGCCCGATGAGGCCGGTGTCGTCCGGGTCATTCTCCCCTGCGTCCTCAGCCTGTAAAACAACAGCTCCCCCACCATCACCAAACAACACACAAGTGCTCCGATCTTCCCAATCTAGAAGACGAGAAAAAGTTTCCGCCCCAATAACGAGCGCAGTTTTGAACATGCCTTGCTTGAGATAATTGTCAGCTGTCGCCAAGGCAAAAACAAAGCCTGAGCAAACGGCTTGAATATCGAAGGCAGCGCCCTGATGAATACCCAGTTTTTCCTGAACCGCCGAAGCCGTTGCCGGGAATGTGCGGTCAGGTGTCGTCGTCGCCAGAATAACGAGATCGACATCATCAGCTGTAACACCCGCCATATCCATCGCTTTGCGCGCTGCAGCTGTCGCAATATCAGAGGTCAGTTCATCCTCGGCTGCAATGTGACGTGTTTTGATGCCGGTGCGGGTGCTTATCCATTCATCAGAGGTGTCAACGCGCTGTGCCAGATCCTCATTTGTCACACAGTTTTCTGGTAAATAAGACCCTGTGCCTTTCAAGCGTGTAATGATGGGCATCAAGATGCTCCCACTATGGCTGTCTTGTCTTCTTCGTCCGTTAAGGCCGCAACGCGTGCAAGCCCAGCAGCAACCTCGTCCTTATACTGACTGACCGCCAGATCAGCTGCCAGGTTTATTGCTGTTGCATATCCTTCAGGGTCTGTGCCCCCGTGACTCTTAACAACCACACCATTCAAGCCAAGCAAAACGCCACCATTCACATTACTTGGGTTCATTTTGTCTCGCAGACGGTTTAGCCCACTGGAGGCAAGATAGGCGCCAGCTTTTGCGCGCGTTGTGCCTGAGAAGGCCTCTTTGAGATATTGCGCAACCAGCCGGGCGGTGCCTTCAGCTGTTTTCAAAGCGACATTTCCGGAGAAGCCGTCTGTAACAACCACATCAACTGTCCCGCCTGAAATATCATCGCCCTCGACAAATCCATAATAATTGAGATCGAGATCAGCCTTTCCAAGCAATTCAGCAGCGGCCTTAAGGTGGCCATGCCCTTTGGAATCTTCAGAGCCAATATTCAACAAGCCAATACTTGGACGGGCTTTGCCCGTCACCGCGCGCGCATAGGCCTCGCCCATAACACCAAACGTGACCAGCTGGGCAGCATCAGCCTCAAGATTAGCGCCCACATCAAGGACAACACTCGTACCAGTCATCGTCGGCCAGAGCGCTGTCATGCCAGGGCGATGCACGCCGGGCATCTTCCGAAGTAGCATAATCGAAATCGCCATCAACGCGCCGGTATTGCCAGCAGAAACAGCCGCTTGGGCTTCGCCTCTTTTAACACATTCGACAGCATTCCACATGCTGGAACCGCGCGCCTTGCGAAGTGCCTGCGAAGGCTTATCTTCCATCCGGACAAATATATCAGTGTGCCTGATATCGCATCGCTTAAGCGCTTCAGGGTGCTTAGCCAGCAAAGCACTTAAGCGTGCCTCGTCTCCGTGCAGGATAAAGTGAATATTGTCTCGGCGCTGGCAAAAAAGGGACAATCCTTCAATCGCCACCTCTGGCGCGGCATCCCCGCCCATAGCTTCAATAGAAAGAATTGTTGGATGACTCACACCAGGCGTCCCTTAAATTTGGCTTCTTATCAGCACTGTATCTTCAAGACACTAAGCAGACCCGCCAGCTAAATCAATTTTAAAAAGCCTGCTCAAACCTTTGGCCAAACAACTAATTCTAAATTGCTCACTTGCCTTAAAGCCTCGTCTGCGCAACGTAAATAGCTAATCAAAGCTCCTTCATGGCCCTTTGCCAAGCCATTGCGCACCACAAAGGTACGCATTTCGATATCCCCATCCTCCTTGAGCGCCTGGTCAAGCCCTCTGGCCAAACCATAAAACACCTCACCGGATTTGCGCACTTTTCGGCTGATTGAAGAATCACCTGCTCCCCGCTCGCGATGGGCATGGTCGACCCCGGCAAATATTGCATCAGAGAGCGCCTCGGCTAAGCTGCGGTCGCCCTTTTCTCGTAAGATACGCAACATGAGTGCGCCATGTAAGGCAAGCTGTTCGAAACGTCCCTCAAACGTGTCTACTGCCAAACCTTCATCATATAAATCGACATTCAAGGCTTGCTTAAGGAGCGTATCGTATAATTGCCTTGCAATTTGGCGTTTGGCGCGCCGTTGAGATGAAAACTTTGTAAGAAACTGCATAAGTGATCACTCATATGTCTTGTCAAACCCTACTGTCGGGCTGTAGCTCACTGTATATAGATTAGGAGTCAACATGATTAAACATGCGATACTTGCATTGGCTGCAACAGCAATGATCACGGCCTGTAGCCCTATTCGCGCTTATCATGGCTATCAGGCAGATGAAATTCAGCCAAATGAAATTGAAGCTGGCAAGGACACGCGCACGACTGTTCTTGCCAGCCTTGGTTCACCGTCTACAAAAAGTATCTTTGATGATAAAACCTGGTTCTACGTAACCACGCAGTATGCTAGCTATGCTTTTCGCAAACCTCAGATCACTGAGCGCGAAATTACGGCGATCAAGTTTGGAGACGACAATGTCGTCGACGAAATAGTCCAGTATGATGCAGATGACGGAGAAATCCTCCGCTACGCGGCGCGTGAGACAGCCACACGCGGACGGCAGCTTGGCTTGCTTGAGCAATTATTTGGAAATGCTGGTACCATCCGTTTGCCAAATCAGCAGAACCAGAACCCGGGCCAAATTCCGGGGCAATAAGTTCTCGCCGCTTGCTTTTGTCTTACCACAAATAAGAAAACCCCCGAAGTTTCCTTCGGGGGTTTTAATTTGGATGTATTGGTTGGGTTTTAATGACCGCCAGCCAGAACAGCCAGCATCAAGAGCGCCACAATATTTGTGATCTTGATCATCGGGTTCACCGCCGGGCCAGACGTATCCTTATAAGGATCGCCAACTGTATCGCCGGTCACGGCAGCTTTATGAGCTTCAGAGCCCTTGCCGCCATGGTTGCCGTCTTCAATATACTTTTTGGCATTATCCCATGCGCCACCGCCTGATGTCATCGAAATGGCAATAAACAGGCCGGTTACGATCACGCCGAGCAGCATCGCACCAACTGCAGAGAGTGCTGCGCCCGGTCCAGCAATCAACAGGACAACCAGATAAAGAACAATCGGCGAGAGAACCGGCAAAAGGGATGGCACAACCATCTCTTTGATGGCCGCTTGCGTTAGAATATCCACAGCACGACCATAATCAGGCTTCGTTTCGCCCTTCATGATGCCCGGCATTTCGCGGAATTGGCGACGAACTTCTTCGACAACAGACTGAGCTGCACGGCCAACCGCCATCATGGAAAGGCCGCCAAAGAGGTTTGGTAGCAAACCACCGAACAAGAGGCCAACCACCACATATGGGTTAGACAGGTCAAAATTGGTCACAACACCAGCGAAGAAACCACCATCTTCGCCATTGGCAACTTTGGCAGCCGCCTCCGCGATATAGTATTTCAGATCTTCGGTGTAAGCCGCAAAGAGCACCAGCGCACCAAGGCCAGCAGAACCGATCGCATAACCCTTGGTCACAGCTTTTGTCGTGTTACCGACCGCATCAAGCATATCTGTGGTGTTACGCACTTCAGATGGCAATTCAGCCATTTCGGCAATGCCGCCAGCATTATCTGTTACAGGGCCAAAGGCATCCAGAGCGATAATCATACCAGCAAGCGCCAGCATGGTCGTTGTCGCAATCGCGATACCGAACAGGCCAGCTAGATTGAAGGTCAGAATAATCCCGCCAATAATCGTCAGGGCCGGAAGTGCCGTCGACTCAAGACTGATAGCAAGCCCCTGAATCACGTTCGTGCCGTGGCCAGATTCAGACGCTTTAGCGACCGAACGTACCGGACGGAAATTTGTACTTGTATAATACTCCGTAATGACAACGATTAGACCTGTCACACCAAGACCGGCCACACCGCACCAGAAGAGGCTCATCCCGGTAATATCGCCCTTGATGCCGACAGCCTGCCCGGCGTTTTCGATAACGCCGAACCCATTTGGCAGCAATGACCAGATGACGAGGGCCAGCGCCCCCAGCGACAGCAGACCTGTTGCGATCAATCCTTTATAAAGCGCGCCCATGACATTCGTTGAGCCCGCACTCAAGCGGACAAAGAAGGTCCCGATAATGGATGTAACGATACAAACCGCGCAAATCGCCATTGGCAGAAGCATAATCTCAGTCAGATATGTCTGCCCGCCAAAGAAGATTGCTGTCAGGACCATGGTGGCAACAACAG
This sequence comes from uncultured Hyphomonas sp., assembly GCA_964443965.1. GTDB lineage: Bacteria > Pseudomonadota > Alphaproteobacteria > Caulobacterales > Hyphomonadaceae > CALLCD01. The sequence goes on along the minus strand of CAYUFN010000080.1, from coordinate 7,013 downwards.
TCACAGCATAAGTCTCAAACAGATCGGCTGCCATGCCAGCACAGTCACCGACATTATCACCAACATTGTCGGCAATTGTGGCCGCGTTGCGTGGGTCATCCTCAGGGATACCAGCCTCAACCTTACCAACCATGTCGCCACCCACGTCAGCACCTTTGGTAAAGATACCGCCACCAAGACGGGCAAAAATCGATATGAGCGACGCTCCAAAGCCTAAAGCAACAAGCGCGTCAATCACCGCGCGATCATTTGGTGCAAACCCATTCGGCCCAGTTAGGAGCCAGTAATAAGCGACCAGTCCGAGCAGTGCCAGACCAACCACGAGCATACCCGTAATAGCGCCAGATTTGAACGCAACGTTCAATCCTTCGCCAAGGCTACTGCGCGAGGCTTCGGTCGTACGCACATTTGCGCGAACAGAGACCAGCATCCCAATAAAGCCAGCAACACCCGACAGCACAGCGCCAATAAGGAAGCCAAAAGCTGCCCAGATCCCAAGAACGAGGAAAGCGAGAATGAAGACAGGAACGCCCACAATAGCGATTGTCTTATACTGACGGCTTAGATAGGCGTTCGCCCCCTCTTGAATTGCGCGGGCAATTTCGCCCATGCGTTTGTCACCTGCCGGTGCGGCCAGAATAGACCGAATGGCCCACGCGCCGTAAAGCAACGAGATGATACTCGCGCCGAATATTATACCTAACCACATAGTGTTTCCTTATTCTCCCTGTAAGCGCGGCATGGTCTGAAAGGGTTCAGCCTGCAGCATTTTTTTACAGTTTTAAGTCTCAAAATCGTAATCTACAAGCAAGGTCGCTCGCCTAATGGGCGAGCTATTTAAATGCATTCGTGCCTGAAACTCTCTATTTTCAGTTAACGATATAACCTCAAATCTTTACTTTTAGGTTTCAAGCAAGGAATAAATGACAATTTAATGGGTAAATCCAGATCGTTTTGGCAAAGGGACAGATTTGCCTTGCCAGCTTAAAGTCAGCTCTGAGCTGCTGGAAATTCGCCCAATATTAGAAATTTTCTCGGGGGCAGTAATTATTGCCTCTGACAGCCTTTCTGGAACAGTAAACAGGCATTGATAATCATCGCCGCCCGTACAGCACGCCAGCACATCTGCAAGGTGCTCTTCATCACTTTCGTGGGCTTCATCGCCACGATGTATCTGCACCCTGTCAAGTTCGAGGTGCCCACCGCATCCGCTCGCAGTGATCAGTTTTTGCAAATCCCCAATCAAACCATCTGAGATATCCATGCTGGCTGTTGCATGATGTGCAATCAAATTAGCGACCTGTAGAGGCGGCACATCAGGTACGCGATACATCTCCACAGCTTGCGAAGCAGTACCCGACAAGGCGTCGCACAAACCCTTGTAGCCTGCCCCAATCTCACCCGTCACCCAAATCAGGTCGCCAACTTGCGCGCCAGATCGCTTGATCGGTGCAAGTGGCCCAGCTGGCACACCTGTTAATGTCAGCGATAAGAACAATCCATTTGGCGAGGTCACAGTGTCCCCCCCAATCAAATGCGCGCCCCATGCGGCAAGTTCTTCACCAAAGGCCTTGGCAAAACGAGCCAGTTCATTCTCGCTCCGCTTCTGCGGCCAGCCAAGAGTTAGCAGGGCTTCGCTAGGATGGGCACCCTTGGCAATCATATCAGAGACATTCACGCGCACGAGTTTACGGGCAATCGTCTCAATCGGATCAGTGGGAAGAAAATGTACATCCTCGAGAATGGCATCAACGGTGACAATCGCTCCCTGTCCTGAAAGGACTGCGACATCATCTCTAAGACCAGCAGCGCCACGCCTTTTTGCCAGTGGCGCAAAGTATCGGGCAATCCAGTCAAACTCGGACATGTCTGTCTATCCCGCCTCTGCGCGCAAATCCTTTGCGATATTATCAAGCACGCCATTTATAAAGCGTGGCTCCTCCCCTTCAAAGAAAGCATGCGCAACTGATACATACTCATCGAGAATGATTGCCGCACCCAGTTCCTGATGGATGATCAGTTCAGAGGCCGCCCCACGCAAGATCGCCCGCGTAGTTGCATCCAGGCGGGTTATCTTCCAGCCTTCGGAAAGCCGCGCAATAATGGCCGTGTCGATCTGTTGTTGATGCTCAACAGCACCGTTCAGGATCGATTTAAAAATATCCGGATCAGCCTCTTCGACGGGCTCCCCTTCTGGACCTATGCCCAGACGGTCTTCACAAAACTGGCGGATAACAGCTTTCGCGCTCTGCCCGGTCTGTTCCATTTGATAGAGCGCTTGAACAGCAGCCAGACGCGCGCCCGCGCGACGCGCACGCATCACGGCGAAGGGCAGCTTTTGCTCACTCATCTGACAAATTTCCGCCGTAGCTTGATCATTTCCAGGCAAGCATTGGCTGCGTCTGCACCCTTATTCTTTCGCTTGCGGTCAGCCCGCGCGAGCGCTTGCTCCTCATTCTCAACAGTCAGGATTCCATTGCCAATCGCCAGACGGCGATCAACAGTCAACCACATAAGGCCGCGCGCGCTTTCACCGCACACATAATCATAATGGCTGGTCTCGCCGCGAATGACACAGCCCAGCGCAATAAAGCCATCATATCTGGCGCTATCTGCTGCCATAGTGATGACACCAGGCAATTCCAGTGCGCCGGGCACTTCAATAGTCTCAACAACCGCATCAGCAGCGGCCAGTACGTCACCCGCACCTGCTTCCAGCTCCAGTGTAATGTGTTCATAGTAGCGTGATGTAGCGATCAGAACCCGAGGCTTATTCATTGAGAACTTTCCTTATTCAATGGCTGCCACCCCTCTATGCTCAAACCATATCCGTCAAGGCCTGCAAGCCGGGTAGGTGCAGTGTCGGACAAGAATGTCATTTTGCGCACACCAAGCTCACGCAGGATCTGCGCGCCGATCCCATATTCGCGTAGCGGTGCTGTTGGGTCTTTTTCAGATACGGTCTTGGCCCCCAAACGAGTGGCCAGTGCATCAGGTTCCATAGAGTAGATAAACACAATAACACCCGGTCCGCCCTGACCAGAGATTTCCTGCATGGCCTGCTTCACAAGCCCCTCACGCGGTCCCTTGGCCGAGAGCATATCGTTAACTAGATCCACTCGATGCACTCGCACCAGCGTTGTTGCATCCGGTGTGATCTCACCTTTGACCAGCGCGACATGCTCGCGCCCATCCAGATTGTTGCGAAACACAACAGTGCGAAAACCATCTGCATAGGCACTCTCAAGCGGGGCCTCAACGCGGCGTTCCAGATAGCGATCATTTTGACGTCGCCACGCGATCAGATCAGCAATCGTTCCGATTTTAAGCCCATGCAATTGAGAAAAGGCGATCAGCTCTGGCAAGCGCGCCATCGATCCGTCATCATTCATGATCTCACAGATCACACCGGCAGGGTAAAGCCCCGCCATACGCGAAATATCAACCGCCGCTTCGGTGTGCCCAGCTCTTACCAGCGTTCCACCATCACGGGCGACCAAAGGAAAAATATGCCCGGGCGAGACAATTGCTTCATGGTCGAGCGTGGGGTCAATCGCTACCTGCACAGTGCGTGAGCGATCATGCGCAGAAATACCCGTCGTGACGCCCTCTGCTGCTTCAATTGAAACGGTAAATGCTGTGCCCATGCTTTCGCGGTTGTCTCGCGTCATCATGTCGAGGTTGAGCGCACGCGCGCGTTCCCCGGTCATCGCCAGGCAAACAAGTCCACGCGCATAGCGTACCATGAAATTAATTGCTTCGGGTGTTGCAAACTGCGCCGGGACAATAATATCGCCCTCATTCTCGCGGTCCTCAGCATCAACGAGAATGTACATTTTTCCATTGCGAGCATCTTCAATGATTTCCTCAATTGAGGAAATTGCGCCGGTAAAATCTTCAGCCATATTTATATATCCTTTGGCGCATCTTCGCCGATCATTCGAGCGACGTAGCGTGCCAGCATATCAATCTCAAGGTTTACTTTGTCACCCGCCTGTAAATCACCAAGTGTCGTGACCTGCCAAGTGTGCGGAATAATGGCGACCGAGAAGTCGCCATTTGGTAACGCCTCAGCCACGGTCAGCGACACGCCATTTATCGCGGCAGAGCCTTTCGTTGCAAAATAACGAGCGATCTCAGCTGGTGGTCGAACAGTTACCCTGTAGCTTTGTCCTTCAGAAACGATCGAAATAACTTCACCAACTCCATCGACATGGCCGAAGACGAAATGTCCGCCCAGTTCATCACCAAGCTTCAGGCTTTTTTCAAGATTGGTCTGCGCGCCTGCTTGCCACCGCCCCAGAACCGTTTTTTCAAGCGTCTCAGGGACAGCCTCAACCGCCCACCAAGCCCGCCCTTTGCTGACCGCACCAAAGTCAACAACCGTCAGACAAACGCCCGAATGCATGTTTGATGCCCCCATCTCTTTCGCGTCGACGGGATAGTCTCCTTCGACCTCGAAGCGGGTCAGGCCGTTGCGGTGCTCGGCTTTTCGTATCGTACCGATGGCTGTAACCAAACCTGTAAACATGGGCATCCTTCATTCTGTTGGCGCACGTCAAGCACCTGACTATCTGGCCCTATTATAGGTCTCCAGAACGTCTGGCCCAATCCGTTCCGTAGCGGTAATAGACCAATGTGACGCGTCACTCATGGCCCTAAGCCCCATTGATCCAATCGCAGGGATACCATCACCGCCGATAAGAATAGGCGCGCGGAACCAGCAGATTGTATCGATAAGCCCGGCCTTTAGGAAGGATGCAGCCAACTGTCCGCCGCCCTCCAGAAAGATCGAATTGATCCCCTCTACAGCGCAACGCTTGAGAAAGTATTCTAAATCAATTCCACCAGCATCGGCCTGCTTGCAGGGCCAAAGGCTAGCTCCGGCTTCTAATAAAGGGCCGTCACTGAGCGTGTCTGTTGCGATAATGATGCGGCCAAGTCCCACAGAATTGACCAGTCTTCCATCAAGCGGCGTTCGGCCATGACTATCAGCGACCATCCGGACAGGCTGGTGTTCAGGGAGGGGAACTGTGCGTGCTGTTAAGAGTGGGTCATCAGCAAGCACCGTGCCAACACCAACCATAATCGCATCATGTTCAGCGCGCATTTGATGGACGCGCGCACGTGCATCTGATCCGGTAATCCATTGGCTTGTTCCATCAGACAGGGCAATCCGGCCATCTAGCGATGTTGCCACTTTCCAGGTCACGGACACCTTTTCGCTCACGCGCCAGGCCCTTCGTCTTTCAAAGCACTCTCTTCGATAAATTTAGCAAAGTCGCCAGGATCGGTAAAATCGCGATAGACACTTGCATAGCGCACATAACCAACCGGATCGATTGCCTTGAGCGCCTCCATGACCATATCGCCAATATCCTTGGAGCTCATCTCGCTTTCACCGCCGCTTTCAACCCGCCGGACAATTCCCGACACCATTTGCTCGACCTGCTCAGCATCAACTGGGCGTTTACGTAATGCAAGCTTGACTGTTTTGAGGATTTTTTCGCGGTCAAATATAGAACGTTTACCATCCCGCTTGACAACAATAATCTCACGCAATTGAACGCGTTCGAAAGTTGTGAACCGTCCTCCACATTTGTTGCAGGCCCGTCTGCGGCGCACAGCATTGTGTTCTTCAGCCGGACGAGAGTCCTTAACCGCAGAATCCTCGGCGCTGCAAAATGGACACCGCATCGTGCTTAGCCTCCAAGGCCATTATAGATTGGGAATTGCGCCGTCAGGACCTTCACCTCACCACGCACCTTGTCTTCGAGCGCACCGGTATCACCGCCGCTTGCCAGGCCATCTACAATTTCGCCAATCCAGTTACCGATCTGTGTGAACTCAGCCTCACCGAAGCCGCGGGTTGTACCAGCTGGGGAGCCAACGCGAATGCCACTCGTTACTGTTGGTTTTTCAGGATCAAAGGGGACGCCGTTCTTGTTACAGGTTATATAAGCTCGCTCCAAAGCCTCCTCTGTCGCATTACCTTTCACACCTTTCGGGCGCAGGTCAATCAAAGCCAGATGCGTATCTGTCCCCCCCGAGACAACATCAAGGCCGCTGGCTTTCGCAGCGGCGGCCATGGCCTGTGCGTTACGAATAACTTGTGCGGTATAGGCTTTGTATTCATCTCTCAGAGCTTCGCCGAAAGCAACAGCCTTGGCTGCGA
>CAYUFN010000080.1:0-828 GCA_964443965.1 uncultured Hyphomonas sp. | reverse complement strand
CCGGGGAAAATAGCTGAGTTTACCTTTTTAGCGATCGCCGCATCATTCGTCAGGATCATGCCGCCACGCGGACCGCGTAGGGTTTTGTGTGTCGTTGTTGTTGCCACATGCGCATGATCAAGCGGGTTGGGGTGATTACCACCAGCTACCAGACCAGAAAAGTGCGCCATATCTACAAGAAAGTAAGCGCCAACATCATCGGCAATCGCGCGAAACTTTGCGAACTCAATCTGACGTGGATAAGCAGATCCGCCCGCAATAATCATTTGCGGTTTATGCTCTTTTGCCAAAGCTTCAACCTGATCAAAGTCAATCAGATCATCGTCTTTGCGCACACCATACTGAATGGCATTGAACCATTTTCCCGATTGGTTCGGCCGTGCGCCGTGGGTCAAGTGTCCCCCAGCATCAAGGCTCATCCCCAATATTGTGTCGCCAGGCTTTAAAAGCGCCTGAAAGACCCCTTGATTGGCTTGGCTACCCGAGTTTGGCTGAACATTCGCAAAAGCACAGTCGAATAATTGCTTCGCGCGATCACGGGCCAGATCCTCGACAATATCGACATATTCACACCCGCCATAATAACGTCGGCCAGGATATCCTTCGGCATATTTATTCGTCAGAACAGTCCCCTGCGCTTCCATAACAGCGCGCGAAACGATGTTTTCAGAGGCAATTAGCTCAATCTGGTGCTGTTGACGGGTTTGTTCTTTCGCTATGGCAGCAAACACGTCTTTATCACGCTCGGGAAGTCCGTCGCCGAAGAATGAGCCCGTATCGGCGTGTGTCGTTGAAACTGTATCAGCCATAATGATTCCTTTTGATATC
>CAYUFN010000079.1:4770-12893 GCA_964443965.1 uncultured Hyphomonas sp. | reverse complement strand
CTGGCAACTCCCTTTGAATATCTTCGAGCCGCGTTATCTGAACATGGTAGACGACGCAATGGCCAGCAAGCGGCTCATCGGGATGATACAGCCAATCAGCGCGCAGCGCCTGCACCCTGATCTGTCAAATGTGGGCTGTGTTGGTCGAATTACATCTTACTCGGAAACGAATGATGGACGATACATGCTAACTCTGTCAGGTGTTATACGCTATGGTATTGCCGAAGAACTAAGCGTTGATACGCCTTATCGGAGAGTGCGGGCAAATTATCAGCCCTATGCTCAAGACCTGAAAGAGCCTGATCTCCGTAATTTACCACCACGTTTAAAGCTGGAGACAGCGCTGCAGATCTATACAGACAAAAACGGTCTCGATGCTGACTGGAGTGCTGTAGAAGATGCCCCCATAGAAACCCTTATCCATGCTCTTGCTACTGGATGCCCTTTTCGACCAATCGAAAAGCAGGCACTGCTGGAGGCTCCTGATCTGGTCACGCGGTGCGACACGCTTATAAAGCTTCTCTCTATGTCTCCACAAGCTTCAAATGATGAAAACGGCCCCCTGCAATGACCGAAAAAACGATACCTTCAGCGCCAGACCCTCTGCTGCTACAGACACTGATTTGCCCTGTCACGCGCGGCCCATTAACATATGATAAGCGCGCAGAAGAACTTATTTCCAAAAAAGCTGGCCTTGCTTTTCCTATTCGTGAAGGTGTGCCAATCATGCTGGAAGATGAGGCAAGACCATTAGCGGAGAGCGAACAGTGAGCTGGCCAGTAGAGCTACGCTTTAGTGCCTCAAAGCAAACACTGACAGTCTCTTTTGATGATGGAGAAACATCCATTATTCCATACAAACGCCTGCGTGAGGAAAGCCCCTCAGCTGAAAACAAAGGCCACGGCAATGGTCCGCCGCCGCCGCGTGCGCCGATACCAGAAACAATTGGCGTCGTTAGGGCTGAACCAACCGGGCGCTATGCTGTGCGCATTGAGTTTACTGATGGACACAAGACCGGGCTATATACGTGGACACTCCTCAAAAGGCTCGGGCACCTGCTCACATAATACGCAGAGCGTGTCCTTATTATAGGACTTGCACACGCCCGACTTTTGTACTAATGACCACTTATGCTCATTTTGCTTAAAATGAGCAGGTGCGACGGATTTATCTCAAAATCAATAGCCCAGTACTTGTAGAAGCTTTTAACACGCCCATATTATACTCATATTGAGCATTACAAAATGCTTAGTGTGAAAACAGATTTAGGAGAGACGTGATGGCACGTTTGATTGATTCAGGCCCAGGCTGCCCTACCCCTACACCTGTGAGGGCAAAGACAAGTAAGTTTCCCTACACTGCCGCGGTCAAAGCTGAAACAGATCACCTTTATCCGCTTGCTAAAGACTTCATCACGCCTATGGAATGGCCAGCCATTGCACCACTCGTGGCTGCCATCAACCGCCTTAAAAAAGAGAAAAATGCTGTTATTCTGGCGCACAATTACATGACGCCGGATATTTTCCGTCTAGTTGGTGATTTTCGCGGTGATAGTCTACAGCTTGCCAGAGAAGCAGCTAAGGTAGACGCTGATATCATCGTGCAGGCAGGCGTGCATTTTATGGCCGAAACTTCAAAAATTCTGGCACCTGAAAAGACTGTTTTGATCCCGGATACACGCGCAGGCTGCTCGCTTGCAGCTTCGATTACAGGTGAAGATGTTCGGCTAATTAAAGAGAGCTATCCTGACGTACCCGTTGTGACATATGTAAACACAACGGCGGATGTGAAAGCTGAATGTCATATCACCTGCACATCTTCGAATGCAGTTCAGGTGGTTGAGCATATCGCTGAAGTGTTTGGCTCAGATCGTGTCATTATTGTTCCGGATCAGTATCTGGCGCGGAACGTCGCCGCAATGACCGATATCAAGGTCATGACATGGCCTGGCGCGTGTGAGGTACATGAGCTTTTTAGCGCGGATGATGTTGAACAATTGCGTGAAGCCCATCCCGGTGTTGTCATTCTGGCGCACCCTGAATGCCCACCCGATGTCCTTGAGGCTGCAGACTATGCTGGCTCAACAGCAGCCCTCGCCAATTATGTATCAGAGCGCAACCCGGCCAAGGTTGTTTTGCTCACAGAATGCTCCATGAGTGACAATGTGGCCGCAGAGAACCCGGGGGTAGATTTTGTGCGCCCCTGCAATCTCTGCCCACATATGAAGCGGATCACCCTTGAAAACATTTATACCTGCCTGACCGAGATGAAACACGAAGTCACGATGGACGAGAATACCCGCATTCGCGCTAAGGCAGCAATCGACGCCATGCTTAATCTACCGAAGATGGCAAAACCTCTGGATTTTCAGACAGGGCTAAAGCCGGAAACGATTGAAATGGTGACCACGCAGCGCCTTGAAACCGCCGCAACCACAGGGCACACTGCGGCTTAGTTCGACCTTTCTTGAAAGGACTAATCATGAGACTGCTACGATACTTTATCGGCGCTATACTTATGTCACTTATTACCGCAGTGCCAGCGCCTGCGCAGGAAGACGAAAACGCGCGTACTTATGTTGGTCCCTCATCTATTGTTGGTGCGTGGAGTTTTCGAAGCGCGCCTTACCGCGGCGACGCTTGCATAATGTCAGGTCACATGAATATCCGCCCGACAACTTCACCGGGTATTTTCTCGTGTTCATTTACAGCTAGCGAAGAATGCGCAGGCCAGGATAAATGGGTGGTCGAACAAACCTGCAAGGCGATTAGCCGCGAAGGTCGCTTGAGCATAGAATCCAAGATCGTAAACTTCCTTGAGGCTAAGCAGTTCACCCAGAGCTATGCCCCTGACCATTTCGCACTGACCATTGTTAATCGCGAACTGATGACCGGGTCACTTGTTTCTGCCGTTTCAGCACCCATCGAATTCAGGCGCGAAGTCGAGAATGTTTCATGAATATTAAACTATCCATTATCACTGGTTTAAGTTTTGCTTGTCTAATCCCGACTAGCCTTGCGCAGGATATAACTGGCGCATGGTCTTTTGAAACCCGCGTGGAACGTAAGGGCTGCACACTGACTGGCAATATGTCGATCTCTCCAGCCGATAAGAACGGCATCCGAACATGCAGCTTTGTTTCAAATGAAACGTGCCAGAGTGAACCAGGCATCTCCATAAAGATGGATCAAGCGTGCCGTATCACGCCGCAAAGCGATAGCTATATCATCCGCAGCAAGGTAATCGGTACGCTTACAGAAGGTTATAGTATTAGCAATTATCTAGCTGATCATTTTACCGTCTCGCCGACCTCGGCAAAAGAAATGCGTGGCATCTGGCAAGATGCACGTTACTCATCGCGTGTTGTCTTCTGGCGGGATGATGATCTACCTGTCTCATGAGATCAGAAAAATTTGAAAACTTAGCAGCTTCAGCAGCTGGTGCTGATTGCGATGATGTGCTGATCATTGGCGCAGGACTAGCTGGGCTATTTCTGGCTCTCAGCCTCTCGCCCCGACGCTGCACGATTGTATCGCCTGCCCCGATTGGTACAGCTGCCTCCTCTGCATGGGCGCAAGGCGGCTTGGCAGCTGCCCTGGATCCGGGCGATACGGCCAAAGCGCACGCCGCTGATACAGTGGCCGCTGGCGCTGGTCTGGTCGACCCCGTGGTGGCACGCTTGATCGCCGAAGAAGGCCCTGCACGTGTTTTGGATTTACTCGAACTAGGTGTTCCGTTTGACCGAACACCTGAAGGTGCACTCGCACTATCTCTTGAAGCGGCCCATTCGCGCCCGCGCGTAGCGCGCGTTGCAGGGGATCTTGCTGGTAAAGCGATCATGGACGCGTTGACCGTGGCGACCAAGCAAACCCCGTCGATAAGCCTGATCGAGACAGCCAAAGCTGTTGCACTGATGCGCGATGAGAATGGTCGCATTGCGGGGGTTGCCTTACGCCATGAGGATGGTCGCCTAGCACCGCATATTGCTCGCGAGACTGTATTGTGCACTGGTGGTTCAGGTGGCTTGTTTGCAGTTACAACGAACCCACCTGGCGCACGCGCAGATGCACTGGCCATGGGGTTTGAAGCTGGCGCTCTGATCTCGGATACTGAGTTTGTACAGTTTCATCCCACTGCACTTGACGTCGGTCGCGACCCAGCACCCTTGGCGACCGAGGCGCTGCGCGGAGAGGGGTCAGTACTACTAAATTCAGATGGTTCCCCCTTTATGGCACGGTATCATAAAGATGCAGAACTCGCGCCGCGTGATGAAGTAGCAAGGGCTATTCATGCCGAACGTGCTGCTGGTCGAGGTGCTTTTCTTGACGCGCGCCAAGCTGTTGGCGCAGAATTTCCAGAGCACTTTCCAACTGTTTTCAATGCTTGCCGCCTTGCAGGCATAGACCCGCGAATTTCACCCATGCCAATCTCAACAGCAGCGCATTACCATATGGGGGGCATTGTCTCAGACTTCTGGGGGCGTTCTTCTTTGGCCGGACTATCTGTTTGCGGGGAATGCGCATCAACAGGCGCGCATGGTGCTAATCGACTGGCCTCAAACTCTCTTTTGGAAGCAGTTGTGTTTGCACAAAGAATTGCACGCCGCTTACGTGATGCAACGCTGGACGCTCCCGTCGCCTCTCAGGGAAGCGTTCGAGCCGACCTTCCTGCAAACACGTTGCAAGCCCTACGTCAGAAAATGGCAAATGATTGCGGCGTTGTTCGCAACAAAGCTGGTTTATCCGAGCTTGCGGCATGGCTGCATAAGGCTGAAGATCAATATGGCCCTGCCCGCGCGCTGATTGCAGCACGCCTGATCGTGGAACCAGCACTTGCACGTAAGGAAAGCCGCGGAGGGCATTTTCGTAGCGACTATAGAGAGGAAGCGGCCCCAAGTCGCACATTTATTCGCGCCTGTGGTCGTGACTTAAAGATAGAAAGACAATGAATATGAGCCATATGCCTCCGCCACTTCCCGGCGTGATCCTTGATCCTCTTGTTCGTCTGGCACTTGCTGAGGATCTTGGACGCGCGGGTGACCTCACCAGTGATGCAACAATCCCAGCAGGCATACAGATGGCCTGCGAAATCCGCGCACGCCAAGCTGGCCGGCTAGCCGGGCTTGATGCTGCTGCCTATGCACTTGGCCTTGTTGATCCGTCCGTTTCTCTGACGCTACATATGGAAGATGGTGACCGATTAATGCCCGGCGACACCATTGCCCGGCTTGAGGGGGCCGCGCGCTCAATCCTGACAGCAGAGCGTGTCATACTGAACTTTATCGGACGCTTATCGGGCATCGCAACTCTTACTGCGCAATATGTAGCCGAAACAGAGGGCACCAAAGCGCGTATTGTATGCACGCGCAAAACAACGCCTGGCCACCGCGCTGTCGAAAAGCGAGCCGTCCGTTGCGGGGGCGGCACCTCCCACCGTTATGGGCTCGATGATGCTATCCTGATCAAGGATAATCACATAGCCGCATGTGGGGGTTCAGTTGAGCAAACACTGAGCCGCGCGCGCGCATATGCCGGGCACTTGCGCATGATCGAAATTGAGGTCGATACGCTTGAGCAATTGCAAACAGCCTTACCGTTTGGACCTGATGCTATTCTGCTGGATAACATGGATAATGATACGCTACGCCGTGCGGTCGCGTTAATTGGTGGACAATGTATCGCTGAGGCATCCGGCGGGGTTACCCTAGACACTGTTGCAGGAATAGCAGCTACAGGCGTTGATTTTATCTCCGTCGGTGCACTAACGCATTCGGCGATAAACCTTGACGTAGGTATGGATGCTGTTTGACACTTGGAAGAATAGAGGGAGACAAGCATGGGCAAAGCCAATGGTCGAAAGACAATATTTATCACTGGCGCCGCATCGGGGATCGGTGCCGAAACAGCACGCTACTTCTCACGTATGGGCTGGTTTGTCGGTCTCTATGATATCGACGAAGCAAACTTAACCGACCGTGTGAACGAGATTGGTGAAGAAAATTGCGTTGCGGGGCGGCTGGACGTACGCGACCGGATGGCCTGGAGTATAGCGATTGAGACCTTTGGAAGCGCAACAGATGGCATGCTGAACGTCTTGTTCAATAATGCCGGCATAGGCCGCCATGGCTGGTTTGAAGATATCGCTCCAGAAGATGCTGATGCAATTATTGATATCAATGTCAAAGGTGTCATTAATGGCGTTTATGCAGCCCTGGAACTTCTTAAAGTCACCAGGGGCGCGAGAATTATAAATGTTGCATCTACAGCTGGCTTTGTCGGATCGCCTCAACTCGCCGTTTATTGCGCCAGCAAGTTTGCTGTACGTGGCTTTACTGAAGCGCTTGATGTTGAATTGTCCTCTCTGGACATAAAGGTGACGAGCCTCTCACCCTGGTTTGTCGACACGCCGATTTTGGATATGGGACAGACCGAGGATGCAAATCATAAGATGAGCGACCATCTAAATGAAAGCGGCACGGTTATATATCCAGTATCAATGGCAGCCGAGGGAGCTTGGGAGGCTGCTCATGGCAAGAAACAACATTATGGTGTCGGGAAACTTTCCAACCAGGCACGCCTTAGCGCCAGACTCCTACCTGGGCGGCTGCGCAAACAGCTTGAAAAGAATTTACCCGAACGCAACTAACTTGTCAGCGCTCGCGGTAAGTTAAATCTTGTTGACCTAAGGCGCAGGCGCAAGCGAGGTGTCAGACAATTGGAGCGACGTCGTTACACTCTGCTCAGCTGGACCAGGGACAACACCATAACCACGGGCTTTATAAGCAGCCAATTGTGCGCGGTAAGCTTTCTTTTGCGCTACAGCATTACGCGCTTTTACCCACTCTTTTCCACGCGGGAAACGGTAAAAGATATGCGCGCCTATCTTCCTTGTTTTCACTAAACCAACATTCCAAATTGGATCAACATATGTTGCATGGTAATGGGTCGCATTAGCCGTGCGTGGTTCATATATGTCCATCATGACATGTGCAGCGACAGACTTAGCCGCTTCCCACTTTGCAGGGTTAGGTTTGCGTCTAAGCGCGCCATCGCAAGTAAAGGTAAACTGACAACCGGTTGTTCGCGTTGCACCTTGATAGACAACTTCACAAATAGAGTTTGGGTAGCGATGGTCAGCAACGCGATTAACGATAACTTCAGCTACGGCTAATTTTCCCTCAGCGCTCTCATAACCCGCTTCGTAGTAAACGGCTTGGGTCAAACACTTATATTCAGAGCTGATTTTATCAGCCGTTTGAAAACTATCGATTGGGTCTGGCGCGACAGTGGAGACTGCGCCAATGTCTCTGGCATACTGCGAAAACCGCGTCAGAGATGCGCGCGGTTCACGTTCAACTGAGTAGCCTACAGTTTGTAACCAGTCATGCGCGAGCAGATTTGAACGATCTGCACTTTCGAGCAACAACTCGGATGGGACAGAGGCAGCAAGCATTCTAGCCTCAGCCCGAAACTCCGCTTCGGCCCTTTGCTCATCATAACGTACGCCAATTGCGGGTAACAAAATAAGTGCAACTGTAACGCTGGCAGAAATCGCTGCGCCACGTCGCGCAATCGCACGATGCTCCTGATCACTCATTTTCCACCACCATAGCATAAGCCTTTTGCGGCTTACTTTTATGGCACCAAAAATGCGGCCCAAAGGTTTCATCATTATTAACACCCCCAACGACTGCGCGTTCTGGCTTGTGAAGGAGACTCGCAATTTGCGTGCCGCAACGCCCATATCGAGCCATTTGTTAACCCGCAATTAATACTTTCAGCATGCAAAAACAAGCAAATGGGCCATAATTTTTATGAGAATCCAACAATTAGCTTACCGCTTGAAAGCGCAAAATTAGCTATTTTGGTACTTACTTCGTGTAATCGTTTGGTTTTCTTGCGAAAAAAAGAGGTGATTTTCGATACGTTGACCTAGGCGCGCCAAAGCCCGCGCGCGCATAGCGCTACAGGTCACACAAATGTGTTGGCTCAACCTCTCTACGAATCGTTTTTTTCAAGCAGAGCAGCATGCGCCGCGGCTAATCTGGCAACCGGGACACGATAGGGCGAACAGGATACATAATCCAGTGCTATGTCATGACAGAACATCACTGAGGCAGGATC
>CAYUFN010000079.1:0-4760 GCA_964443965.1 uncultured Hyphomonas sp. | reverse complement strand
ACAAATACCAACCTTTATATTAGGGCGTGTTTCCCGGCCGCGCTTAGCAGCAATGCGAACTAACTCACCCACACCGTCACGATCGATGGTTACGAAAGGGTCCTTTTCGTAAATGCCTTTTTCTTCATAAACCTTAAGGAAACGGCCAGCATCATCACGAGAGATGCCAAGCGTGGTTTGGGTTAGATCATTCGTTCCGAATGAGAAAAACTCTGCTGAGTGCGCAATCGCGCCAGCCTGTAAAGCCGCGCGCGGCAGCTCAATCATCGTGCCGACCATATATTCCAGCGTGATCTCGGTTTCTGCAAATACAGCCAAGGCAGTGCGATCGACAACTTCTTTCAAGATCGCCAGTTCCTTATGTGTCGCGACAAGTGGAATCATGACCTCGGGAATGGGGCTGTGGCCTGCCTCTTTAGAGACTGCGACAGCCGCTTCAAAAATAGCCCGCGCCTGCATCTCGTAAATCTCAGGGTAGGTAATGCCCAGCCGGCATCCGCGATGACCGAGCATTGGGTTGCTTTCAGCAAGGTCTGCAGCGCGACGTTTCAATTCTGTCACCCCAACGCCCGCCGTCGCAGCGACATTGGCAATATCTTCATCTGTATGCGGCAAAAATTCGTGCAATGGCGGGTCCAACAAACGGATCGTGCAAGGCAACTCCCCCATGATTTTGAAAATTTCAGTAAAGTCTGATCGTTGCATTGGCAAAAGCTTATCAAGCGCCACACGACGCCCTGCCTCATCTTCTGCGAGGATCATGGCGCGCACTTCAGAAATACGGTCGGCATCAAAAAACATGTGCTCTGTGCGGCACAGACCTATCCCTTCAGCACCGAAACTACGGGCTGTTTCTACATCGCCCGGCGTATCGGCATTGGTACGCACTTTCAGCTTTCGTGCATCATCAGCCCAGCTCATTAAGTGTCCGAAGTCGCCCGAAAGGTCAGGCTTGGTCATCTTCACAGCGCCCAGCAACACCTCACCCGAGGCACCATCCACAGTGATAACATCACCCGCTTTAATCGTCCGGCCAGCGAAACGAAACTCTCCCGCCTCAGCATCAATAACAAGGCCGCCAGCGCCGCACACACAAGGCCGCCCCATACCGCGCGCTACAACAGCAGCATGCGAGGTCATCCCACCACGCGCGGTGACAATCGCGCGCGAGGCGTGCATGCCATGAATATCTTCCGGGCTCGTTTCGACACGTACAAGGATAACATCCTCACCGCTCTCGGCCATCTTCGCAGCATCATCAGAATTAAACACGACTTTACCCACAGCTGCGCCGGGGCTGGCTGGTAGCCCACGCACCACCACATCACGCACAGCATCTGGCGCAATGGTTGGATGAAGAAGTTGATCAAGTTGGCTCGGCTCAAGGCGCAGAACGGCCTCTTCCTTACTCAAGACACCTTCGCGCGCCATATCAACGGCAATTTTCAAAGCTGCAGCAGCTGTACGTTTGCCATTACGCGTTTGAAGCATATAGAGGCGTCCATCTTCCACAGTGAATTCAAGGTCTTGCATATCACGATAATGACCCTCAAGCTTTTCAGCCACAGCGACAAGCTCTTGATAGACCGCAGGCATCGCTTCTTCGAGCGGCGCGTCATCAGAACCAAGCTCATCGGCGCGGTGACGCGAGATCGGTGCAGGCGTGCGAATGCCTGCTACAACATCTTCACCTTGCGCATTGATTAGGAATTCGCCATAGAAATGCTTATCGCCGGTTGACGGGTCGCGCGTGAAGGCCACCCCCGTCGCAGACGTTTCGCCAAGATTGCCAAACACCATGGATTGAACTGTTACCGCTGTGCCCCACTCAGCCGGAATATCATTCAGCTTGCGATAAAGGATCGCCCGGTCATTCATCCACGAGCCGAACACCGCGCCAATTGCTCCCCAAAGCTGTTCCTTTGGATCTTCCGGGAAGGGGCGACCAAGCTCAACCTCAACGGCGCGCTTATACTTCACAATGATCGCCTTCCAATCCTCGGCGCTCATTTCGGTATCAAGGGAATAGTCGCGTTCTTCTTTATAATCATCGAGGATATACTCAAACGTGTCATGAGCAGTGCCAAGCACAACATTTGAATACATCTGAATGAAACGGCGATAGCTGTCATAGGCAAAGCGTTCACCGGCTTTAACGGCCAGCCCTTTGGCTGTTTCTGCGTTGAGACCGAGGTTCAGCACCGTGTCCATCATGCCGGGCATGGAGGCGCGTGCGCCAGAGCGGACTGAGACCAGCAGCGGGTTCTCAGGGTCACCAAATGTTTTGCCGGATGTAGCTTCGAGTTGAGAGAGCGCAGCTTCCACTTGCCCGGCAAGCGTGGCCGGATAATCCCGTTCCAGCTCATAATAGGCGGTACATACGGCCGTCGAGATTGTAAAACCCGGCGGCACAGGCAGGCCAAGCTTGGCCATTTCAGCGAGATTTGCACCTTTTCCACCAAGCAAATTCTTCATAGACGCGTCGCCATCCGCATTGCCGCCGCCAAAGGAATAGACCCAGGTTTCCATGTCCAGCTGTTCTGCCAATTGTGCCATCAACCTTATCCTTTCGCTTCAATGCGAGAAAAATCCGCTACGCAATGCAAAGCATCCCGCATGGACGCCAAAATCAAGAGCCTGTTTTGACGCACCGCAGCATCATCTGTATTCACAGTGACGCTGTCGAAAAACAAGTCAACAGGCGCACGCAGCGGCGCGAGGGCTGCCATCGCGCCTTCAAAGTCTTCTTTTTCAAGTGCAGTATCCGCCGCCTTGCGCGCTTTGGTGAGGGCGGTGAAGAGAACTTTCTCAGCAGACTCAACCAGCTTTGACGCCTGTGCTTCGCCAGAATAGCGCTCGCCAGATTTCTTTTCTTCGGCTTTGAGGATATTCGTCGCGCGTTTGTATCCAGCCAGCAGATTGGTCCCGTCTTCGGTATCAAGAAATTTGCCAAGGGCGGAAACGCGTTTTGTGATAAGAACGAGGTCATCCTCACCAAGCGCAAACACAGCATCAATCAGATCATGCCGTTCGCCCTTGTCGCGCAGGTATTGTTTCAGGCGGTCCTTCAAAAAAACTAAGACGTAATCGAATACCAAAGCTTCCTCTGGCGAGACCATCTTACTTGTATCTATGCTAGAACCATCCCCAGCCACATCTTCGCGTAGCTTTGACAGTTCGGTCCAGTGGCTACGACCCTTGGGTAGTAATTGCAGCGCTGCAGCAGCTATGGGGGTTAATAGAGTAGTTAGATTTAACCGAACCGCATTTTCGAGAATGATTCTAACGATACCAAGCGAAGCACGACGAAGCGCAAAGGGATCTTTTGAACCCGTTGGCTGTTCTGGTATCCCCCAGAAGTAAATTGCGGTATCGAGCTTGTCGGCGAGGGCAACAGCGATTGAGACAGGCGCGGTTGGCACCGGATTGCTTGGGCCTTGGGGCTGGTAATGGTCGGCGATGGCATCGGCCACGGCCGGGTCCTCGCCTGCCTCCAAAGCATAATAGCGCCCCATCACGCCTTGCAGCTCGGGGAACTCATAGACCATCTCGGAGACAAGGTCGGCCTTGGCGAGCCGTGCTGCGCGTTCGGCCAGATCAGGATCAGCGCCGACTTTGGGGGCCAATTCGCGCGCGAGAACCGCGACCCGCTCGACCTTATCGGCGATACTACCCAGCTCTTTCTTGAACTCGATCTTGGCGAGCTTTGGCGCAAGCGCTTCAAGTGAGACCTTCTTGTCATTGTCCCAGAAGAAGCGCGCATCATCGAGCCGTGCGGACAGCACTTTGGCATTGCCTGCCGCGATCTTCGCGCCGCCATCAGCAGCTTCAATATTGGCCACGGTGACGAAATTTGGAGCCAGTGCGCCAGTCTTCGGGTCGCGTACGGCGAAATATTTCTGGTGCGTCCGCATCGAAAGCTTCACCACTTCGGGCGGCAGATCCAGAAACGCCGGGTCCATCGCGCCCAGCACTGGCACAGGCCATTCAGCCAGCCCCGTCACCTCCTGCAACAATCCCTCATCCTCAACCAGTTCCAGCCCGGCCTCTTTGCAAAGCCGCGTCGCCTCAGCCCGTATCAGATCGCTCCGGTCCTCACGGGAAAGCTTTACATGACCTGCCCCTTCAAGCTGGGTTTGATAGTCTTCCCAGCCCGTCACCGTGAACGGCCCGCGCCCATGGACACGGTGGCCTTCGGTTTGATTGCCGCTCACCAGGCCATCAACTTCAAACGGCACCACCGCGCCACCAAGTACGCACAAAATCCGCTGCAAAGGTCGCACCCAGCGCAGATCGCCTGTGCCCCAGCGCATAGACTTCGGCCAATGAAAGCCACGTACAATCTCTGGCACGGCTTCGGCAATAATATCAGTTGCAGAGCGGCCCTGCTTTTCGATCACAGCAACGTAAAAATCGCCTTTTTTTGGGTCGCTACGCACTTCTGCCTGTGAAATATCGGACAAGCCTGCGCTACGCATAAACCCAGCCACAGCTTGTTCCGGCGCGCCGACTTTAGGCCCCTTGCGTTCCTCGCGCACATCAGCAGACTTCTCGGGCACCCCATCAACCATGACAGCCAAGCGGCGTGGTCCGGACACGGTTCTCAGATCAGAAAAACTGAGCCCTGCTGCTTTTAGCGCATAACCAATTGCCTTGCCCAGATCAGCCTCGGCCTTGGCCTGCATCCGCGCAGGGATTTCTTCGGAGAATAGCTCGAGCAAGAGATGGGGCATTTAGCTGGGCCTCATGTATCCGTTTTT
>CAYUFN010000078.1:0-13002 GCA_964443965.1 uncultured Hyphomonas sp. | reverse complement strand
CGATCTGGGACAGCCCATGGGGCAAGGGGCGCCCCGGCTGGCATATTGAATGCTCAGCTATGGCCGCTGCTCAACTTGGAGAAACAATCGACATTCATGGCGGCGGTGTGGATTTGCAATTCCCCCATCATGAAAACGAAATCGCCCAGAGCCAGTGCGCCCATGGCGCACCGATGGCACGTGTCTGGATGCACAATGGCTTTCTCGACATGTCCGGCGAGAAGATGTCGAAATCGCTTGGCAATGTTGTTTTGCTAAAAGACTTGCTCGAAGACTGGCACGGCGAGGTCATCCGCTTTGCGCTTCTGTCTGGCCACTACCGCATGCCGCTCGACTGGACACCGGATTTACTAGCACAGGCCAAAACCACGCTCGATCGGCTTTACGGCGCGTTGGGGCGAGTGTGGGAGGCAGACGAGACGGACGCAGAGACCGGCGCCGTCATGAAGGCTTTAGGTGATGACCTGAACACACCGATTGCTCTGGCTGCGCTCTCAAAATATGCAAGCGATGCCAATGCTGCAGCTGAAGCCGCTAATCGCACAGGCATGGCTGAGGCCAAGGCCAGCCTCCTCGCCGCTGGCAATCTGCTCGGCCTGCTCCAATCCACTCCAGCCGAATGGGCCAAGGGGACAGATGGTGATGACAATGCCCGCATTGACGCACTGGTGGACGCCCGCATTGCCGCCCGCGCAGCGAAAGACTGGACCGAGAGCGACCGCATCCGCGATGAACTCAAAGCCGAAGGCATTGAAATCATGGACGGGGCCGATGGGGCCAGCTGGCGTCGAATCTAGCCGCTTTCATATTCCCGCCTACGGTAAAAAGAAATATTTGCCCGTATTTTGCAAATATTCGGCAAGCGTATGCGGGAAAATTACTATTTATGGGCAAATTAAGTCTTATTTTTCCGAAAATCTAGCGTATAACACGTAAAAATCTGGAGGATGCTGGCATGGCCAAACCGAAGCCATTAAAACTACATGTGCCTGAACCGGAATTCCGCCCTGGCGATCAACCTGACTTTAGCGGGCTGGAATTGCCCAAAGCTGGCACTGTCCGCCGTCCGGAGATTGACGTCGATTCTAAAGATATACGTGATCTGGCTTATACGATTATCCGCGTAATGAAACGCGATGGTGATGCTGTTGGTGAATGGGCCGACCTGCTCTCAGATGACGAGGCGTTGATTGGTCTGAAAAATATGATGACTGTACGCGCCTATGACAAACGTATGCAGATGGCACAACGCCAGGGCAAGACCAGCTTCTACATGCAATGCCTTGGCGAGGAGGCTGTCGCTTGCGCCTTTCATCAAGCACTTGAAAAAGGGGATATGAATTTCCCTACTTATCGCCAACAGGGTTTGTTGATCTCAACAGATTATCCAATTCTGGATATGATGAACCAGGTTTATTCCAATTCCGAAGACCCCCTACGCGGCCGCCAATTGCCAATTATGTACTCCTCTAAGGAACATGGTTTCTTCTCAATCTCCGGAAATTTAGCGACGCAGTTCGTTCAGGCCGTGGGCTGGGCGATGGCCTCTGCAATCAAAGGCGATACAAAGATTGCAGCTGGTTGGATTGGGGACGGCTCAACAGCTGAATCTGATTTTCATTCTGCGATGGTATTTGCCTCAACTTATCGCGCACCTGTTGTATTGAACATCGTCAATAATCAGTGGGCGATTTCAACCTTCCAGGGCATCGCACGTGGCGGCGCTGCGACGTTTGCCGCACGTGGACACGGCTTTGGCATTCCATCTCTGCGTGTTGACGGAAACGACTTTCTCGCCGTCTATGCTGTCTCCAAATGGGCTGCCGAACGCGCCCGCAAGGGACATGGGCCGACACTCATTGAACATGTGACCTATCGGACCGGTGCGCATTCGACATCTGATGACCCGTCGGCCTATCGCCCCAAGGAAGAGTCAGAAGTTTGGCCACTAGGTGACCCGATTGAGCGTTTGAAGACATACCTTATAAAACGCGGCGCCTGGTCAGATGAGCGACACGCGCAGACCGGAGCCCAGATTGAGTCCGAAATTATACGCTTGCAAAAAGAGGCCGAGAAAAACGGCACGCTGCATGCCGGCGACGGGCCAAGTTCTGCTGAGATGTTTGAGGATGTCTTTGCAGAAACCCCACCGCATCTTCGCAAGCAAAGACAGGAGGCAGGCGTTTAATCATGGCACGCATGACAATGATTGAAGCCATTCGCAGTGCTCAGCATGTCGCCATGGGGCGGGACGATAATGTCGTGGTTTATGGCGAGGACGTCGGCTATTTTGGCGGGGTTTTTCGCTGTACGGCTGGCCTGCAGGAAACCTATGGAAAAGAGCGCTGCTTTGACTCTCCCATAAATGAAAGCGGGATTATCGGCACGGCCATAGGCATGGCAGCCTATGGATTGCGCCCTTGCGTCGAAATTCAGTTTGCAGATTATATGTACCCTGGTTACGATCAGCTATCACAGGAGGCCGCGCGTCTTCGTTATCGCTCCAATGGTGATTTTACGGCTCCGATGACTGTGCGTATGCCAACAGGCGGTGGTATTTATGGCGGTCAGACGCACTCACAAAGCCCTGAAGCGCTGTTTGCACATGTTTGCGGCCTGAAGACTGTTATCCCGTCTAATCCATATGATGCGAAAGGCTTGCTTGCCGCCTCGATCGAAGACGAAGATCCCGTGATTTTCCTGGAGCCCAAGCGCCTATACAATGGCCCCTTTGACGGCCACCATGATCGCCCGATTACGCCATGGTCCAAGCATGAGCTTGGTGAAGTACCTGAAGGTTATTACACAATCCCACTTGGCAAAGCGGCCATCCTTCGTCCTGGTGAGGATGTCACCATTCTGGCCTATGGGACAATGGTCCATGTCGCCTTGACAGCTGTTGAAGAAAGCGGTGTTGATGGAGAGGTTATTGATCTGCGTACGATCCTTCCCTTGGATATGGATACAATTGAAACATCAGTCAAACGCACCGGGCGCTGCGTGATCCTGCATGAGGCTACGAAAACCTGTGGCTTTGGCGCAGAACTGATGTCGCTCGTTCAGGAAAGCTGCTTCTATCATCTTGAAGCGCCGATTGCCCGCGTCACTGGATGGGATACCCCCTATCCTCACGCGCAGGAGTGGGATTACTTTCCGGGGCCAGCTCGCGTTGGTGCGGCCTTGAAAAAAGTGATGGAGGGCTAAGCCTATGGGCGAACATATTATCAAACTCCCTGATGTTGGCGAAGGCGTTGCAGAGGCAGAGCTTGTTGAATGGTTGGTCGAAGACGGCCAGCTGGTACGCGAAGACGATGTTCTAGCCGCAGTGATGACGGATAAGGCGACCGTCGAAATTCCAGCCCCTGTTGATGGCAAAGTTGTGTGGCGCGGTGGAAAAATCGGCGAAATTCTCGCCGTTGGCGCGCCCCTGCTCAAACTGGAAGTCGAAGGCGAAGGGAATGTTGGCGAGGCAGATGAAGCGCCGATTGCCGCTGACTCAAAGAGCGAACAAAAACCAAAGCAAGATGCAAAGCCAACAAAAGAAAAGGTAATACTGGAAGCATCGTCTGCTTCAAGATCGGCGACAAAGCCAGCCGAGGCTGCAAAACCGATACAGTCTCGCGGTGCTCCGCGCCCTGAGGGTGTGAAACCGATTGCTTCCCCTGCCATCCGCAAACGCGCACTCGATGGCGGTATAGATCTGCGACAAGTTCCTGGCACTGGTCCGGCGGGTCGCATTACACATGATGATCTTGATGCCGTGTTTGCTGCAGGTGCTTCTGGCACGTCTACTCCTTCGACCCGCAAGGCGAATACGTCTATCAAAGATATCCCAATGGTTGGCCTGCGTCGCAAAATTGCGGAAAAAATGGCGATCTCCAAATCACGTATTCCGCATATTACCTATGTCGATGAAGTGGATATGACCGATCTTGAAAAGTTGCGCGCTGAACTGAATGCCGCGCGTGTAGATGGCCAACCAAAACTTACACTTCTCCCCTTCTTGATGCAGGCAATGGCCAAGGCGATTGCCGAGCAGCCGCAAATGAACTCTATTTATGACGATGAGGCCGGCATTGTGCACCAGCACGGCGGACTACACATGGGCGTGGCTGCGCAAACATCAAATGGGCTCGTCGTCCCGGTGGTCAAACATGTGGAGACACGCGGGCTTTGGGATTGTGCAGGCGAAGTGGCGCGTCTGGCAGATGCAGCCAAGAACGGCACTGCCAGCCGTGATGAACTTTCAGGGTCGACCATCACAATTACATCCCTTGGAAAGATGGGCGGCATTGTCACGACCCCTGTAATTAACCACCCTGAAGTGGCAATCATCGGTGTCAATAAGATGCGGACACTGCCGCAATGGGATGGTACGGCTTTCCAGCCACGCAAAATGATGAACCTATCATCGAGCTTTGATCACCGCGTGATTGATGGCTGGGATGCGGCCGTCTTCATTCAACGCATCAAGGCACTGCTCGAGGCGCCAGCGATGATCTTTATCGAGGATTAGAGATATGGCTGATATGAAATGTAAACTGCTTATCATCGGCGCGGGCCCGGGTGGATATGTGACCGCGATACGTGCTGGTCAGCTTGGGGTTGATACGATCATTGTCGATTCCAAAGCCCTTGGCGGCACTTGCCTGAACGTTGGGTGTATTCCTTCCAAAGCGCTGATTCATGCGGCTGAAGCGTTTCATGACGCTGGGCACCTTTCAAATAGCTCTCCGCTTGGCATCACGACTAGTGCGCCTGAAATCAATCTGGCAAAAACGATCAAATGGAAAGACGGTATCGTCAAACGCCTGACCGGCGGGGTTGGCAGCCTTTTGAAGAAGTCCAAAGTGCGTATTGTGCCGGGCCATGCCAGTTTTGTAGATGGCAAGACCGTTGAAGTTGTCGATAAGGATGGCGCAACTTCCATCTCCGCTGAAACGATTGTTATCGCAACCGGCTCTGCGCCTGTTGAACTGCCCTTCCTTCCCTATGGCGGCAAAGTGATGTCCTCAACCGAGGCCCTGGCACTGAAAAAAGTACCTGACAAACTCGCCGTTATTGGTGCGGGCTATATCGGGCTCGAACTGGGCATAGCTTATGCCAAGCTTGGGGCGAAGGTCACTCTGGTCGAAGCAATGGACTCAGTCCTTCCAACCTATGACATCGAACTGACAAAGCCTGTCCTCAAGCGCCTGAAAGAATTGGGCGTTACGCTCCATCTTGGCGCGCGCGCAAAGGGGCTGTCTAAGGATAAAAAGTCACTTGAGTTTACCGACAGCGCGGGCAAGCTGGCCAAGACCGCGTGTGACAAAATTCTTGTAACAGTTGGCCGTAAGCCTGTTATAAACGGTTGGGGCCGCGAAGCTATCCCGCTAGATATGGACGGTCCTTTCATCAAAATTAACGACCAATGCCGCACCTCGATCAGCGGTATCTATGCAATTGGCGATGTCACTGGCGAACCGATGCTGGCACACCGCGCCATGGCACAAGGCGAAATGGTTGCCGAAATTGTCGCCGGACATAACCGCACCTGGGACAAGGTCGCCATTCCGGCTGTTTGTTTTACCGACCCTGAAGTCCTCACCGCGGGCCTTTCGCCTGAGGAAGCCAAAGTCACAGGGGTTGAGATCAAAACCGCTCTCTTCCCATTTGCTGCCAATGGCCGGGCAATGAGCATGGAAGCCGAAGACGGATTTGTGCGCATTGTGGCACGCGCCGACAACCATCTTGTCCTTGGCGTTCAAGCCGTTGGCGGCGGCGTTTCAGAACTCGCAGCCGCCTTCGGGCTTGCGCTGGAAATGGGCGCAACACTTGAAGACATCGCTGGCACAATCCACGCCCACCCAACACAGGGCGAAGCCTTGCAGGAAGCCGCCCTGAGAACACTTGGGCACGCGCTGCATATTTAGTGTTTTGCGTCGCGCTGCTCAGCAGCGGTTTATTTGTCTCACCGGCCGAGGCGGTGGTTTATGCTTGCTTCCCGCAGGCGCGATGAAGCGGGCTCAAGGCTGTGCCGGAGCGGGCTTTCGCCCGGCGCATAGTTACGCTTGCGAGCTAGCGCTCGGACTTTTTCTGTCATATCCCTTTCTTCACGGTTTACCAGCGCACGTTGGGGCAGCGGGAGGCGCGGGAAAGTCTGTTATAGTAGAAGTAAAAAGCGCTAGAGAGTGTTGCCCTGCCCCATTGCCCCGCATCCGCGTGCGCGCTAGAGCATATTACAACATGCGTATAGACAAGGAGCCACACATGGCTGATCCGATTTCTGATAATGGGCTGAACACGCTGTTCCGCCGGGCACGATCTTATAATGGCTGGACCGATGAGGCTGTTCCCGAGGTCTTGATGCGGGCGGTGTATGATTTGACCAAATGGGGCCCAACGGCAGCCAATGGCTGCCCGGCGCGATTTATTTTTCTGGCCAAAGGATCAGAGGGTAAGGAACGCCTAAAGCCTTTTCTTGATGACGGCAATGTTGATAAAACCATGACAGCGCCCTGGACAGTCATTTGCGCGCATGACCTCGATTTTCATGAGAAAATGCCCGAACTATTCCCGCATGCGCCGGACGCCAAGAATTGGTTTGCTGACGAAGAGGCGCGCGCTGAAAATGCATTCCGCAATGGCACACTGCAAAGCGCTTATATGCTAATCGCGGCGCGTGCGGTGGGGCTCGATTGTGGACCGATGTCTGGCTTTGATAATGCTGGCGTGGACGGTGAATTTATGACGGGCGCACGGGCGCGCTGGCGGTCAAACTGGCTTTGCAATGTCGGACATGGTGACCGTGAAAGTATTTTTGACCGCCTTCCACGGCTCACCTTTGATGATGCTTGCGCCATTCTTTAAGCCATTCCAGAAGCTATGCTGATCCTTGCGATTAATACAGCTGAAGCGGCCTGCGATGTGGCACTGGTGCGCGGCGACACTGTATTGGCTGAACAGCGTGAAGCGTTGGTGCGTGGGCAAGATGGCCGCCTGCCGGGGCTGGTCGATGAGGTATTATTGAGCGCGGGCGCGAACCTTGGAGATCTGGATCGGCTGGCGGTTGTGACAGGGCCAGGTAGCTTTACCGGCATTCGGATTGGAGTGTCTTTTGTGCGCGGGCTGGCCTTGGCCCTGGGCATCCCTGCCATTGGGGTCACCAGCCTTGAAGCCGGCCTGCCACCAGAGATGATCGGGCCAGCCAGAGCCGCGCTGCCTGCACAAAAACGCCCGCCGGACCGCACATGGTGGACACAGGAATTACAAGAGGGCCTCGGCGTGACACCTGTTGTTGAAACGCCTGAAACGGCCCTTGACCCGCGCGATATTGAAACCGCGACACCACGTGCGGCGTGGGCTGGGTTAAAGGCGGTGGCGCTTACCCCAGCGGAGCGTCCAGCTGCCCCGGTCTATGCGCGCGCGCCGGAAATTCATAAAGCCAAGCCCAAAAAGCAAAATGGCTGATTTTCGGATTCTCAGACCAGATGATGCACGCATGTTGGCGATGATACATGCCAGCGCGTTTGCTGCCCCCTGGAGCCCGGCAGCCCTGCGGTCGGAACTGGCCAAGCCAGCTGTGTTTGGACTGGGGGTGTCATTGCCCAATGACACTGAGGAAATTGCCAGCTTTGTGTTGTTCCAACGTGTCCTTGAGGATGCAGAGATGTTGACATTAGCCACAATGACAGGGGCCCAGCGCAAGGGATATGCCCGCACGTTGCTGAAAACTGCTTTTGGGCATTTAACTCAGCGCGGCATTAGGCGGTGTCTGCTGGATGTTGCTGCGGACAATGCAGCCGCGATCGCGCTTTATAAAGCGCTCGGCTTTAGAGAGGACGGGCGGCGAAAAGCTTATTACAAACGTACAGCCCAAAACAAAGTCGACGCAATTTTGATGTCATCTGATTTGACTGGACTTTAAAGCAGACACAGGGCATTTAGGGCACATGGATAGGTTGGAAAAACTCTGTATCGAAAAAGGTTTGCGGATGACTGATCAGCGCCGCACGATTGCGCGTGTCCTCTCGACCTCTGATGATCACCCGGATGCTGAAGAATTACACCGGCGCGCCAATGCTCTGGACTCCTCTATTTCTCTGGCAACAGTTTACCGCACAGTGAAGCTGTTTGAAGAATCCAATATCATCGAACGCCATGATTTCCGCGATGGCCGCTCACGCTTTGAAGAAGTGCCTGATGAGCATCATGATCATTTGATTGATGTGCGCACCGGGGATGTGATCGAGTTTCAGAACGAGGAAATCGAACGCTTGCAGGAATTTATCGCCAAAGAGCTCGGCTATAAACTGGTTGACCACCGCCTAGAGCTTTACGGTGTGAAGCTCGATGAGGGTGAATAAACCGCAAGTGTGGTTAAGCGGCGATATAAAGCCGCGCGCTTATCGGTATTTCTTCTTTCCTGTAGCATCTGTTTAGCCTATATAGTTTCAAACGAAACTAATCAGGGATGAACCATGTCTGCTATTGTACACCTCGCTATTCCGGCTGGCGATCTGAAAACGACTGTAAAATTTTACACTGATGTTTTTGGCTGCACGCTTGGTAATGGGGAAGATGGGCGATGGGTTGATGTTAACTTCTGGGGGAATGAGCTGACGCTGCACCAAAGTGAAGAACAGCTTCCCAATGTGCGCCATGATGTTGATATGGGCGCGGTTCTGGTGCCACATTTTGGTATTCACCTAACGCAGGATGACTTTGATGCACTCAAGGCCCGTATTGCTGCAGCAGGTCTTGAATATATCGACAAACCCTATCGCCGCTTTGCCGGTGATAAGTATGAGCAGGAAACTTTTTTCATTGCCGATCCAAACAATAACATTTTGGAAATCAAGACAATGAAGAACCCGGAAGTTCTATGGCCTGACTCATAATTAGACTTGCACAACTTTGCTAGCTTGCGACCAGCCGGGCATAATGGCGTTCCGTCTCAACAATATAGTCACGCGTGATCGGCACAGCTTCGAGTGATTTGGCGAGTTGGACCTGAAACACCATCTGTCCCATGTGGCGAAACGCCATCGCAGCGCCTGCCAGATAAAACACCCACATGCGCCAGAATTTTTCATCATAAAGTGCAACGATCTCATCTTTCTTCGCAACACATGTCTTATACCAAGCCTCGCACGTTCGCGCATAATGAAGTCGTAGAATTTCAATATCGCTGACCCATAGCTGCGCACGCTCAATCTTTGGCGTAATCTCTGAGAGCGCGGGCACATAACCACCCGGGAAAATATATTTTGCCATGAAGCTATCGGTTGCGCCCGGACCATCGGCCCGCCCAATGGAGTGGATTAGAGCGACGCCATCATCTGTCAGCAAGTCGGCAACTTTGGAAAAATATGTCTGGTATTGGGGCACGCCGACATGTTCAAACATGCCGACAGAAACAATCCGGTCAAACGGCCCTGACACTTCGCGATAATCGATCAGTTCGAATTTAACCTGATCGGCGACCCCTGCCGCTTCTGCCCGGTTCCGCGCAACAGCCAATTGCTCTTCTGACAGGGTAACGCCCAAAACCTCAACACCGGCAACCTTATTGAGATAAAGCGCCATGCCACCCCATCCACACCCAATATCCAGAACACGTTGCCCGGGCTTTAATAGAAGCTTTGCTGCAATATGCGCCAGTTTATCCCCCTGGGCCTGTGCCAGGTCCTCAGTATTTTCAGGACGCCAATAGGCACAGGAATATTGCCGGTTCGCATCCAGAAACAAATCATAAAGATGGTCAGATAGATCGTAATGGTGTGCTACATTTCGCTTGGCCCGGCGCGCATGGTTCTTTCCTTCCCACCAGGTTTTCCAGCGTGGCTGCTGGGTAATCTTGTGTAGTTTATTTCCCGGTACCCAGCGGAAATTATATGTGACAAGCTTGAGGAGGTCGTAGATCTCATAGCCATCTTCCATAACAAGACGCCCATCCATGTAGGCCTCAGCCGCGCCGAGCGCAGGATCACGTGCAATTTTGAAGGCGGCCCCCCTTCCTGTTAGCCGGATGGCAACTTCACCGGGATGTCCCTCTGCGTCAGCGCCTGGCCCAAACTCATAAACTGCGCCGTCATAATCAGTAATTGTCAGTTTGCCCGCCTGAATGGCGCGCTTTAGGAGCGCAGAGAGAAGACGCATGGTATATGAATTCCTGAAAGTCAGACCCTAAAAGACATTTTTGCCTATATAGGTTAAACCCGGTGCCGTCACATAAAACTTATGTATGCGGCAAAAAACAGCTGATCACTTTTAAGCGCGAAACAAGGCATCCATATCTTCAAAATATTTGAACTCCAGCGCATTCCCGGCAGGATCAAGCAGGAAAAAAGTTCCCTGTTCACCGGGCTGACCAGCAAAGCGGATGCCGGGCTCTATAATGAAAGCGACCCCTGCAACCTCAAGCTTTCCTGCCAGCGCTTTCCAATCATCAGGTGTTAAGACAACGCCGAAGTGTTTTACAGGCACCGCCTTCCCGTCGACATTGCTCGTATGCGCTGCCCCACATTCGTCTGGGGCAAGGTGGGTGACAAGTTGATGGCCGAAAAAGTTGAAATCTATCCACTCCTCCGATCGGCGACCGATTGGGCAGCCAAAGAGCTGTCCATAAAAAGCTTCTGCTTGCGCCAGATCGTCAACTGGAATTGCGAGATGGAAAGGCTGTAAACTCATGAGAGCCCCCGACACACGGTTTATTCTGCTGCGACGCGTTCGGCGGAGGTTTCGCCATCGTAAACCAAAATATCGCCGGGCTGGCACTCAAGCTC
The DNA here is from genome assembly GCA_964443965.1 of uncultured Hyphomonas sp. Lineage (GTDB taxonomy): Bacteria > Pseudomonadota > Alphaproteobacteria > Caulobacterales > Hyphomonadaceae > CALLCD01. Next base: position 2,233 of record CAYUFN010000078.1, on the reverse strand, counting down.
ACGGCAAAGCGCTTCGAGCGTTGAGAACCGCACCGCTTTGGCTTTACCCGTTTTCAAAATCGAAAGATTCGCCAAGGTGACGCCCACACGTTCTGATAATTCAGTTAAAGACATGCGGCGATCTAGTAGAACGCGATCAAGTGTTACACGTATGGACAATAGAAACTCCTAAACCGTCATCTTTTCTTCTTCACGAAGGCGGCTGCCTTCACGAAAAACCTGAGAGAACACCAGCATTGCAGCGGCTGATACCCAGGCAACGAGACTAACTGAAAATCGGGGGCCAGCCCCCGGCTCAAACGTCAAAAACGTCATAATCAAGAGAATCACACCGTAGCGTGCAAGTTCCATAATGGCGATAGCCGATGCAATTTTCAATAAGCGCGGTGCATTATCAGGCACGAAGGGGTCGCCCTCGGCAAGCGTTTTAAGGATACGCCGCAGCTGGACGCAAATATAGATAATACCTGGCAAAATAACGAATGCGGTTGCCAGTGCAGAGATAAAAAGTTCCGGTGCTACGCCGCGCGACAGTGCATCCCCGCCCGGGATTTCAAACTGGCCGCCATTGATGCTGGCCATGAATCCCAAACCAAACAGAACGATAATCAAGAGGCTGATAATAAGGACAGCCCACATGACCAGTTGCACAAACACCTCAAGAAAGGCTGCGACTGAATTATGCTCTGTAGCCTTCATGCACTTCCGTTCCGTTTCTGACTCAGTTATGTGCATCTATAACAGATATTCAGCCTTACCGACAAACGATAATTTCACATATCCCGTAATGGGACACATATCGCCTCTTTAAGCAGACGAAAATAAACAGGACATACCAGACCATGCCGCACAGACAGATCACCCCCGGCCGATTGGTCGCCGCCACGCATAATCCCGGAAAAGTGCGTGAATTAAAGGAGTTGATGGAACCGCTCGGTTTCCAGGTTGTGTCTGCCATTGAGCTGAAGCTTGGTGAACCTGAGGAAACTGAGCCAACCTTTACGGGCAATGCCATCTTGAAAGCACGCGCAGCCGCTGATGCAACAGGCGCGCCGGCGCTGTCTGATGATTCAGGTCTTGCTGTTGAGGCGCTTGGCGGTGCACCAGGAATTTACTCAGCACGCTGGGCCGGCCCTGGAAAAGATTTCTCTGTAGCAATGGAAAAGGTGCGGCGAGAGCTGGAGATTGAAGGTTCGGGAAACAGGCGCGCCAAATTTGTCTGTGCACTTGCTGTTGTCTGGCCAGACGGTGAAGCTGTGGTCTTTGAAGGCTATGTTCATGGCGCACTGACCTTCCCGCCACGCGGAGACAAAGGGTTTGGTTATGACCCCATTTTTATTGCCGAGGGCGAGACGCTAACTTTCGGAGAAATGGATCCAGCCAAAAAGCATGCAATGAGCCACCGTGCCGATGCTTTTGCGCAACTTAAAGCGGCCCTTATGCGTGACTAGTGTCGCTGCGCCTTTCGGACCGAACTATGGGTTTGGTGTTTATGTTCACTGGCCATATTGCGCGCGCATATGCCCCTATTGTGACTTCAATGTCTATACTGCCAAAAATCGCGATACGGACGATTTATTGGAAGCGATTCTTGCAGACCTGGCATACCAGGCTGCAACCATGCCTGACCATCCGCCACTCAATTCAATTTTTCTCGGCGGGGGCACCCCCTCACTGATGCGGGCAGATCAAATGGAACGGATCGTGAGTGCTTGTGAAACAAGCTTTGGATTGCAATCTGATTGTGAAATTACGCTGGAGGCCAACCCGAACAATGTCACGCAAGCAGTGGCGCGCGACTGGCAAACAGCTGGTATCAACCGCTTGTCGATCGGCCTGCAATCGCTTGATGATGTGGCCCTCAGCTTTTTAGGGCGCGATCATAATAGCGCCGATGCCCGCACAGCCGCAGAGATTGCGCACACACACTTTGAAAGCTTTTCGCTGGATATGATTTACGCTCGTCCGGGCCAAACGCTAAAAGACTGGGAAGGTGAGCTGCGCGCTGCACTAGCACTCCAAGCGCCACATCTTTCGTTATATGAGTTGACGATTGCGCCGGGCACAGCGTTTTATCAAGCCAGCAAGCGCGGTACGCTTACCCCGCTGCCAGATACGCTGCAGGCTGACATGTATGAGATGACAGATGCACTGACGCAAGCTGGCGGACTGCCAGCCTATGAAGTCTCCAATCATGCCCGTCTGGCAAATGACCGGGCGCGACATAATATGA
>CAYUFN010000077.1:3581-13025 GCA_964443965.1 uncultured Hyphomonas sp. | reverse complement strand
GCGAAACCGACGCGGGAAGCAAGCATAAACCACCGCCACGGCCCGTGAGGCATATCAAGCAAAGCAAACCAAGTGAGGTCTATAAAGGTGGGTAGGGAAACACGCTTGTCGTAGCGCCAAGGTCGAACATGTCGGCCTCCATGCCGGGCAGGGCGACATCAAGCAGAGTTTCGGGTGTCCAGCCCTGGCTCATTGTCATGGATTTGACCGGACGCGGTTGGTCGAAGAGGACGACCTCATTGCCGCGCACGCTGAAAATTTGTCCTGATGTGCTTGCGGCCTTGTCGGCGCAAAGGGCGACAGCAAGTTGTGCAACCTGATCTGCGCGCATACCATTTTTCATACGCTCGACGCGTTCAGCGCCAGCCTCATCCTTAACCGGAATAGAGGCAATCATGCGTGTCCAGGCGAAGGGTGCGATGATGTTGGAGCGGACATTCTTACGGGCCCCTTCCATGGCGATAATGCGTGAAAGGCCCATAATGCCCATTTTGGCGGCCGCATAATTGGCCTGTCCGATATTGCCAATCAGGCCGGATGTCGAGGTAAAAAGAACATAATTACCCGCTTCTTTCTCGCGGAAATACTCAATCGAGGCGCGAGTCACATTGAAGGTGCCATGTAGATGAACATCAATGACGGCTTTCCAGTCATTTTCGCTCATCTTGTGGAACATGCCATCGCGTAAGATTCCTGCGGGATTGATAACAGAGTCGAGACCGCCAAATGTATCAATGGCTTGTTGCACCATATCTTTCACCGCGGCCATATCGGTCACACTTTCGGAGTTAAACGCGGCCTTGCCACCCGCGGCGATAATTTCATTGGCGACAGCTTCGGCAGGGCCTTCCTCGCCCGCATCGTCGCCAGTCAGCGAACCGCCCAGATCGTTCACTAATACATTGGCCCCTTCGCGCGCAGCCAGCAGGGCTGTTTCCTTACCGATGCCATTTCCGCCGCCGGTAACCAGAATCGTTTTTCCTGTCAGAACGCCCATTTTATCCTCCTGCCGTATCATTCAATCTATACTGCTCATAACTAGAACAAGACCTTGCGCTTGTACCAGAAATAAATGAAGAGCTGTAGCTGCATCTTCGGTTTTGCTTGCCTTATGAGGCTGGTCTGCTAGGTCGCTATGATGGCCAATACAGATAAGCCTTCAATAGATATCAGCGTAGATGTCGTGTGCCAATCGGTGTGTGCGAGCTTTGCTGCTGCTAAGGAAAACCGCGCACCCTACACATATTGGGAGGCGCATACGCTGCTACCTGATAGGCTTGTCGGCGATATTTGTGCCTTACCATTTGAGGCACCTGATCTGGGTGGTGTGTCGGGTAAGCGTGAAAAACACAATGCCACGCGGACATATTTCGATGCGGCCAACCGTGCTGCTTTTGAAGTTGTAAACACGACCGCCCTGGCTTTCCAGAGCTCTGTCGTCACCGGTGCGATTGAGGAGACCTTCCAGACGAATTTATCTGGATCTTACCTGCGGATGGAATACGCTCAGGATATTGATGGTTTCTGGCTTCAGCCCCATTCGGATTTGGGTGTGAAGCTTTTCACGCTGCTGCTTTATTTGTCAGATGACCCTGCGCATTCAGGATTGGGAACAGATATTTATGATGACGATAAAAGGCATATTGGCGCCGCGCCGTTTATTCCAAATAGCGCAATGATCTTCGTACCGTCAGATGATACGTTTCATGGGTTTGAAAAGCGTCCGATCAAGGGCGTACGCAAGTCGCTGATTATAAACTATGTCACAGATGCATGGATTGCGCGTAACCAGCTTGCTTTTCCAGATCGCCCGATTGGAAGCTGAATATGTCTGGGGCTGGCACACGAATAATACCGGAAATACCTTCCGCGCATGCAGAGGCTATTGAGGCCTTATATGATGAAACTTTTGGTCCGGGTCATTTTGCGAAAACGGCTGAACGCTTGCGGGAGTATAATACAAGCTTGCCCGCGCTTAGTCGCGTCGCCATACGAGCAGGTAAATTGATTGCAGCTACGCGCATATGGCCTGTTCGCGTTGAAACCGGCGGGGATGCGCTCTTTGTCGGCCCCGTAGCGGTTAGCCCTGAAGCGCGTGGGGAGAAACTTGGCTTGCAAGTTACACTGGCCGCGCTGCAAGCTGCACAAAAAGAAGGGTGGCGAGGCGCTGTCCTGATCGGTGCTCCAGAATACTTTGGTGAGATAGGTTTCAGGCAGGTTCCGGCTGGGCGGTTGATTTTTCAGGGGCCACAAGATCAAAGCCGAGTCATGGTTGCCGACCTGGCTGGCGATGCGTCAGTCTATGCGGGGAAAATTCGCGCTGCATAACATCAGAGCTGTAGACACGTTGCAAGGATGCGGGCTAGAGTAGGAATCTGAAATTTTGTGGAAATTCCAATTAGTGCCCCCCATATGAACCAACGCTTACTCACGCGAATAGAAGGTGTACTTTGGGCATGGATGTCCGCTGTTATGCGTCAACCACGCAAAGCAATTGCTTTTCTAATTGCGGTCGCGATTATTGGCTTTTTACTGGCGCTGAATGGGCTGGGCGTAAACTCTGATACATCGCAAATGGTCTCATCCAAGCTAGATTACAGACAAGCACAGTTGGATTTTGAGGCTGCTTTTCCTGATGAGGAAAACCGCGTCACAGTTATCGTCAGGGCTCGTAGCGAAGATGAGGCGGATGCTTTTACCAAGCTGCTTGTTGATGAAATGCGTCAACGAACCGATGTCGCAACAGACGTATTTGCAGCAAGTGCTGATCCGTATCTGATACAAAACGGCTTGCTTTATCTTGACTCTGATGAGCTTGACGAAGTCTTGGCAAATATATCAGCTGCAGGCCCTGTCCTAAAGCGACTGGGGCGAACGCCAGATATGGATCGACTTTATTTAGCATTGGCTGATGCGTTCGAACCCTTGGAGGCGGGTGAACCGCTTTCTGAAGCCTTGGAAAGAGCGATTGCCAGTGTTGCCGAAACGATAGATTCTCGTCTGGATGGAACACCTGAACCTTTATCATGGCAGGAAATTTTTGTTGCAGCTGATGAGGATGACAATCCAGACCTGCACCAACGTATTGTCTCGATTTCTCCAGTTTTGGATTTAAGCAGATTGCAACCGGCGCGTCCGGCCGTATTTGCGATCGACAAGGCCGTAAAAAAACTGGTCTCGAATGGCGATTTCGAGGTCACAGCTGATATAACCGGTAATGCTGTGCTGCGAACAGAGGAGCTAAACAGTGTAAGAGACGGAATCGGAGTTTCTCTCTCGTTCTCAGTGCTATTCATAATTATATTACTAATGGTGGCTCTGCGATCATGGGTTTTAGTAGGCACATCACTCCTCGCATTGCTTATAACAATTTTGATTACCGCAGGTTTTGCTGCGCTCATGTATGAGGCGCTTAATCTTGTATCGATTGCTTTCATGGTATTGCTGATTGGGTTGGGGATCGACTTTATGATCCACCTTGCCATGCATGTTCAGGAAGAACGTACAAGAGGGCTATCTTGCCATCAATCGATTATGCAATCAAACCACCACATCGGCGCCGCGCTTGCCTTGTGCGCGCCAACATCAGCGATTGCTTTCTTTGCTTTTGCGCCAACATACTTCACAGGTATGACACAGCTGGGCATCGTTTCTGGGTTTGGTGTTTTGGTGGCTTTTGTCGTGGCGGTTACGTTACTGCCAGCCGTCTTTGCCCTTTTGCCGCCAAATTCCGGAATACGTAATGAGAAAGTAGTCGAGTCGTCCAACTCAGCCTTTTTCGCCAGTATCGGCCTATCTGGTCCTGTGAAGGCTCGGATCGCGGTTTCAATGATTGTGCTCGGTGGGCTCTCTTTGTTCTTAATGCCAAGTGTTCGCTTTGACGCTGATCCTATGGCATTGCGGGACCCTGATGCCCCATCTGTTACAGCGTTTAATATGCTTTTTGATGATGAAGATACACAGCCCTATAACCTGTCACTGCTCCTGCCGGATGCCGCAGCGGTTGATCAGGTCAAGCCCCAGCTGGAGGCGCTCTCTCAGGTGCGCGAGGTGATTGGCCCTGAAGATCTTATCCCTAAGGAGCAATATGATAAACTTGATGCGATTGATATTGCCTCGATTGGCTTGGGATTTATTTTTGAAAGTAACGAGGTGCCTTCAGAGGATTTATTAGCAAGCGCTTCGGACCGCTTAAATGATGCGCTCAAAAAGTACCCGACACCGGCAACGCTTGCGCTGACTGATAGCTTGGTGAACTATCAAGCGGCATTAAGTGAGAACGCATCTCTGCGCAGTGAGGTTGAGGGGGATATCTTCCGGTTCTGGGGGCAACAATATGAACGTCTCGAACAGCAGATTTATCCTGAGGAGGTCACTTTCGAGGCACTGCCGAACATTTTGAAAAATAGATTTGTTGCTGCGGATGGGCGCTTACGATTGCAAATCGAACCAACGGCCGATTTGCGCAACGAAGCCTCACGCACGTCTTTTGTTCATGCCGTCCGCGAACTTGCCCCGAATGCCGCTGGTTCAGCACGAAGCGTTCTTGAATCCGGGCGCGTTATTTCCAGGGCGATGCTCATAGCCATGTTTTGCGCCTGGTTTGCTGTGGCACTGCTGCTTGTTGCAATACTGCGTGATGGCTTGCTGGTGAGTGTTATTTTATTCTCTTTGGTGCTGGCAGCCGTGCTAACAACAGCGACTGCGGTTTTAATTGGCGTACCATTTAACTTTGCCAATGTGATTGCCGTGCCGCTTCTGGTTGGGGTTGGGGCTGACAGCGGGATACATCTGGGCATGCGCGCGCGGCGTGAAGCAACAGCGGCTGATGTCTATGAAACGTCTACACCCCGGGCTGTCTTTTTTAGCGCTGTGACAACAATCTGTTCCTTTGGGACACTTATGTTCTCGGCGCATCGTGGTGTTGCCAGTATGGGAATACTTCTTAGCCTGGCGATTGGCTTTACGCTTATTTGCACAATTCTGGTGCAGCCTTGGTTACTCGACAAACTTGGTGCGGGGAAGAGTAAACCTAAAATACCTGTAATATAACAGCTCGTTATGTTTCTTTAAGGTGTGCCCAGGCATATGTTGGTATCTTAGTAAAACGCTGTTGTGTATTTAGCGGAGAATTATAATTTGTCCCTTTTTTCTCGAATGAATTTTAGATTAGCTCTTTTTGTGCTGTTTGGCGGTCAGTTGCTGACCGTTTCCCCAGCTGACATGGCGTACGCGCAAGCTGATAGCCAGGCTGAGCAGGGACGTGTAGAAACGGCAGACCCTGAGACCTTTATTGTTGATCTTGTCGATAAACTTCGTGTTCTGGCGTCAAGTGATAAAGGCGATGCAGAACGTAAGGATAGCCTTCGAACTGTTCTTGCTGAGGACATGGCGACACGCCGTTTACAAGCCTATTTGTTATCAAGAGAACAAAGAAAAGCGCTTACCGAAGAGCAGATCCAAACCTATAATAATGTTTTCCCGCGTTACATTTCGTCCGCTTTTGCCGGGTCTATTGATCAGCTTGTTTCGCGAACGATTAAAGTTGATGATGTCTTAGAGCGTCGACCGGGTGACTATATTGTACGCTCGAAATTATATTCTGAAAGCGGGCAGGAGCGCGCTAGCCTCGATTGGCGTGTTCTGGAAGCCAAAGGCAAAAAGCAGCTTGTAGATGTCATTGTGGACGGCTTGTCATTTAACGTTGAGCGCCGGGCACAGTTTACAGCTATTATGAATAAAGACGGTTTTGAAGCGCTCATTATGCATATGAAAGATGTTGCTGAAGAAGTTTCTGTAGAAGACTGATTAAGTGCACTTTTATCTATAGACCAGCTTCGCCTTGCGCTTCTTGCGTGCGTAGCATCAAGAGTAGTTTGATAGTGTCTCTTGCTTCCTCAAGCACGATAGGCGCTTCAGCGTGGAAGAACTTTAAACACTCTGGAGAACTGCCTTCAAGCGATTCAATATCTATTAGCTCAAACTGTTGAGTGGACCAAAGAAAGTACTCCTCAAAGAAATTGAGTGTGCGCTCGATTGCAGAACACTGATGTCTCCATTCAGATTGAATCACCTGATTGGCACGTTGATGTTTTAAAGGGACAATTTTTCCAGCCATACAGAGATGTATGCAACTTTAGGGTATAATGTAAAGAGAAAAAAACAACCAGTGCGAGTTATATTCGCTTTTTAGGGTATCTTGGGTGCCTTGTTTCCCCAATAAGACTGTAAGCTTGTAGCGATCCCGGTTATGTCCATCCCTATGCTTTCTTTGACGCGGTAAGCAACCATGGCCGTACCACCAAGCGCAGTATCGCTTAATGGGTCGGTTGGCCAGCGCGCACCAGCTATTGTGCCCTCACTAAGTTCTGAGAGATATGCGCCGAACTCGACTTCTCGCTCATCTCGAAAGAGAGGAAGCCAAATAATGAGAACCGCCTTTGGCCAGCGCCGTAAAGCCCGCGGAGCCCACTCAGCTAGCGCATCCATGTCGCGCATAGTTTCATAACTGGGATCGACAAAAACAACCATTTGCTCTCCGCTGCGCGGTGCCAGCTTTAAAGCACCGCTATAGCCGTCTGATCGTTTCACCTGCACACGTTCATCATGCTTCATTACATTGTAAAGAGCGTCGTATTCTTTTGGGTGTTTCTCAAAGAGGATAAGTCTGTCATTCCCGTCAAGACAATCAGCTGCAAGTCTTGGTGAGCCTGGATAAGCTTTGGGAGTTGTTCGTGCGGTATAGTTTACCCATGGTTTCATGGGGCGTGGTGGCTTCCCATCCAATAGTTGCAAGACACCGTCTTTGGCTTCTCCAGTCTTTTCTGCCTGCGGGCTTGTCAGATCGTATATCCCGCGACCCGAATGTGTTTCGACATAAAGCATTTTCTGCCCGGATTTTTTCAATCCGAGCAGAATATTCTGTAGGATCGCGTGCTTGAGGACATCCGCGCGATTTCCCGCATGGAAGCCATGCTGATAGGATAGCATGTGCTAGTTCCCAGCCAGTGACGCGTCGCGAATGGCCTTGAACTCGTTGCCTTCATACCATTCTGGCCAGTCATTGGAGTTTGCAATGTCGCGGCCGAGCTGGAAGAGCATATCAACCTCTTGTTCTATGCCTGACATGTCCCAGCTTGGATCATACTCGTCGGCTGGTTTGTGGTAGCGCTGGGCTGTGTAAACGTCAGCAAACGCTTTCCCTGCTGCAACACCGCCATCAACTTTGTCCAAACCGGCATCCGCATAGAGCATCGGCACGCCTTTCTTTGCAAAGGAGACATGGTCTGAGCGGTAAAAATACCCGGCTTCCGGTGTCGGGTCAGGTATGATCACGCGGCCATCAGCTTCGGCCAGCGCCGTCAGGCGATCTTCCAGCTCTGAAGCGCCATAGCCGACGACGACAACGTCTTTAGTTTTACCGATAGGCAAGATTGCGTCGATGTTAACGCCAGCAACAATTTTGTTGAGCGGTACGGTTGGGTTTTCAGCATAATAAGCAGAGCCGAGCAGTCCGGATTCTTCTAGCGTGACAGAGACAAACAGAACCGAACGGTCCAGCTCTTCGGCCATCATGGCTTCAGCGATCTCAAGAGTTGAAGCTGAACCCGAAGCGTTATCAACTGCGCCATTGAAGATTTGGTCCTCATAAAAATCTTCGCCCGGCGCACCCGTTTTCTCACTACTCTTTTTGCCAATGTGGTCCCAGTGGCTAGTGTAGAGCATATACTCATCGGGGCGTGTTTTACCCGGGATCAGCCCGATTACATTATGGCTTTGCACATTGCGCATTTTTTGTTTGATTGCGCCTGAGGCTGTCAGCTCGCCCATATCGACATGGGTGAACTCCGGCGTTGCGGCAGCCTTTTTTAATGCTTCAAAGTTTAGTCCGGCTTGGTCGAAGAGCTTGGTGGCCATCTCATTGCTTACCCAGCCTTCAAGCATCGTGCGGTCTGCGCCGCCATTGGGACGCACAAGGTCTGCCTGTCCGCCAGACCATGAATTTTTTACCACGTCCCAGCCGTAGGAGGCTGGTGCGGTTTCATGAATGACAATTGCTGCGGTAGCGCCCTGGCGAGCAGCTTCTTCATATTTGTAGGTCCAGCGACCATAATAGGTCATCGATTTGCCGTTAAAAAGCGCGCCTTCAGGGGCTGCATAGCCTGGGTCGTTAACCAGCATGACCACTGTTTTACCCTCAACATCGAGGCCTTCATAATCATTCCAGCCATATTCGGGAGCAACTACGCCATAGCCTACAAATACCATGTCAGAGTCTTTAAAGTTCATCGGTGTTTCGGTTTGGCGTTTGGACCAGATGACCGCGTCTGTTCCAAGTGTCATATTAGTTTCGACTTCGCCATTTTGAACGGAAAAGCCGGAACTGGCTTCATCAAGGGTTAGCTCGACCATCGCGACGGGCTGAAGATAGCTGCCATCAGTGCCACCAGGGGTCAGGCCAATACGTTCCATCTCAGCTGCAATCCAGCGTGCAGAAGCTTCACCCGTTTCTGTTCCCGGTGCCCGGCCTTCAAATATATCGTCAGCGAGGATTTCAATTCGCTTAGCAATGTCTTCACCAGAAATGGCGGTTGTTGTTCCGCGCGGCAGCGGCATCAACATATCTGAACTGGAGGCGGCCGCTGTTATCTCTACCTTGGACTGTGTTGCAGCATCATCTGCGCTGCCACAGGCTGCAAGTAGAGCCAAGGCGCTAAGGGTTGTTGTGAAGCGAATCATGGGTTTCCTCCTGATGTATACACTATTGGCATCATCCTTTGCATGGCAGCACGCTGGCATCAATGCTTGCGCCCATTTGCGGTATTGAAAGAATAAAAGTGGTTTCATGGAACTTTCCGGACTTTGAGGCGTTGGCTATTTTTAATCTGGGATAAACATATGAAAAAGTATATTGGATTTACGATCGCCGCATTGGGATTGGTTGCGTGTACAAGTGTGCCGCCGCCACCTGCGCCTGTTGGCGCGGTCCAGCAGGCAGGTGTTGCTGTGTCCAGTCAGGCGCAAGCCTGCCTTGATACGGGATTCGATATTTATTTCGCAACAGGCCAGACTGACCTTAATAGCTCAGCGGAAGCAGTTATTGAGCAAATTTCAAAAGCCTATGAGCCATGTGATGTTAGCCTATTAATGGTTGAGGGGCATGCTGATGCGTCAGGTGATGCCGAGACGAACCTGATGATTTCAGAAAAGCGGTCTTTAAGTGTTGTTGCTGCGCTCGTTAAAGCTGGTATTTCAGCCGACCGCGTTCGCGTTGTGCCTTTGGGCGAACAAGAGGCCATAACCGAAGATGGTTTAATCGAGCCGCAGAATCGCAAAACGACAGTCCGTATCGTGACTTAGGCGTCTGCCTCCTAAGTTTCAAAGTTACATGATCGACTCATAAAGTCTCTGTGCTAAACAGGCTTTATGAGTTCAAATTTAAAA
>CAYUFN010000077.1:0-3571 GCA_964443965.1 uncultured Hyphomonas sp. | reverse complement strand
AACCGCCCGGGAAGCAAACATCCGCGCCTGTACCCTATGCAGGGCAGATATGAGCATGCCGCCGGTTCCTGTGTTTGCGGTTTCGCCAACGGCAACCATTCTTGTGGCGGGACAAGCGCCGGGTAATTTGGCCATGAAAAGCGGGCGGCCCTTTACCGATCCGTCTGGTGAGCGCTTGCGTGACTGGATGGGAGTCGACGAGGCGACGTTTTACGATGCGCGGCAGATCGCCATCGTGCCGATGGGGTTCTGCTTTCCTGGCTATGACAAGAATGGCGGGGATATTCCGCCCATGAAACGTTGCGCTCAAACCTGGCATAGTGACTTAATGGCGGCGATGCCTAACATCAAGTTGAAATTGCTGGTCGGTGGTTATGCACAAAAATGGCATTTGGGAAAAAAGAGGCAGCGCAACTTGACCGAAACGGTCAAGCAGTGGCAAACATACGCAAGTGAGGGTTTGTTCACTTTACCACACCCCTCGTGGCGCAATACTGGATGGATTAAGAAGAACGCATGGTTCGAAACAGATACGCTTCCCGCCCTAAAGTCCGCTATATCCTCGGCTTTGTCAGTATCGCCCTCATCCTGACTTGGCTTGTGGCTTGTTCACCAACACGCGGCCACGCCAAAGCGTTGAAATTGGAGATTGCGCCAGTGGCGGAATTTAATGTTGAGAAAGACTACTTCACAAGTTTTGATGGCGCTAAACTTGGCCTGACCGTTTGGGATGCTGAAGGTGTGGCAGAGCCTGAATATGTTGTCGTTGGTGTCCATGGCATGAATGACTATGCGGAAGCATTTGAATATGCGGGGCCATATTGGGCTCTGCGTGGCGTAACAACTTATGCATATGATCAGCGGGGCTTTGGGCGATCTGACTCGCGCGGGCGCTGGCCGAAAGAAGAGCTGATGCGGGAAGACCTGCGCACGGCTGTTCGGCTTGTTCGGGAAAGGCATCCAGACGCGGTTTTGAGTGTCGTTGGTATCTCAATGGGTGCGGCTGTAACGATGACGGCCTTTGGGTCTGACAACCCACCAGGCACTGTTGATCGTGTGATTTTGTCCGGTCCGGGCCTGCGCGGTTGGGGTGGCTTACCCTTTCATCACCGCGCTAGCTTGTGGGCTTCCTCGAAGATACGGCCGGCTTGGATCGTAGTGCCGCCTAGATTCGCTGTACGTAAGATCACACCTTCAGATAATTATGACATGCTCGTGCGGCGCGGGCGTGATGAATTGAACCTTTTTGATAACAGGATTGATCAGGTTTATGGCGTGGTAAGTGTCATGGAGAATGGCCATAAGGCTGCGTCGCGCTTACCCAAGAATACTTTGATGCTCTATGGCGCAAAAGACGATATCATTCCGGAAAGTTTCATGCGCCGCACGGCCCCCAAGCTCGCGCCACACGTACGCACGGCCTATTATGAGAATGGCTATCATATGCTCATGCGAGACTTACAACATGAGACTGTACTGGCCGATCAACTCGCCTTCATGAAAAACCCAGAGGCAATTTTGCCATCTGGAGCCCCGGCAATTCCATGGGCTCCTAAAGCATTTAAGCCTTAAATTAAACCAGTATTAAAGGAACTTTGCTCGAGCGACTTGTGCTGAGGGGCAATTTATGACACGCAGCGCCCATATTTTGTCTGATTGTTGCGCGGAGCGTTGGCTATGTTCGATCACTCATCCTTTGATGCCCATGAAGGGGTCCATATCTTTCAGGATGAGCCGACCGGCCTTAAGGCAATTATTGCGATTCACTCAACCCATCTTGGGCCGGCGGCTGGTGGCTGCCGGATGTGGAATTATCAAAACGGCGATGCGATGCTGCGTGATGCGCTGCGCCTTTCACAAGGTATGAGTTACAAAAACGCAATGGCGGGCTTACCGTTAGGGGGCGGTAAAGCCGTTATTTGGGGCAATGCGCATCAGGATAAGAGTCCAGAGCTTTTTCGCGCGTTCGGCCGGGCCGTGGAAAGCTTGCAAGGTAAATATTGGACTGCTGAGGATGTTGGGTTAAGTCCTGGTGATTTGGCAGCCGCAGCTGAAGAAACCAAATATGCGGCAGGTCTTGAAAATGGTGTCGCAGCAAGTGGTGACCCTAGCCCGGTGACGGCACTTGGTGTTTATCGCGGTATATTGGAAACAGCCAAACGGGCGTTTGGTTCAGACGATATGAATGGCAAAGTCGTGGCTGTTCAAGGGGTAGGTCATGTTGGAAGCGACGTGTGCCGACATCTAGCCACAGCTGGTGCAAACCTGATTATTACAGACGTTAATCAGCCTGCCCTTGAGCAAGTTGCTGGTGAAACCGGTGCTAAAATTGTTGGCCCGGACGATATATATGATCAGCCCATGGACATTTTTTCTCCCAATGCTCTGGGCGCAACCGTGAATGAGGAAACACTTGCGCGCTTGTCTGCCAAGGTAATTGCTGGGGGCGCCAACAATCAATTAGCAAAAACCGAAATAGGTGAGCGCGTACGCGAGGCAGGGATTCTTTATGCGCCTGACTATGTCATCAATGGTGGCGGTATCATAAATGTGGCCGCAGAAATATCGGGTAATTATTCACGCAAATGGGTTGATGATAAGCTTGACGTTTTAATTGATACACTCGGTAATTTGCTTGATCAGGCGTTATCAGAAAATAGCCCAACAAGCGTGATCGCAGACCGCGTTGCCAAACAACGCATTGGTCGTCTCTAAGGCTTAAGACGTATGTTGTCGATGATTACCTAAGCAGGTATGCTTTATGAATGTGCACTATGATGCCTAGGAGATATCGATGCGTGTTCGCCCAAGAATCTGGACAGGGTTAGGCTTTGCTATTGTCATGATCGGGCTTTCAGCCTGTGGTGCTGAAGCTGTTAAAAGCGCTGGGGCAGCAGACGCTGGTCATGCGCGAACATCAGCGATTGTTGCTGAATCTGTTGAAGCCGTAGAGGGTGAGCACGGCGAAGTGCTATCATTGCCCAAACGGCTTGCTTTCATGAGTGGCCATGTGCAGGCAGGCTTGGCGCTTTATCGTGCCGGAGAGCCCGATATGGCGGCGCCGCATTTACTGCACCCTGTCTCTGAAACTCACGCAAGTGAGCGTGCTGGCTTGAACACGCTAGGCTTTGAAGCGGATTTATTTGAAGCCGTTTCGCAAGCACTTAGCGCAGGTAAGCCAGCTTCGGCATTAGACATGCAATTACTGGCTGCTGAAGCGAACTTAAACGAGATGGCGAAAGCCGCTGGTGGAGAGGCATCCGACATTATCACGTTTTTGATGGAAACAATTGTTGTTGAATATGGTGTCGGCGTACCCGGTGAAACTGTCGAGGTCGCTGGTGAGTATCAGGATGCTTTCGGATTTGCTGTGGTTGCCTTAGGGCATGCCAAGAGCATTGAAGGGGATGCGGGTAGGCGCGTGCGATCAGAAATTAGGCAACTGATTGAACTCTGGCCAGAAGCGCCAGTGCCGCCAAGCCAGCCTGCGCCTATAAGTGCGGTACGTGCGCAGACATTAGCCGTATTGGGAGCGCTTCCATAAAGTGATGCCATTTTTGTGCGAATGGGG
>CAYUFN010000076.1:11170-13374 GCA_964443965.1 uncultured Hyphomonas sp. | reverse complement strand
CGGCAGGCCCGTGTCGGTGGCGTTGGGAAGATGCATGAAGAGCTGTTCGGGCGTCAGGGCTTTTCTGGGCCGGCGGCGATGCTCTATCACGAAAAGCCACCGGGCGAGCTCATCCGAATTGAAGGCAAGCTCGGGGTTCGAAGTCTCAGGACGGACAAGTTTGAAGCGGCGGACATGACCGATCCGCGCGCCGACTTTACCGTTTTGGCGTCAAACGCAGATGTGCAGGTCGGACTAAGCCAGCGCAAAGCGGCCATGCCCTTCGCCTTTCGAAACACGGATGGCGATCTGCTTTATTTCGTGCACAAAGGCGAGGGTGTTTTCGCCACCGAATTTGGACCGATTGCCTATGAGCCGGGCGACTATGTTCTGCTGCCCAAGGGTACGACGTTCCGGCACATGCCGACAAGCGATGATGGCGTGTTCTATGTCACCCAATCCGTTCAGCCGATTGCATTCTGCGAACACGAACAGGTTGGACGTCACGCTCCGTTTGATCCAACCCTGATCACGGTTCCCGATATTGCTCCTTATGACTGGCCCAATCAGGTAGAGTGGGAAGTCCGCATCAAGCATGGCGGCGACTACTCTTCTGCCTTTTATCCGACCAATCCGATGGATCTTATCGGCTGGAAAGGGGACTTGTTCCCGTTCAAAATTAATATTCGGGACATCATCCCGATAAGCTCCGATCGTATTCACCTCGCGCCCTCATCCTGGGCGACGTTTGAGACGGATAAGATGATGGTCGTTACATTTCTTCCGCAGGTCAGTGTCGCGGATATGACCAGCGAGGAGCTTTCGTCCAATCATAGGAATATCGACAGTGATGAGACGATCTTCATCCATGACCATCCTGCTCTGGGCGGCGGTATTTTTTCGCACGTCCCGCAAGGATTGGTCCATGGCCCCAGCCAGGCGATCCGCGATATGTTCAACACCGCTTTGCGCAATCCTGACCAGCGCAGGATGCTCACTGCGATTAGCGTGGATGCATTTGCGCCGCTTACGCCGTCTGCTGAACTTGTTGAGTTTCATAGCAAAAACCCAGAAGCAGGGATTGGACTGTGACAGATGTCAAAGCCCTTCCAATGCACTCCTTCCTGCTTGGCGCAGAACCGGGATTGCCGTTCGAGGTTTATCCGCCCGCGGTGAACGCAAATCCGGCGGTTCGGGTGGATTTGTTCGAGCCAGAAACCGGTGTGCCAGATCACAAGACGGCCGCAGTTTTTTCGCATCCGACGGTTCCTGTGGCCGGATTTTACATGTTCAAGCCATTGCAAGCGATGGGCTTGCCATGCCTGGCTGTCGCAACCCGGTTCCTTGGCAGTGATGCAACGCTCAATATGGAGCGCTGTATACAAGATGTCGGCACGGCGATCCGGTTTCTCAAAGATCGCGGGTACGAGAAGATCATTCTTCTTGGGTTCTCCGGCGGCGGATCATTGATGACGTTTTATCAGGCGCAAGCGGAAAGCCTCACCGCAACCGAGATGCCAGATGGTCGCTCGAGTGGTTTGGCTCCGGAACACCTGCCACCCGCCGATAGAATCGTCCTCTTCGGGCAACATCTCGGGCGCGCCCAGACGATGCAAAATGTTCTTGATGCATCCGTCCTCGATGAGCGTGATCTGACTAAAACTGATCCCGATCTGGATGTGTTCGATCCAAAGCATGGGCCGCCCTTTTCGGACGCGTTTATTTCTAAGGTCCGCGACGGGCAGCGTACCCGGATGAAACGGATTACCGAATGGGTAAAGGCACGGCTGGAGATACTGGAGGCAGAGTATGGCCCTAGCGCTGATGAGGCCTTTATCGTGCACCGGACCAATGCTGATCCATATATGTTCGAGACAACATCAGACTTTAAGGGCGATCGCGAAGCGATCCGTTCAATGAACCTTGCGGCCAATGGGCTTGGACGTTTCACCAGCCTGCGATCATGGCTCAGCCAGTGGGCGACTGATATCAGCCATGCCAATGGACCGAGGGATTTGTCCCGAACAAGCATCCCGGTTTTGAGCATTGTCCAAAAAGGCGATCACCGCGCCCATCCAACTTATTTGAAACAATGGGAAGAGGCGATGGGTGACCGCTTCTCTGAACATCATTATTTCGATGCGGGTCATTACATGGACCCAAAAGAACAACGTGAAATGATCATGAGTGTCGCAAAGCTGATCGTGACATTCGCACTCTCCGAC
>CAYUFN010000076.1:0-11070 GCA_964443965.1 uncultured Hyphomonas sp. | reverse complement strand
GAGAAGTTTGGCCGCATCGACATGATGTTTTCCAATGCGGGTGAGGTTTGGGTCAAAGAAGCTCTCGAGCAGGATAAAGCGTTCTGGTCCGATTGCCTCGAACTGGAGTTGACCGGTCAGTGGCTTCCCATCCGTGCAGCGCTTCCCACGATGATCGAGCAACAGTCCGGATCGGTACTGGTCAGTTCATCCATGACCGCAAATGTCGGCATCAAACACATCGCGGCCTACAGCGCTGCCAAGGGTGCGCTACAAGCCTTGATGGTTGCGCTTTCCGTTGAGTATGGCCGGGACAATATTCGTTTCAACAGCCTTGCAATCGGGTCGGTTGAGGGACGTCATATCATTGCTTCGAATGCTATGCGCAGCGGTATCAGCTATGAACAAGCTGAAAAATTGGTGGCCGTGACGAAGAAAGTGCGTGACGAGATTTTCCCGCTCGGACGTATAGGGTCGCCTGAGGATATCGCCCCTGCGATTGCTTTCTTCGCATCCGACGATTCATCATGGATTACCGGCACGAACTTCTTCCCGGATGGCGGCCTGACACATGACGGCACCGCAGGCATTAGCGGCTTCAATCGCGAACAGTTGGCCAAGTATGCAGCTATCCTTGGGTGAAAAAATGACCCATAACCGTAATACGCATTACACAACCATTGCGAAAATTTTGCATTGGTGGATCGCTGTTTTAATCATCATGATGCTGATTTTCGGTCAAGGGTTTGATGATCCCAAAACTGCTGACGAGATGGCCTTTTCCTTGATGGGGCATAGCTCGCTTGGACTGACAGTGATTGGGCTTCTTGTGTTGCGCATATTATGGCGTCTCGGACACCCGCCTCCAGAGCTACCTGAAGATATGAGCGCGGCACAAAAGCGTGCCGCGAAACTCTCTCATCTGATGCTATATGCGTTGATGATCTATGTGCCGCTCACTGGCCTCTACACGATCGCAGCGCATGAAACGGTCGCCACGCCTTTTGGCGCTTTTGATCTGAAAGCCGCATTGAGTTTCCTTGGTAGCGGCGACTTTGAAGGGCGCAGGTTTCTTCACGAAATCGGCACCTGGGGGCTGATTGCATTTCTCGGCCTGCACATCGCCGCGGCGCTTCAGCATCAGTTCGTTCTCAAAGACGGTGTCCTGCGCCGAATGTGGTTTGACCGATCACGGAAGAAGAAACACAATGCATGAGTTTTCAGCAGGCTGGAAAATTGTCCTGACGGCAATGTTAGGGGTCGCGTTTAGCGGAACCAACATCCTTCTCTATTCTGTTGGAGCCATCGCCCCGGAACTGTCTAAGGCTTTCGGGTGGTCGCATGGCGCTATCCAGTTAGGGTCTTTGGTGTCTATTCTGGTCACACTGATCAGCTTGCCCATTGTGAGTATTTTGTCAGACAGGCTGGGCGTTCGCACTGTAACGCTCTGGTCTGTCGTGTTGGCATCTGCGTGTTTATTTCTTCATGCCTTTCTGCCGAGCCAGATCACTGTATTCTATCTCCTGATTGCCATTACAGCATTTGCTTGCGCTGGGACACTTCCTCTGACCTGGACCAAGATGGTCACAGTTTGGTTCAGAGAGCGGCTCGGTTTGGCCCTTGGGCTGACCTTGCTCGGAACAGGGCTTGGGGGCGCAATACTAAAACCACTCGTGGCAGGTTTGATTTCTGAATTTGGTTGGCGGGGAGCCTATGTTGGCCTCGCCTGCATTCCTCTGATTATCGTCTTGCCGCTTGTGGTGCTCTGGTTCCGTTCACCGGATCAATTGGATGCAACTCAAAGCGAAAATCAACGTGCCACTAAAGAAGGCAGTTTCGCGAAAATTCTCACAGACTGGCGTTTCTGGGTGATTGCCATCGCCTATTTACCGATCGGTTTTGCAGTGCCGGGCCTGATTACGAATATGGAACTGATATTGAGCACCTCTGGAGGGAGTGAACGTGTCGTTGTGATCGCGGCGGGTTTGTTTGGCATCTTCGTGATCATTGGGCGAATTGTTGGAGGGTATCTCCTGGACCGCTTCAATCCGAGCCTTGTAGGTGCGACCCTTATCTTGTCGCTCTCCATCGCATTTGTGATCCTGGCCGGACAAGACCTCAGCCCGAATATGATCATCCTTGCCGTCGCACTTGCGGGGTTTGGGACCGGCGTTGAGTTCGATGTTCTTTCATATCTCATCGACAAGATTTTTGGATCTGCGCTTTACAATAAGGCGTTTGGAGGCGCGTTGGCAGTCCTCTATCTTGGTGCAGCGTTTGGCCCGTTCCTGTTCGGGCGGACCTATGATGCGGACGGTAACTTTGACGCTATCCTTATCCCAACCGCCATTGGTGTGGCCGTCGCCTCGGTTATGGTCGGTTGCCTCTATCGCAGCCTCCACAGGCACGAAGCTGGAGCCGTAAATGAACAGTTCGCCCGTCGATGAAGTTGATGTCATTGTCGTTGGTTCGGGCGTCGCTGGTTTTACCGCTGCGGTAACAGCCGCACATGGCGGCGCGGAAGTCTTGCTGGTCGAGAAAGCGGACGTCTTTGGCGGGACAACAGCGATTTCGGGCGGTGCGCTTTGGATTCCGGAATCCAGTCATGCCAAGACAGCTGGACTGGATGACAGTCGCGAGAAGGTTTTGACCTATCTGGACGCGTTGATGGGCGGTGTGAACCAGAGGGATATGCTGGAGGCATTCCTCGACGCAGCTCCAGAAGCGATAGACTTTCTGGAGCAGAATACGAGGGCGAAATTCACGGTTCGCAAAGTTGCGCCAGATTATCATTCAGACCTTGAGGGCACAGTTCCGGCCGGCCGGACTATGGACGCAGGGCATTTTGACGGACGGTTGCTTGGTCGCGACTTCAAACGCCTGCGCTCACCGCTGCCGCAATTTATGGCCCTCGGCAAGATGATGGTCACTCTGGATGACATTGTCGCGTCGGCCATGTTCAAACACTCCTGGGACGCAAAGAAGCACATCTTGAAGATGGGCCTGCGCTATCTTGTCGACCGTTTGCAATATCCCAGAGGCACGCGTCTGGTTTATGGAAACGCCCTCATTGCCGCGCTCATGAAAACGGCGATCGATCAAGACGTTTGCCTTTGGCCAGAAGCTGCCGCCACCGGATTGATCAAACAGGAGGGCCGCATCACAGGCCTGAAAATCGAGCGGGATGGCAAAGCCATTCAAGTGATGGCGAGACACGGCGTTGTGCTCGCGGCGGGCGGGGCGCCCCACAGCGAACAATGGCGGCAAGACAATCTGCGCTCGCCTGACAATCATGTCAGCATGGCCCCAAAATCAAACACGGGGGACGGCATCTCGATGGCGATCGAGGCGGGCGCGCGCCTTGCGGACGGCAATGCTGAAGCGTCGTTCTTTGCGCCGGTATCAGTTCACACCCGCAAAAACGGAGAAAAGGTGCTCTATCCGCATCTGATGGGAGACAGGATCAAACCGGGGGCGATAGCCGTCGATCATTCAGGCATGCGTTTTGTGAATGAATCACTCTCCTATCACGAGTTTGTCCGCGGCATGATGAGGGCCAGCAATGAGAGCCCGGTGCCAGCGGCCAACTTGATTGGGGACGCAAAATTCTTGCGAAAATACGGCATGGGCCTCGCGCGCTTTGGAAACAACACCCATGAGGGGCTCATCGAAGACGGCTATTTGATTAAGGCTGACAGTATTTCCGAGCTTGCAGAAAAGATTGGTGTGCCCGCCGAAGCGCTATCTGAGACGGTCCGCAAAGCCAATCAGTATGCGGAAAGCGGCGTCGATCCTGAATTCGGCAAAGGTAGCACAGCCTATAGTCGCTATTTGGGAGATGCCCGGAAAAAACCGAACCCTTGTCTGGGGCCAATCAAGACCGTGCCGTTCTACGCTGTGAAACTCTTCCCCGGCGATATCGGCACAGCCCGCGGGCTTCGGACAGATGAGAAAGCGCGTGTTCTCGGTGCCGATGGTCAACCCATTCCCGGCCTTTATGCCTGCGGCAATGACATGAATTCAGTGATGTCCGGGCATTACCCTGGCGGCGGCATCACAATCGGTCCTGGCCTGACATTTGGTTATCTGGCCGCTCAGGATATTCTTTCCAATCTCGAGGTGAGCAAATGATTTTTGACGGCAAAGTCGCTATTGTCTTCGGAGGCGCCACCGGCATCCGGGCTGAAACCGTTCGCAAATTGGCGCTCGCGGGTGCCAAAGTTTTAGTCTGTGACATCAATAAAGATGATGGTGAGCAAGTGGCCAGCGAAGTTGGCGGCATCTTCGCATTCTGCGATGTCTCGGACGATGGAAGCGTCTTAGATGCAATAGGAGAATGTGTCGAGCGTCTTGGCACTCCGACATTCGCACATCTAAATTCGGGTGTGATGACCGCGCCATCGGATGCGCCATTTGAGCCGATGCACAAAACCTCACCCGAGAACTACCGGCGGGTCATGTCGATCAATCTGGACGGTGTGTTCTACGGACTTCGTCACCTCATTCCACTGATGAGCAAAAACGAAGGTGCGATTACCGTTACCGCCTCACGCGGCGGTTTGGTCGCAACGCCATTTGATCCAATCTATGCCGCGAGCAAGGCCGCTGTCATACAGCTGGTTCGTAGCGTAGCGGCCGCGAATGCCAAACTCCCCTTACGGATCAATGCGCTGTGCCCAGCAACAGTCGACACCGGAATGCTGTCCGATCTGGTGAGGCAAGCGGGCGTTCCGCTTATGCCAGCATCGGTCATGGCAGATGAGGTGCTTTACATGTTGAAAGAAGGCCGCAATGGAGAAGTCCGCGCCAAACTCCATGACAAGCCATCTTTCTCTGTTGGCGAGTTTGATTCCGAGCTCCAATATCACCCGCCCGAAGCCTAAATTGATGTGAGGACCGACACATTTGGCTCAATACAGAAGAATCGTTAGGGTAAGTGGTAATGCGCACATAAGGGGAGGGGATGAGCGGTTAGTCTTGGCGCAGCAAGTTGCCCACCCATGAAAATATTATGGGCGTATGACGGCCCATTTGATGCGAAAGCCGAAATCAGAGGTTTTTGATGAGAAATCTAAAAACGTTTGAAAACGCCCACTTATCGCATAATCAACATTATGGGAAATTTAGAATGCTTATTTATAACAGAGCATTAGAGGCATTTGGAGATATGAAGAAGTTTATGAGGAGGTCTCGATGACCATCCCGTCATAACCAGGCTCGATACTCTCCGGCAGTTCTTTACGTAAAGTTTGGTAATCGAGATCGATATGCATATTTGTCAGGATGGTGCGCCTAGCCCCTATTTCGCCCGATAATGCAATTGCTTCAGAGACGTTAAGGTGTGACGGATGCGCGGTATAGCGCAAAGCGTCAACAATCAATATCTCTATACCCTTTAAGGCCTTAATTGATTTTGATGGTAAAGCGTTCAGGTCATTGCAGTAAGCTAGGTCTCCAATGCGAAACCCGAGTGAGCCGATGCGCCCGTGCTCCTGTGCGATTGGCAGAATAGACAATACCCCACCTGGTCCATCAATCCGCAAGGGTTTAAATGGCTTAATGAAGCTCTGCGTATCGATTATGGGCGGATAGTCGCCTGCGCCCTTAAAACAGTAAGCCGCGCGCGTCATTAGAGTGTTGGCTGTCGGCTCATCCATATGCACCTTAATGCGCTTGCGTTGTGCAATGGCAAGAACACGAAGGTCGTCAATGCCGCCGGTTTGATCGGCGTGATCATGGGTATAGATAACCCCATCAACGCGGCTGACTTTCGCGGCTAACAATTGTTCCCGCATATCCGGCGCAGTATCAATTAAAATTCGCGTTGGCTCATTTGCCGGAGTGTTCTTGCCGTGCAGTTCGACCATAGCTGCGCAACGAGAACGGCGATTCCTGGGTTCTTCCGGGTCACATGCGCCCCAATCGTTACCGATTCTAGGAACACCGCCGGATGATCCAGTGCCGAGTAAAGTAAAAATAAGCCGTTTCATGTAACCTTATCAAACAGAGAGAGTGCATTTGCCTCTGTAATCCTGGCAGCTTCTTCAGTGGAGATATCCATTAGATTGGCATAGGCAGAGCAAACATCTCTAAGGAAAGCAGGCTCGTTTCGGCGACCACGATGCGGTACAGGTGCCAAATATGGGCAATCCGTTTCAAGGATTATACGCTCTGGTGGTAACTGCGAAATTACATCCCGCACATTGTGTGCATTCTTAAAGGAGAGGATGCCCGAGACTGAAAAATATGCCCCTAAATTCAGCGCCTTATTGGCTAACCCTAATCCACCAGTGTAACAATGAAGGAGGAGTTTATAAGCACCCTTTGCGAACTCGGATTCGAGAATTTCTCCCATCTTGTCATCAGCGTCACGGCAATGAAGAATTAGCGGTAATCCAGTCTCACGTGCAGCAGATATATGCGTTAGCAGGCTTTTGACCTGAGCGGTTTCATCACTGTAATTATAATGAAAGTCGAGACCGGTTTCACCGATAGCAACAACCTTAATATGTTCGCTGGCGGCGATAAGTGCTTTACTTGTCAGGTCTGGAAAATCCTTAGCGTGGTGGGGGTGCACCCCAACAGAGCACCACATATCTTTATGGGCTTCAGCGATCCTCAAAACGGCTGTAAAATGATCAAAACGGTCGCAAATAGCCAAAAAACGGCTAATTTCAATATTTCTCGCGCGATTTAACACTTCTTCCAAATCATCCTGGAAGGCCTCACCATGTAAGTTTACGTGCGTATCAAACATTTTTATTTCTAGCCTATATGCGCTGCAGCCTGTAGTCCCGCAATCATTTTAGCTGAGGCCTGCGTGCGGTCCATATTCATTTCTGCTGCATGAGCAACCAGGCGTGCAGTGTCCAGCCAGCATTGCGCATAAGCTGGATGTGAGAGGCTTTTCTCCGCCAACCAATCAAAAACTTCAGCCTTGAAGGCCTCAAATGCCACTTCGTCAACTCCGCAGCGTGCAATAACATCACCCATGGCCGCATCACTGGGCCTTGGCAGTCCACGCAAATAGTTACGCGCTGCATTTGCTGCAGCAAGCCCATTTGGGCTTGCTAAGCTAAGGCCGCGCCCTGGTCGCCCTCTTGCCAAGCTTAATGTCGTGCTTTCTTTTGCACCAACATGGTCAGAGGCATCGAGTACTTCACGGGTATCTTGCTCGTTTAGCACATTCAACTTCAAGAGCCTACATCTGGAGCGAATGGTTGGCAGGATACTGCGTGTGCGATGCGAAATAAGTATCAGCAAGCATTTTGCTGGCGGCTCTTCAAGGGTTTTCAAAAGAGCGTTTGCACCGGATCGATTTAGCTCATCCAGAGAGTCAATAACCCCAACACGCCAGCCACCAAGCGCAGGCCGAAGCGCAAAGAAAGCATTCAACTCACGTATGGAATCAACGGGAATATCTTGTTTGACTTTGCCTTTCTCATCAGGTTGTCGCCAGATCCAGCGTAAATCGGGATGCGCCTGTGCCTCTATCTTTTGGACAATCGCGTCATCCAAATGGCTATCGAGCGTTCCAACTTTACACGTTGCACCAAGAATATAGGCCGCGATCTTTCTGGCAAGTCGTGCTTTACCAATCCCTGATGGTCCCTCTATTAGCCAGCCATGGTGAAGGCGGCCTGTTTCGTGAGCGTTCAGGAAAGCCGCTAGGGCGGCTTGATGGCCGATGAGCGGCCAAGCAATATTGCCAGGGTCGGTCATGCGCGGCCGGCACCTGCCAGGCAGCGCGCTTCTATTGCTGCCCAGGCCTCTTCAAGAAGGCGTTCCGGGGTTTTCAATGCATCCAGAACAATACAGCGATCAGGCCATTTTCGTGCAATGCTTAAAAACGCCTCGCGCACTTTACGATGATACGCAATCGGACGATTTTCAAATGCATCAATCGGTCCCCCACGCATTTGCCTTCGTGCCAAGAGTTTTTCTGGCGGCGCATCTAGAACAAGCGTCACATCAGGGCGTGTACTTTCAACAACCAATGCTTCCATCGTTAGCAAAGTTGACTGGGAAACACCGTGATCAACGCTTTGATATGCTAAGGTCGAATCAGAAAACCTATCACACAGAACCCATTGTCCAGCTTCTAAGGCTGGCCTTATTTTTTTGTCCAAGTGGTCGCTACGTGCAGCATTCATCAGAAGAGCTTCTGCCATAGGGCTCCATCGTTCCCCCTTTGCAGGATTAAGCGCTAGACGACGCAAAGCTTCTGCTAAAGGTGTCCCACCCGGTTCGCGTGTGGTTACAACATCGATATGATGGGATTTTGCGCGCGCAGCCAGTGCAGCGATAAGTGTTGACCTGCCGCTGCCTTCTCCTCCTTCGAGCGTTACAAAACAACCGAGCAAACTATCCCTCATCTGTCGTCGTCATCAAGCGGTTTAATCCTTCGAAAATCCGTCCCATAAACCCAAGCCTCTCAACACTGCTAGCGGTAACAAGCGGTGTTTCTACAGCTTGCTGGCCTGGCACACTAAATACAAGATGACCTATTTCGGTACCAGCTTTAATTGGTGCTTCGAGTGGGCCATTGTAAACGATCTCAGTTTTCACATCTTGTAAGGCACGCTTATGTCCGCTCAAGGTTATGGCTGATTTCATAGTCACAGGAACAGTACGTTGCACACCAAGCCAAACGGGCAAATCAGCGATAGGCTCAGCTGTTTTATCAATAGTCTTCGTGTCGAATGCAGTAAAAGCGATACGAAACATACGGTCACTTTCCTGCGCACGGCGCGCTTGTGATTCAAGGCCGTTTAAAACGATAATGCGGCGTTTGCCATCTCTTTCGCCAGAAATTGTGACGCCGTAGCCAGACGCAGACAAGTGACCAGTTTTTAGACCATCAACACCATCGACTTTGCCTAAGAGTGGGTTTCTATTGGTTTGCCGAATTCCATTCCACTCATAAGCAGTTTCATTATAGAAGGAATAATACTCTGGATATTGCTTAATTTGTATCCGTGCGAGTTTTGCCAGATCAGTTGCAGAAATGCGGTGACCTTCTTCGTCAAGGCCTGTCGCATTCTTGAAAGTGGCAGAGCTTAACCCTAAATCGCGAGCAACAGCTGTCATCTCCTCGGCGAATAAGGCTTCAGTCCCTGAGAGACCTTCTGCCACAACGATGCAGGCATCATTGCCAGACAGTACGATAATTCCACGCAACAACTCCTCAACAGTCGGCTCGTCACCAATCGCCAGGCCCATGGTTGAGCCGCCAGAGGCAAAGCCGCCTTTACGCCATGCGTTCTCGCTTGTTAGAAACCTATCGGACAAAGTCAGTTCCCCAGAAGCCAGGCGATTAAAGATAACCTGGACGGTCATCATTTTTGTCATGGATGCCGGGATCATCGGCGAGTCACCGTCTTTTGCGTAGAGAATACTACCTGTATCGTAGTCCATAATTACGGCGTGTTCGGCATCAGTTTGGATAAGGGAGTCACCAAGCTGTGCCTGAGCTGGCAGCAAGGACAAGACAACCAAAATAGTCAGACCAAAAAGCTGGCGCATAACAAACCTCCAAATCATATCTGCAGACAGAAAAAACGACCCCTAATGCCTATGACATAAAAGGGGCCGCTTTGAGGCTTAGGTCAACGGTAGAAGGGGTTTTTATGAGGCAGCAACCACCAGCCCGCGTCCAATCCCTTGATTTGCAAGCTTATCGCGTAACTGTTCAGCTGCTTTCCTGTTCTCAAGAGGGCCTGAGACGACGCGGAAATAGTCTGTACCGTTAACTTGTGCCGGAACGATTCCAAGATTGCCGACACGGGTACCAAGAGACGCATGCATGCGCTGTGCATTGCTGATATCTGTAAAAGAGGCAAACTGCACCATGAACTGCTCACTGTTCTTATGGAAAGGTGGTTGATTTGCCAAAGTGCGTTCCTGGGGGGGGGGTGCAAAGAGTGGTTTCTCAGCAATAGACGGAGTGCTTTCGGCTGGGTGTGCAGCAACGGTTTGTGGTTTGGGTAAAAGCGTTGGCGCTTCACCTAGGTAGCGCACTCTGACATTCGCGCGACCTGTTTCCTGAAAACCAAGCACACTTGCTGCGCGTTCTGAAACTTCAATTAAGCCACTGCCATCTATTGGGCCGCGATCATTTACACGCACGACAACTTCACGATTATTCTCAAGATTTATAACCTGAACGAGGCTAGGCAAAGGTAGAGAAGGATGCGCAGCCACCATGGCCTGTGTATCAAGGACTTCACCTGTCGAAGTTGGCTGGCCATTCAAAATAGGGTGAAATACAGATGCTACGCCCGTTTTATCATACACAGCGTCTTGCTCTGGTGCGAAAGGCGTACCGGAAACCGGACGTGTCAAAGATTTTGATTCTGTGAACCGCGTAGTCTGCAGAACGGGCTTTGGTTCTGTGTTAAGCGGTGCACTTGAAAAATCTGCTGGGCCGGCAGCTGAAACAAAAGAGGGCTTTTCTTTAGTTATTGATCGTGCGGCTGCCGCTCGGGCATCAAAGCCGCCTGAGGTAATCGCTGGATCTCTTTGAATGGCAGGAGTGGCTGCCACTACCGGGGCATCGCTATATGTAAATTTTGAAGCTTCTTCCTGCGTAATCGCTGACGTGGAAGACGAGAAGCTAAGTGGCGCAGCATCGGCATCTGCGCGAGCACCTTCTGCTCCATAATAAACTTCGGGCTGATCGGGATAACGAAACTCAACACGGCGGCTTGAGGCGGCTGGTTGGGCAGCTGCTTCAGCAGCACCTCGCCTGGCTCTTTTGCGTTCTTTGCGGCTCAGTTTGCGAGGGCGAGCATTTTCCGTTTGGCTAGGTGGTATAGGGGCCGTATTCTGGCCACCCTGCCCTGCAAATATAATCGGTGCCGGTGCTCGCTTTTGCGCAATGGCAGGGGCAGCAGCAAGACTAAGAGCAGCGAAACTAGCAGTTATGATAATACCAGCACGTTTAGAGTGAGAGTGTTGGGATAATACATAGGCGGTCATATTAGGGCCTCATTCTGTGGTCTGTTTACCTTGCATTTTGCAAGGTCAGTCACAGCATTTGTGCTGCGGCTTGAATTCTGTTTACCAAAACCGAATGCAGGTTTGGTGAAT
>CAYUFN010000075.1:0-13457 GCA_964443965.1 uncultured Hyphomonas sp. | reverse complement strand
CCCTTGCGGAGCCTGAAACATATCTTTGTGAAACACAAAAGAGGACACGACCGACATGGCAATCACGCTCGACATTCAAAACGACATCGCCCACATCGCTATGGATGACGGCAAAGCTAATGCAATGAGCTTTGCGTTTTTAGAAGAGTTTCAGACCCATCTCGACAAAGCCGAAAAAGACGCCAAAGCGATTATGATTTCAGGCAGGCCCGGCCGGTTCTGTGCAGGCTTTGACCTCTCTATTATGCGCGAAAGCCCAGACCGCGCCGGAGAACTTGTCAATGCTGGCGGGCATCTCATGCTACGCCTTTTTGCGAACCCCTTGCCGGTTGTTATCGCCTGTACTGGCCATGCCCTTGCAGGGGGCGGCCTATTGCTGCTGTGCGCTGACACACGCATCGGTACGCAGGGTGACTTTAAGATCGGCTTGAACGAGACCGCGATTGGCATGGTACTGCCCGTTGTTGGCATTGAACTACCTAAGGCCCGACTTGCACAGGATCATTTCACAACTGCCGTTATCCAAGCCAAAGCGCATACGCCAGACGAAGCTGTTGCCGCCGGATTTCTGGATATGGCGGTCACACCAGACGCCCTTACGGAAACAAGTCTTGCTTCAGCAGGCGCGCTCAGCCAACTGCCCCAACACGCCTATCATGGTAACAAACTGCTCATACGTAAGGGTGCGATTGCTACGATAAAGGCTAGCTTGGTTTAAGGCATATCTACCGACACCCTGAGTGTAGCGAAGGGTTCACCTGGCGTATAATGCAAAACAGATGAACCCTTCTGGGAGAAACGCTTAAAAGCCTATGAGCGCATTAGAAACCCACTCTAAAACGCATACCGCACACCGAAGCGAATATCCCGGCCCGGCAGTGGTGCCGTATCCTTCAAGAAAGACGTTGCAGAGCGACCGACATCGTCATTGAGATTACGCGCTCGAATATCGAAAGCAATATCTGGATTGTTCCGAAAGGGGCGGTATGTGAAAAACAGGTTTACAAATGTAAAACTATCCGTAGGCAACTCAAAAGACGCCACATCATTTTGATCGGCGTTGTATTCCACCTCAAGGCGGAGGCTTGCCACTTCACTTGAAGCGCCAATACCGCCTAGCAGGGAAAACGGGGGAATGCGCGGCTGATCTCTATCATCCAAACCCGAAGACGTCGCGCGAACAAAGTCCGCCTGCCCCCTTAGTGACAAGCCTATATCCCCAAAGTAATTTGAAGGGACTGTTCCAAGGTCAACATCCAGCTCGGCCTCAAACCCGCGAAAACGTGTATCAGCAGCCGTAAAGGCGAAAACAGGCAGACCATCGAGTATCTCACCAGTTTCAGCCTCAAAGATGAAGTTGTCATATCCAGTAACAAATCCGTTCACGATCAGTGTGACAGGCCCAAGTGTTCCGCGAGCGGTTGCCTCAAGACTGCGCGCTACTTCATTTTCAAGTGTTGGGTCGCCTACTTCAAAACTTTGCGTTGCAAGGTGGGGACCAAATGAGAAGCTCTCTTCAAGTGAGGGTGCACGCTCGGTACGAGCCCCGTTCAGTCCGACAAATAGATTTTCAGTCACTTGGTAACCAACACCGCCGGAGATGCTAAAAATGTTAAAATCGTTATCAACCGGCACAGGTATACCGTCTTCCTCAGCGATAAATGTGTCAGTGGAGTTATCGACATACTCATACCGCACAGCACTATCAACCAGCAGGTTGCCTGCAGCATATTCTGCCAGCCCAAACAAGCCAATCTGCAACTGCTCAGAGGGCGGCACAAAAGCTTCAGCACCAATGGCTTCGAAATCACGCACCCGCACTTGCCCGCCGACTGCGGTTTCAATCTCGCCACCAAACGCGGAAACCGTTTTACCGATCAATTCTAGTCGTGACTCAAATTCATCATTAAAGAAGCTGGTTCCGATCTCGGCACCTTCCAATTCGAAGTGCTCATAGTCACCATAGCCTGCACGGAACTTTAACGTTTTAAATAGGCCAAGGTCACCGTTTACTTCGCCGCGCACATCATAACGGACTTGGCGCAGGTCAATGCGGATACCTTCTTCTTCACCCTCTTCCTCGCCTTCCTCTTCGCCTTCTTCTTCACCTTCAAGATCTTCTTCAGTGAGAACCCCCTCTGGAATACCATAATTGGAGTCGATCACGCTGACAGATGCACCAAAGAAGCCATCATAGCCGCCATTATCAAAGATGAAGGAGCCACCTACAGCACCGGTCCAGGTTTCCAGATCGCTATTGCCAACAAATCCGTCGGTAAATTCTTCTGCCGGATCAAAGTCTTCCCCGTCCAGAATTGCTTGGGCCGCGAGTGCGTCGATAAGTTGGTCAGAAGCATTGAGCCCATCAATGTCATAATCTTCAGCATCCCGAAAAGCGCCTTCTGCATGAAGGACAAAGTTCGAGCCAAGCTGAATATTCGTACCACCAGCAACTTCATTGCCATTGTTGACCGTTGAATAGGCATAGCGTGCAGCCCCTTCAAAGCCATTTTCAGGCAAAGCCGTAGGTATTTTCCCTGTGTCAACGTTCACCACGCCGCCAGCGGCCGAACTGCCATAAAGTAAAGACGCCGCACCGCGCACCACCTCCACACGCTGTGCTAAGGCAGGTTCAACCGGAACAGCATGGTCCGGGCTCGTTTGAGCCGCATCAAACGTGCCAATTCCGTCTTCTAATACGCGCACACGATCCCCACCCAGCCCGCGAATAACAGGACGCCCGGCGCCAGCGCCAAAGGCCGTGGACTTAACACCCACTTCATTACGTAAAGTTTCGCCGATGGTTCCGGCGAGACGCTCAGCAAGTTCTTCCCCGTCAATGGCTGTTGAGGCCGTGATCGACTGTCCAAGTGATCGGGCAATGGGTGAACTCGTGATGACAACTTCGTCAAGGTTCAAGTGATCAACATGATCAGTGGTCTCAGCATCACTCTGTGCCAGAGCAACAGGAGCAGCCGACAAGAGCGCGATAAGCGGTAAAGACCGCAAAAAGGGTTTTTTCATAGAAAAATCTCGTAAATATCAATAAGCAGCCCAGACCTTCGGTCAGGGGCAAAGTTTTAGATAAAGTCTTGTATTTAAGAGATTTATAGAGGTGGTGCGCGGGCCTTTATGCCCCCGGAAAGGGCTTTTAAAACTGCTTCTTGTGTCGCTGTAGCGCCGACTGCCCAATACGAAACCGGCGGGGCATAGATTTGCGTGTCTGAAGCTGGTGTTGCCGTATCAGTCGCCTGGACTGTCAAGCAGATCGCACAATCATCAGCAGTGTGCGCTGGATCTACATCATGAGCGATAGCTGTCCCCATAGCCAATGTTTGGCCAAGCAGAACCATCAAAGCGACTAGCAGTATTTTCAACTGTCTTTGCAAGTCTCAATCACTCCACGCAGAATACGTCTTAGATAAAGACGTTTAATTCTTCTATACAGACAGGCTGATCAAATGCAATACTGTAACTCCGCATAAAATCTCCCAACAGCACATCCCTCTTGTCTTACCAGCAAGACACGCTACACCCCGCCACATGCTGCACATTTCCAATCTTGATTTTCGCGTAGAAGCCCGCCCCCTCTTTGAGAGCGCATCGGCTAGCATTTCTGCTGGCTGGAAAGTTGGCCTTGTTGGGCGCAATGGCACGGGCAAATCAACCTTGCTACGACTGATCCGCGAAGATGTAGAAAACCCAACACATGAAAGCGCAATCCGCTTGAATCAAGGCGCGCGCCTCGGCTGGGTCGCCCAGGAAGTCGCGCCTTCGGATGAGACCATTCTGGATGTTGTGCTCGCCGCAGATAAAGAACGCCACGCCTTGATGCTAGAGGCTGATACAGCGACCGATCCTATGCGCATTGCAGACATTCACACGCGCCTTATCGATATAGATGCCTGGTCAGCTGAGTCGCGGGCAGCTGAAGTGTTGATGGGTCTTGGTTTTCAAAACGCAGATCTTGCACGTGCCACTAAAGAGTTTTCCGGTGGCTGGCGCATGCGGGCGGCAATTGCCGGTGTTCTGTTCTCACAGCCAGACTTGCTCTTGCTGGATGAACCAACCAATTATCTCGACCTTGAAGGCGCAGCCTGGCTGGAGGGGTATCTGAAAAAATATCCGTACACAGTCATCATCGTTTCCCATGATCGTGAATTGCTAAACCGCTGCGTCACACACACAATGGCGCTTGAGCATTGCAAACTATCCATCTGCCCGGGTGGTTACGATGCCTGGTTAAAATTACGCGCGGCCAAAACCGCACAACTGGAAAGCCAACGCGCCAAACAAGAAGCCAATAAAGCCCATTTACAGGCCTTTGTTGATCGCTTCCGCGCCAAAGCCTCAAAAGCACGGCAAGCCCAGTCGCGCGTAAAAATGCTCGAGCGCATGCAGGATATTTCAATCCCGATCGAAGAACGCACAACACCATTTAACTTTCCGGCACCTGAGGAAAAGCTTGCTCCTCCCATGCTGGAATTACAAAATGCAGCGCTTGGGTATGGCGAACACGCACTTATTCTTAACGAAGTCGATCTGCGCCTCGACCCCGATGACCGCATCGCAATTGTGGGCACCAATGGGCAAGGCAAAACCACGCTGGTTAAATCCATCGCCCAGCGTTTGCCACTCATGGGGGGGCACCGAATAGTCCCAAAAGCTGTTCGTATCGGTTACTTTTCGCAAGACCAGATGGACGAATTGACCCTTGGCGAGACCGTCCTCGATCATGTTCGCCGCGCCTTGCCGGCAGAGACATCCATATCCAAGCAACGCGCAGTCGCCTCGGCTATGGGATTTTCACACGAGAAAGTTGAAACCAAGGTAGACAAGCTGTCTGGTGGCGAAAAAGTGCGGCTCTTATTAGGGTTAATGTCGCTGGAAAAACCACACGTTCTAATCCTCGATGAGCCAACCTCACATCTTGACATTGATAGCCGCGAAGCGCTGATCTATGCGCTGAACGATTTTAAAGGTGCCGTGCTTTTGATCACGCACGATGTCTACCTGGCCGAAGCAACCGCCGACCAATTATGGCTCGTCAAAGATGGCAGCGCGACACGCTATGATGGTGACCTGCAAGATTACCGTGCGCTTGTCCTTCAGGCAGATCGAGCCGAGGGAAACCCCAAGGACGAAAAACCCAAAAACAAAAAAGCGACCAAATCGGAAGCTCCCAAACCTTCAGCCCCTAAAATTGACAAAGCAGAACAGAGAAAGCGCGCCTCAGAAGCCCGCAAAGCTGCTGCCCCACTCAAGAAAAAAGCTGACGATGCTGAACGCCGCCTCAACAAGGCGTTCAAGCGTATTGAGGAAATTGATGCAGATCTGGCTATTCCTGGTCAGTCTTCAGATGTCTTGCAGGACCTTATGATGGATCGCGCCGCGCTTGTGAGTGATGCTGAAAACGCCGAAATGGAATGGCTTGAAGCCACCGAAGCCTATGAAAAAGCAGTCACCATCTAGGGCACCTAGCAGACATAAGCTCCCTCAACTTCGCATATTTTCTTTGTACGCTCGACCCAATCCTTAATCGACTTTACACGCACATAAATGCCCGTTTCACCCTGTGCGTAAGTATCTTGTGTGACTTGCGATAAAATGCCAACAACAAGAGGGCCCTCGCCATAATTAATGTAAAGCGGCGCGCCACTATCGCCAACATTCGGTCCACGCGCACCAATCCGCTCACTGATCAGCACCGATTCCCCTAAGAGGCTGAGCGAAACTGGCCCACCTTGCAAGTAACGCGAACCACCATTGCTGCCCCAGCCAGAAATATATGATTTTTCAAAAGCAGACCGCGCCAAATGCATGCCATTATACTCCAAAGGCGCAATTGCAACCTTTGAAAAAGCTGATACATCGGCAACATAAAAAAGCGCAATATCTGTTGAATAGCGATAACGACTGACACCATGTTCTGAATGGCACAAAGCGCCCCTAAGTGGGGCTACGCGCGTGCCAGCACTGCGGACATCTTCAGACGGCGTCACTGCGATGATATCAAAGATCGGCAAAGCGCGATCTGGATCTTCAGACTCGAAGCAGTGCGCGGCCGAAAGAAACCAGTGTTTATCAACACGCACGGCGCTGCAATGCTCCCGATCTGAACCAAGTTGAGAGCGAATAATTTCTAATTTTACAAGCCCAGGATATTCAGCCAAATCAGGGATAATCTCAGGCTTCGGAATATCCGTCAGCCCACGTGTCGTTGTATCACGTTGCAGCCACGAGCGATCTAACGGCACTTTATCACTTAGCCCGTAAAAGCAATGACGAATACCGAAATCTTCAAGCGCTTTTGGGTCATAGATCCCTTCAATCAATCGCGCGTCTTCAGATAGAAGACTCAAATCCGGCAGCGGTGCGTAAGGAGAAGCTGCAGGAATGGAAGGAACCTCATATAGACGATCAAGCCATGCTCTGGTTTCCGGATGTCGGTCTGCAAAAATACCAAGCGCACCACCAATTAGCAAAGATAGAACAATAAGAAAAAAGACGCGCATAATTCGACCTTCTGATCTGGTCTATATTTAATCACGAACCGAGACCCGCAAGAAGGTTTATTTCCAGCCAAGGCCAGTCAGCATGTTCTGCGTGTCATAAAGCGGCAAGCCAACAACACCGGAGTAAGACCCGCTTAATCCACGAATAAATGCTGCTGCCCGCCCCTGTATGCCATAACCACCAGCTTTTCCCTGCCACTCACCACTTTCAATATATGTCTCAATCTCACACTCACTTAATCGCTTGAACTGAACGCGTGTGATGACAACACGTGCCGACGATCGACCATCGGGGGCGCGAATGGCAACCCCTGTCAAGACACGATGCGCCCGGCCACTCATCAGCCGCAAACACGCTTCAACTTCATCTTTGCATTCGGTTTTAGGGAGTAGACGACGCCCAACCGCAACGACTGTATCCGCAGCCAGTGCGAACGCGTTTGGCGCTTTGCAGGCTGCGAGCTTTTCTTCTGCCAGCCGTAGAGCCAATGGGCGCGCAAGTTCTCCAGGTTTTGGTGTTTCGTCGATGTCAGAGGGGATCACTGCATCCGGTGTGATGCCAATCTGCGCCAATAGTTCCAATCGGCGCGGGCTGGCACTCGCCAGAACAAGATTTGACCGCTCAGGCATGGCCCGGCGACGTCTTATTTAAATCGGAAGGTGATACGACCCTTAGAGAGGTCATAAGGCGTCATCTCAACCAGCACTTTATCACCCGTTAGAACACGGATGCGATTTTTACGCATCTTACCTGATGTGTGGGCAATAATTTCATGTTCATTCTCAAGCACGACGCGGAAAGTCGCGTTTGGCAACAGTTCTACGACTGTGCCGTTGAACTCGAGTAATTCTTCTTTGGCCATGGGCCCTCCAATTTTGATCATGCAGCAGGCATAACCATTTGATTAATCCTAGGCGTTTCCTAACGCTCATAGCAGATTCGAGCAAGAGATAAGGTGATATCAGCTCTTCAAAAGCTTATAGAGACGGCCCTTTAACCTCAGAATGCAAGGCACAGATCAGCGTAAAGAGGCGCCTGGATGTTTCGATATCAATCTCGATCTTGTCCTGAAGGCGTTCACGCAGGAGGTCAGACCCTTCATTGTGGATACCGCGTCGCGCCATATCTATCGCTTCAATTTGCATAGGCGTAGAGCCGCGAATGGCCGCGTGATAGCTCTCACAAATCATAAAGTAATCTCGAATAACACCGCGGAACGGAGATAATGAGAAGATATAAGAGTATATCGGGCTATCCCCTTCATCTCTAATATCAAATACAAGTTTACGCTCACGCTCAGCCAATATCAGCCTGTAAGGCCCGCCTTGTTCGTACCCCAACAGTACAAACTGATTTTTTTCCAGCAAGTCAAAAATCGCAACACGCCGTTCATGCTCGGCGTCAGGGCCGTTGGCTGCCAGACTGTCCCGGTCAATCTCGACACTTATAAGACGATTATTGCTCATCGCTCCCATCCATAGAATTAGATCGGATTGTGATTGACCTGACATGGGCTGGCAAGCCCTCCGCCTGCCCAAGTCTGACTGCAGACGAGCCAAGTGCGTGCAGCCCAGCGCGCCCAGCGCGCTGAACACTCATACGCTTCATGAAATCATATACTCCAAGACCGGATGAAAATCTGGCCGCACCGCTTGTTGGCAAGACATGGTTAGACCCCGTCACATAATCTCCGAGCGCTTCGGGGGTATGATGCCCCAGAAATACTGCGCCAGCATGCTTGATAAGCGGAATAAGGTCGTCCTCATTCTCAACACAAAGCTCGACATGCTCAGGAGCGATCTGATTAGAAATCTGGGCAGCTTCCTCACGGTTGGATACGAGAATGACCGCGCCATGTGTATCCCAACTTATCTTCGCACGCTCGCCTGTCTCCAACTCGCCTATCTGCCGTTCCACAGCTTCAGCGACCCTGTTGGCCATATCTTTGTTCAATGCGATTAGAATAGACTGGCTGGAGGGGTCATGCTCGGCTTGGCTAAGCAAATCTGCAGCCACCCAATCAGGATTAGCCGTGTGGTCAGCAATCACAAGGATTTCGGACGGTCCAGCAATTGTATCGATACCAACCTTACCAAACACTTGCCGCTTGGCCTCTGCCACATAAGCATTGCCAGGACCTACAATTTTGTCCACAGGCTTTATACACCCCGCCCCATAAGCCAGTGCTGCAACGGCTTGCGCACCGCCTATCGGATAATACTCTTCCACACCGGCCTTAATAGCTGCATAGGCAACCGCCGGAGATAGTTCACCTCCCGGTGCTGGCGCGACCATCACAATGCGGTCCACACCAGCCACTTTTGCTGGCACTGTGTTCATCAAAACAGAGCTTGGATAACTCGCCCGCCCACCTGGGACATACACACCAACGCTATCAATCGCCGTCCAGCGCCAACCAAGTTCGACCCCAGCCGCATCTGTCCAGAACTTATCTTCAGGTCGCTGTTTTTCTGCATAAGCTGCTATACGATCATGTGCAAAATCAATCGCAGCGCGTAAATCTTCAGGGCAAACAGAAGCCAGACGATGTAAATCCACACTATCCGAGGTCAACAGAGTTGGGTTCAAAGTCAACCTATCGAATTTACCCGTATAATGGGCAACGGCTTCTCCCCCCTGCAGGCGTACTGCATCTATAATGTCACGAACAGTCTGGGTGAGATTGTCCTCTGTGCTGCGAGGCTCAGCGAGAAATGCAGAAAATCTATCACGAAAGCCTGTTGCAGCTGCATCAAAACGTCTTGCCATATCAGATTATCCGGTCGGTTTCAGGTTAACTCTTGCGCGGCGCGTGGTCAGGCTGATGCTTTGTTGGCCAAACCTGAGCACCATCCAACAATGTCACGTCCAGACACTCCACCTCCAGTGCCAACTCCCCATCTCCTGCAAATAGCAATCGCAGCGTCCCGGCAGGAGCTTCTGGAGCAGGCTCAAAAGACAATGAAAGAATGGAGATGACCATCTCTGGCTCAGACTTTGTCAAACCACGTGCTTTTACATTTAGCACGCTATCGACCGCAAACAGTGCGCGAGTGCGAGATTTTGTCTTATCTTCCCAACGGAAGCGGTTCACCTCAATCGAAAAGCGCCGTTTTTTCGCTTGATACTTTAGAGCTCCAGCTTTCGCAACGGCATCTTGCAAAGCTGCAGACACCACTTTCAGGTCCGCCTCATCTTCAGCGAGCAGTCGCAATCCGTTCTTATCAGCCATCAGCCTTCGCCTTACTTACTCTTCTTCGGCGTTAGCGCGTCGAATATCGGCGCCACATGCCTGTAGTTTTTCTTCCAGACGCTCAAAGCCTCTGTCCAGATGATATATGCGGTTTACTTCGGTTTCGCCATGGGCAACGAGTCCAGCGATCACTAAAGAAACTGATGCACGCAAATCTGTTGCCATAACAGGAGCACCTTTTAGGCTCGAAACTCCTGTAACAATAGCTTCTTTACCACGCACGGCAATTTTTGCACCCAAGCGAGAAAGTTCAGGCGCGTGCATAAAACGGTTCTCGAATATGTTCTCGCGGATGACCGAGGTCCCCTCAGCTGTTGCCATCAGCGCCATTAACTGTGCCTGCAAATCCGTCGGGAAGCCCGGATGCGGCCGCGTATCGACATTAACCGCCTTTAGCGCTGCACCATTGCGACGAATACGTAACTTATCACGCCCCTCAGCATCGACCGCGACACCAGCTTGCTTCAGCACATCAATCATCGCGCCCAGTGCTTCAATCGGCGCGCCCTCCAGCGTCACATCTCCACCAGCCGCTGCAACAGCCATAGCATATGTACCCGCCTCGATTCGGTCTGGCATCACGGGATAGCTACCTCCCTTGAGCGCTGTTACGCCCTCAATCACGATCTTGCTTGTGCCAGCGCCTGTTATCTTAGCGCCCATCATGTTTAGACAATCTGCAAGGTCTGCAATTTCAGGCTCACACGCCCCATTCTCCAGAATAGTCTCACCCTTAGCAAGGGTTGCCGCCAGCATAGCATGTTCTGTCGCCCCAACACTCGGGAACGGGAACACAATATGCGCGCCCTGCAAACCACGAATGGCCGCAGCTTTGACATAGCCTTCCTCGATAACAAGATCGGCACCCATATCTTCAAAGGCCTGCAAATGTAAATCCACAGGGCGCGCACCGATTGCACACCCCCCTGGCAGAGACACAGTAGCATGCCCAACGCGTGCCAAAAGAGGCCCCAAAACATTAAAACTCGCCCGCATCTTGCGAACCTGCT
Organism: uncultured Hyphomonas sp.; assembly: GCA_964443965.1. Taxonomy (GTDB): domain Bacteria; phylum Pseudomonadota; class Alphaproteobacteria; order Caulobacterales; family Hyphomonadaceae; genus CALLCD01. The sequence goes on along the minus strand of CAYUFN010000075.1, from coordinate 2,678 downwards.
CATATGGGGCAATCGTCGAACTTAACTCTGCCGCATTCAAATGGCACTCATTTGACCCCTTAGGCCAGTAAACCTCTACCCCGAGCGAGGCCAGCAATTGCGATAAAAACCGCGTATCTGCCAAGTTTGGCATATTCGTAAGTGTCAGAGGCTCAGCTGTGAGCAGGCAGGCCGCCATCAGCTTGAGCGCTGAATTTTTTGCGCCTGAAACCGGGATCGTTCCGTTGAGCGGCTGTCCGCCTGTAATCAATAATCTATCCATAAAAGCTGCCTAAAGCGATCTCATGGCGAGGGAAAGGCGCAATTACGGTTAGAGTGTGGGATTTTGAAACTTTTTTCGGCTTACAGCGACAGTTTATCTATTTTCAGGCGTTTAACAGATATAACACACCCAAAGAAAGGTACTCCGATGTCATATTCCCGATTAATATTACCCGCGCTTTTTTTGGCCGTTTCCGCCACAGCGACGGCCCAGGAAGGCCACCGCGGCGAACGCTTGCAAGCCCTCGACACAAATAATGATGGCGCAATTTCTACCGAAGAAGTCAATGCCAGCAAACTGGAAAGATTTACCAGCATCGATACCAATAATGATGGCGCTTTGACACAGGATGAATTGCTCGCCGCCGAGGAACGCCGCCGCGCTGAACGCCGCGCACAGCGATTCGCACGCGCTGATGCAGACGGAAATGGCACGATCAGCCAGGCAGAGTTTCTCGCAAATGACCGCTCGAACCGCATGTTCGAACGCCTTGATGCAAACGAAGACGGCCTGATCAGTGCCGATGAATTGTCCGCGCGCCGCGCAGAAGGCCGACGTGGCCAAAGAGGAAGATATGGCCGGCGCGACAACCGCGCCGCAGCGCCAGGTCCTGAGAACCCATAACCACCATAGGGCTGGCTGAAGGGGACCTCCAGAAGCCAGCCTGCGGTATTATTGCGACGCTATTGATGCAAAATGATATTGAATTTGAATCGATCAAACGCGCCGCGTCAGGGGATCGCTTAGCCATGCACGCACTTGTTACCTCACATAGCCCCAATATCTATGCGCTCGCCTTTCGGATGCTATCCAATCAGCAAGATGCTGAGGATGTTACTCAGGACGCATTTGTGCGCTTGTGGAATATACTTCCCAAATGGAAGCCAGACGCCAGGCTCTCAACCTGGCTACATCGCGTAACGCTGAACTTGTGTTACGACCATTTGCGCAAGAAGCGCCCGCTTCTGTTTGAAACACCGCCAGAACAAATTGACCCCACCCTACAGCCCGACCAAAGCCTGCAGCAGACCCAGACCGAACAGATTGTTGAAAATGCGATCGCCAGGCTCGCCCCGCGCCAGCGCGCCGCCATTACGCTCACAGTGCTACAGGGACACACAAATAAAGATGCCGCAGAGATGATGGACATCAAGCTTGCTGCATTGGAAAGTCTACTGGCGCGCGCACGGCGGAGCCTGAAATCTAACCTTGCCGACATGAAGGAAATCCTGTGATGCCTGATTTGAACGATAAAGAGCTGGACACGCTGCTTTCTGCGCTCAGCCCACCTGAGCCCCCCAATCACATGTCTCAGCGCATCATGTCCGCATTGACTGCCCCTCAGGCAGCGCAAAACAAAGGCGGGATCTTCGCGTCTCTTTTTGGCGCCAGAGGTATTGCCTTACCGGCGGGCGGCGCGCTGGCTTCACTTCTCTTCGGGCTGACCTTAGCACCGAGACACTGTCTGAAGAGGACCAATACCAGCAAGCCTTCACCAATAGTAATTGGGACGACAGCTTCGAGGATTTATTATCATGACAAAACCGGCCTCAACACTTCTGATCATCTCTTTGGCTCTTAATCTGGTACTCATTGGCCTCGTTGCCGGCGTGTTTATCAAGCGTGCAAACACGCTTTCTGAACATCGCTCACCGCCCCCGAGCACGCGCGCAACATCTGAAGAACGCCGTTTTACCAGACAGTTCCTTGAGGACGCTTTCACACAGACGCAAGCCAAACGCACCGCGCGCAGCCAGGCCCGCAAAGCCGTTCATGACGCCCTCCTTGCCCCCAAAATAGACATTGCTGAAATCGAAGCATTGCTCGCCAGCTTTGATGAACACGAATCAGACTTGCGTATCGGCCTGAACCAAAACCTACTCGACAAATTACCGGATATGAGCCAATCGCAACGCGCTGCCATCGCAAGACGGCTGTTTATGCGCCGCGACCGCACCGCGCGCAGAGGCGGTCGGGATCGTCGTCCCTACTAGGTCTGTAATAATGATTTCACGTTTCGTTGCCTGAAACATCCTTCGTTGTCGGCTTGCGTTTGGCCTGTTTGCGCCGCTTCAGATTGGCCCGCAGAGCCGCAGCTTTACGCTTAGCCGCCTCGGCCCTTTCCAGCGCCTTTTTCGAACTTCCAGCTGACATACAAATATAAACCCCTTTTCAACACTCACAGCTTAAGCTAATGGCTCATTTCGAGCAATTACCAGCCGCGGTAGCTCAGTGGTAGAGCGCATCATTGGTAATGATGAGGTCGGGAGTTCAATTCTCCCTCGCGGCACCAGTAAATATTGTTTTTATTGAAATAAATGACAGTTTTGGGCGATTTCGCAAACTCGCCTAACCTATGGATGTCCGTCGTCATATAAAGTGGCTCAGACTGGAGCTTGCCGCATGAGAGATTTCA
>CAYUFN010000074.1:0-13469 GCA_964443965.1 uncultured Hyphomonas sp. | reverse complement strand
ATATATGATCAGAAAAGCAAGTACGGGCCACAATTCACTCCATAGACCTGTAGCGCCGCCTGAAACACTCTTTGTTGCCGTTACAGGCTTTTGCATCTGCAAACTTTCCGGGTCTGCTAAATTGTCAGTCTCTTCTTGCATGATGTTTCTCTTCCCAATTTAGCCGCGTCCTCAATAAATCGCGTGAACCGCCAGCATTAAGAAGCACAGCGACCAACATATATATAGTGCCCCCAGCGAAAGATTTTAGAAGAAGTTCGGCCCAACTCCCTAGATTGGGCATAACTGACAAAACAGGCCACATCGCAAGCGCGGCAATGACGACCTTGAAGATCTCGCCCAATGGAACAGGCAAGTAAAGAAGCCGTCGCCCAAACACACCCAGAAGCAACACTGCCAAGCCATAGCTGATAACAGTCGCATAAACTGCCCCCATCACACCAAGCCGCGGAATGAGGACAATATTTAGAGCCAGGTTTGCAAGAACAGGCACGATCATCAGCACAGCGCGCTGATCTGTCCGGCGCACGAGTTGAAAGCTTTCAGACACGTAATGAATCAGCAATCCGTTAAGCAGCCCCGAAAACGCAATAAACGGGATAATTTCAGCCGCCTCCTGACGTAGATCCTCTGAAATAGCCGCCTCAGCAAGCGGGTTAGCAACAAGCGCCAGCCCGACCGCCGCGGGCAAACCCAGAAATAAAATCATCCTGAAAAGTTCCCCAGCCGCTTTACCTGCTGCTGTGCCGCCCTCTTTTTCATAAGCTTCCATCAATAAAGGCGATGCACCAAGCGCCGCCCAGGCGCAAATCATCAAAACTGGCCGATCAGCTACGCCATATCCAGCCGCATACGCCCCAACAGCCATCTCATCCAGGAAAAATTTTATAAGGAAACGGTCAGAACTCGCCAGCAAGATATCCAGCACCATCGCAGCTGCTACGGGAATACCAAATGCAAGCCAGGCACGGCTACGCGCTGGCTGCAACTTGCCACCTTGCGCCTGTTTTAAAAGCCATGGCCCCTCTCGTGAAAGAAGAACAAGTCCGCCAACAAGCAAGCCCATAAATGGTGCTGCTGCACCAAAATCAGCAAAATAAGCCAACGCCGCACCCGCGAGAAACCCTATGAGAATACGGCTTGTCTGGGCCAACGCATATCGGCCAACACGCTGGTGTGCCCGATGCGCTTCAAGTGCAAACTGACCAAATGTCACCACTGCATTAACGACAAATAGCCATGGCAGAATATTGAGATAACTCGGATCATCGCGAAACAGGATCGCCAATACGCCAACACCAAGTGCTGTCAGGATGAGTGACTTTACGATTAGTGAAAGCCCCGTTCGATAGTGTCCAGGCAAGTCTCCTTCTTCAAGCGCCTTGCCTGCAAAGCGAAAACCTGCGGCCTCCACCCAAGTTAAAGTAAATGTATGTAAAAGTGCCATACAGGAGAACAGCAGGGCGTAACGTCCATAATCGTCTCCCCCCAAAAGCCGCGTAAAAACAAAGACACTACCAAAGCCAACCAACCCATTGGCAAGGCTGACGGGCATATAACCTTTTAGATGGTCCAGTAGTTTCATCCTATGCGCCTATCAGAGCGGAGTTAATGATTAAATGACATAAGTTGAGTAAACATATCGCATCGTTTGACAGGTCAGCACAGCACACGCGAAAAGCACATATGTCTCGTATTATTCTTTTCAACAAGCCTTTCAACGTGCTCTCTCAGTTTACTGATAAAAGTATGACTGAATCACCCCGCCGAACCCTCTCTGATTACATTGATATACCAAGTGTTTACCCAGCTGGGCGACTGGACAAAGACAGTGAAGGGCTCTTGCTTCTTACCGATAATGGCAAACTGCAAGCACGCATCGCAGACCCTAAACATAAGACAGAAAAGACTTACTGGGCCCAAGTCGAAGGTATTCCAACAAATCAGGCGCTTGAAATATTACAGCGCGGAGTTGAACTGAAGGATGGTCGCACCCGCCCGGCTAAAGTTAAACGGATAGATACCCCGGCCAACTTGTGGGCACGCAACCCACCGATCCGCATGCGCAAATCCATTCCAGATTGCTGGATATCACTGACCATAACCGAGGGCCGGAACCGGCAAGTCCGCCGTATGACGGCCGCTATCGGTCACCCTACTCTACGCTTGATCCGGTATCGTGTAGGCACTTGGACACTCAACCGTTTAGCAAGCGGCAGCTGGCGCGAGGCTTAGCTTGCCCGCAAGAACCCGAAGCCTCTACCCGGCTTTCGAACAACCTGTTTTTTCTTAGTTGGGAAGGCATGAACACCTGCTGATTGCTTGGCAAGATCACGCTGCCCCTGAGTAGACGCATCCTCAATCTGCCTTAGAAAGAACCCCCGTAAAGACGGGCTAACGACGCCAGAAAAGTAATAGATTAAGTCACGCACTTCCTGAGGGTCGCCATAACGAGTTGCAGAATCTACATGTGCCAACTCATCTTTCGTGGGCATCAAATCACGGGCACGCATCCCAAAAAAGTCCGCCAGCGTGAACAAATCACCCGCCTGAAAAGCAAGTTCACCAGCTTCGCACATTGTGTATAATGTCTGCGAAATACAGAGTGCGTCTGCTGTTTCGGCAACTGATTTATGTTGCAAAACACGCTTCTCGCGTACAGTTCTTCCAATGGCGGTATCAACGGGATTAAGAGAGATAGAGGATTGCATTTCGGTCACCTATGCGTTTCAAATAGTTAACACTTTGTCGGCCAAATGACGCATAAAGTTCACTCTTTTTTGCGTGAGGAACTATCTTCTGACGCCAGATACAACCCGCAAAAAAAGTATACCTTGTATTCCCTGGATATTTTTTAGATTGAAAAAATGTGAAGACAAAAAGGTGTACACAAGCATATATCGCATACAGCTAAATATTAACTATTTTAAACGTCTACATCAGCCTCGAGCGCATTTTCCTGAATAAATTCACGGCGCGGTTCAACCCCATCACCCATCAGGCGTGAAAAAATATCATCCGCTTGATCAGCATGATCCACACGCACACGCAGCAATGTGCGCGCATTCGAATCCAGCGTAGTCTCCCAAAGCTGGCCAGCGTTCATTTCGCCAAGCCCTTTGTAACGCTGAATCGATAGTCCTTTACGGCCAGATGCTAAGACAGCCTCGAAAAGGCTGGTCGGCCCCGTCACTTCAAACTCACCGCCCTTTTCATGACGCAGGACGCTTGGTTCCGCATAGATGTCACCAATATTAGCGGCGCGGTCGGCCAGACGCTTGGCATCCTGACTGGCACGCATTTGTTGGTCCATAACAATCTTTTCTTCAACACCGCGCACAACGCGAACAAGGATCAGGTCGCCATCATTCAGGCTGCCTTCCCAGGTGTTCTCCCCCTCTTCAGCGACAATGTTCAAGCGCTTGGCAGCCAGCTCTGCTGCTGCATTATCGGCATCTTCTGCCAAAGCACCGGCAATCGCAGCCTGCTCAACGACATTAGCAGATACCCGCAGCGATAGCCGCCACATGGCTTGCTTGAAAAGCGCCGCTGCCCGCACGCGTTCACGAAGATCTTCGCCGGCAATCTGTGTGCCATCTTCAAGGATCAGCGTTTCTCCAGACGTGCCTTCGTCAATCAGATAGGCTTCCATTTCCGGATCATCTTTGAGATACTGTTCTGAACGCCCCTTAGCGACTTTATATAAGGGGGGCTGGGCGATGTAGAGATAACCGCGTTCAATCACTTCTGGCATCTGGCGATAGAAGAAGGTCAGCAATAATGTACGAATATGCGCACCATCGACATCGGCATCGGTCATAATAATGATCTTGTGATAGCGTAACTTCTCGATGTTAAAATCATCACGGCCAATACCCGCGCCAAGGGCTGTAATCAATGTGCCAACCTGGTCCGAGGATAGCATTTTATCAAAGCGTGCGCGTTCGACATTCAATATCTTTCCGCGCAGTGGCAAAATAGCCTGATTGGAACGGTCTCGCCCTTGCTTGGCCGAGCCTCCCGCACTGTCCCCCTCCACGATAAATATTTCTGACTTTGCAGGGTCTTTTTCCTGACAGTCAGCAAGTTTACCCGGGAGTGAGGTAATATCGAGTGCGGTTTTGCGACGCGTCAAATCGCGCGCCTTTCGTGCCGCCTCACGCGCGGCTGCCGCTTCGACGATCTTCATCATCACCATTTGGGCTTCTTTTGGATGCTCTTCAAACCATTCGGCAAGCTTCTCGGCCATAAGACTTTCAACAACCGGGCGCACCTCTGAAGAAACAAGCTTATCTTTCGTTTGAGAGGAAAACTTAGGATCCGGCACTTTGACAGACAGCACACAGGTTAGCCCCTCGCGTGCATCGTCTCCCGTAATCGAGACTTTTTCTTTTTTCGCAATGCCAGTTTCGTTTGCATATTTATTGATGATCCGCGTCAACGCACCCCGGAAACCAGCCAAGTGTGTCCCACCATCGCGCTGTGGGATATTATTGGTAAAACACAGGACATTTTCATGATAACTATCATTCCACTCCATCGCCGCCTCAACAGTAATGCCGTCTTTTTCAGCAATCGCATAGATTGGCTCAGGGATTGCTGCTGAACGCTGACGATCAAGGTGCTCAACGAAGGCCTTTACTCCACCCGCGTATTCAAGGACAGTCTCCCAAGTTTCGGCTTCGCGCAGATCCCTGAAGACAATGCGTACACCAGAATTCAAGAACGCCAGTTCCCGAAGGCGATGCTCAAGCGTTTTGCGATCATACTCGGTCATCGTAAATGTTGACGCAGAGGCCATAAAACGCACAGCCGTGCCGGTATAAACGCCCTTCCCGTCAGCACGTGGCGGGCTATCACCTCTTTCCTCAAGCGGTTTTTCAGTGCGACCACCCTCAACAAAACGGCAATAATACTCCTTACCATCACGATGAATTGTTAAATCAAGCCAATCGGATAGCGCGTTCACCACCGAAACGCCCACGCCGTGCAGTCCACCGGATGTAGCTCAGTCATAATGACTTCGGCTGCCGAACGCCCCTCGCCCTTATGCATGCCAACTGGAATACCCCGGCCATTATCAGTAATCTCAGCAGAGCCATCAGGATAGAGCGTGACATTCACTTCATCAGCATGGCCAGCAAGCGCTTCATCAATCGCATTATCGACAACCTCATAAATCATATGATGCAGGCCGGACCCATCGTCAGTATCACCTATATACATGCCCGGCCGCTTACGAACAGCTTCCAGACCTTTGAGAACCTTGATGGAATCAGCGCCATATTCAGGGTTTTCTGCCTCTGCTTCGGCTAGGTTTTCTGGTTGCGCTATATCGTCTGACATCTGGGCTATCCCATCCTTTAAGAATCACCTGTTTTTATAGAAGGTTTCTACCTGTTTGGCTATGCTTCGCGGGCATTTCTGCGCACCTATAAATAGCTGATTTTAATAGAGAAAAATACACAGCTTGCATTAAGGCAAAACTCCACAATTTGCCTCGCTGTAATATACAGATCTTAACCCTATATCAGTTACATGTATGGAGCACCTCTGCTTATTAGGAGGGACATAATATGATTTGGGTTTGGCTGTTTTTCTAACCAATTGCGGTGGGTGTTGTGTTTGCGGTCATCATTATGGTGGCACTCACTCCGACCAATACTTGCCCTGCTGAGCAGGAGCAAAGGCTCAAGAGTATACGCGCCAGACTTGCTAAGCTTGAAAAGGCCAACTTTGAGGCTATTACTGACAAGAACAAGCGGTATTAGACGCTCTAAACGGCCTCTGCTCGACCATCACTCACCTCTACACGCATCGCCCTGTCACCAAACGCCTCAAACAGGAACACCTCCGTACCGGTGAGCCAGGATTGCCCGCCAACCGCGCACAGTTCGTCAAAAAGCGCTGCCCGTCGGTCAGCATCCAGATGCGCCGCCGCCTCATCCAACAGCAAAAGTGGTTTTGGTCCGAACGTATCAGCAGAAAGCGCCGAAGCGGAGGCGAGGATCACCCCAATCAAGAGCGCCTTTTGCTGGCCCGTTGAGGCGTCCCGCGCTGGAGCGCCTGTTGGGACATGTATTACGCTTAGGTCAGCTCTATGCGGCCCGATAAGTGTGCGCCCTGCCCCCATATCCCGCCTTCGCCCATCCATTAGGGCACCGCGCAGCTCGGCTGCAATTTCAAAAAGTGGCGTATTCGCATTTACTACCGCGCCCTCTGGCCCCTCAAGCGCAAGACGCGCTTTTGGGAAATGTCCTTCCGGGCGCATATCAATAGCTTGCTGCAAGCGCGCCAGAACACCCGCCCGGTTGAGCGCAAGTTCTCCACCATGCTCGGCCATGCGCCCTTCAATTGCATCCAGCCAGGCTGGATCAGCACGGCCCTGTTCAAGCAAAGCATTCCGTTCACGCATCGCTTTTTCATAGGCCGCCGCCGCACGCCCATGCCCGGGAATATGCGCCATCACCTGGCGATCAAAAAACCGTCTTCGCTCAGATGCACTCCCGCGAAAGACGCCATCCATAGCCGGTGTCAGCCAGACAATGCGCAACAAATCAGCAAGCTCACCTGCTGTTGCCGAAGCCCCATCAATTCGGACAACCCTCTTTGCCCCTCCGCGCGCGCTTTCTTCCAATGCAACCCCTACTTTTCGGTCAGCATCAAGCTCAGCTGAAACGACCCAGCCCTCATTTGTGGCTCCAGCACTCGAGCGTTTAATCTCACTCAACCCGGCACTACGCAAGCTCCGCCCTGGCCCCAATTGAGAAACTGCTTCAAGCAAATTCGTTTTGCCCGCCCCGTTCGGGCCGAACAGGCAGACATGCCGTCCATCAAGCTTCAGCTCCAGCCTCTCATAGTTTCTATAATTGGCCAAAAAGAGACGGGTCAGCGCAGTCATTGTAAATCTCGCTACGGTGTCCAGCTATGTCCGGTTAGCGCCTCGGATAAGCTCCAAAGCTTTGTCGCCGCCTCATCATCACGCGCTTGAGCAGCCAACTTGCATTCACCGACCGGCCCACGCAATTCAAACATACCTGTTGGGCCATAATACTCACCTGGAACAGCTTCTGTTTCAGCCGCACATAAAACCGTTGGCCAGCTCCCACGTGCAGCTGACTGTGCTGATAGTGCATTCCCAATTTTCATTAAGCTTTTAACAGCGCCCTTTGTTTCTTTTGTCTGCAGCGCTGTTGCAGCATACCCTGGATGGCAGATGAACCCACGTGCCGTATCACCTTGATCGCGCAGCTTATTATTCAGCTCACGGATAAACAAGGCATTAGCAAGTTTACTTTGCGCATAAGCAGCGGCCGGACTGTAAGCCTCTTGCCAGTTAGGGTCTTCAAAGCGAATACGCTTAAGCCCTGCTTTATGCATCGTTGAGGACACAGCTATAAACCGCCCATCGCTTGCTTTTATCTGCTCAGACAGCAAGCCTGCCAAAAGGAAGTGCCCTAAGTGATTTGTCCCAAACTGAACCTCAAAACCATCAGCTGTCTGTTGGCGTTCGGGCGGAGCCATGACGCCCGCATTACAGATTAAGGCATCAAGCTTTGGTGCCAGATGAGTAAGCGCTTCAGCACCCTCTTTTATTGAGGCCATGTGACCAAGGTCCATAGGCACAATATCCACCGAAGCGCTGCCGCTCATACCATCGCGAATACGCTCTGCTGCATATTCAGCGCGCTGGGGGCTGCGGCACAGCATAATAATACGCCCGCCCTGGCCGGCCAGGAGCTTGGCAGCCTCCAGGCCGATACCGCTATTGGCACCTGTAATTGCAAACGTCTTGCCATCCTGGCGCGCGATCCTTGTCGGCGTCCAATGATTAATCTTTGACGCCATCATGAACCCTCTACACGCGCAACGGCATTAAGACGTAGCGTGCAGCCGGATCACTTGGGTCCAGCACCAATGCCGGAGACGCTGGATCATTAAAAAGAAATTCCGCCTCTTCAGCTTCGATTTGGCCTGCGACATCAAGCAGATACTTTGCATTGAACCCAACCTCCATTGCATCAGCTGTATAGCTCGCTTCAATCTCTTCATTGCCCTGCCCGGTTTCAGCATGATTAACCGCAAGGGTCAGTTTGCCATCAGAAAGTGAAAGTTTCACAGAGCGTGAGCGCTCTGCAGAAACAGTAGAGACGCGATCAACAGCTGCCTCAAAGGCTTTATTATCAATCGTCAGCTTCTTGTCATTGCCCTGCGGAATAACACGCGCATAGTCAGGAAATGAGCCATCAATCAGTTTTGATGTCAGCACCGCTCGTCCCGCGCGGAAAACAATTTTCGCATCTGATACCTCAACAACTACAGCCCCATCAACGCCATCTATCAACCGCCGCATTTCGCCAACGGCTTTGCGTGGAACAATCACACCAGCCAGCCCTGCTGCACCAGTCGGCGCTGGAATTTCCGCAAGCGCAAGTCGGTGCCCGTCTGTTGCGACAGTTCGCAAAACATCCTGGCCATCAGAACTCGCCCCATGCATGTATACACCATTTAGATAGTAGCGTGTTTCTTCTGTTGAGATTGCAAAACGGGTCTTGTCGATCAAGCGTCGCAAATCGTGTGCACCAATCTCAAAGCGCGACCCTCCGGCCTCACCCGTCATTGTTTGAAAGTCTGAAGCAGGAAGTGTTGGCAAAGCAAAGTTTGCGCGGCCAGACCGGATCGCAAGACGCTGGTTTTCGCTTTGCAACTCAAGCTCAACATCCGCCCCTGATGGCAGTTTCCGAACTACATCAAACAGTGTCTGCGCTGGTGCTGTCACCGCGCCCTCACTTGCGACATCGGCATCAGCAACATCAACAGCCTCAATATCCAGATCGGTCGCTGTTAAGTTAAGGCGACTGCCCTCTGCCGATAGCAGAACATTAGAGAGTATTGGAATCGTGTTCCGCCGCTCAACAACATTCTGGACATGGGAGAGCGCGTTAAGAAGCGCTGAACGTTCAAGGGTCAGTTTCATATCTCTGCCTATCAGGCTGTCGGTCTAAATCGACCTAAAGGTTATCAGATCATCAACCCCGTATGGGCTGAGTCGCCCCGCTCTGTATATGAACGGGACGACAGACTTAGCAAAATTCAGAAAAAGGCAAGCCTTAAATCCAAGGAATTACAGATTTGCGTCGCTTTGCAAATGGCCAATAACCTGTTTCACGCGCTCAATCTCACTTGCAAGCTCAGGCCGATCAGGCAATGTTTTGGCCAATTTCCGCCACGCATAGAGTGCCGTGGTATGGTGCCGGTTGCCAAAGGCGATGCCAACTTGCGGAAAAGATTTATCGGTAAGCTCGCGCGCTAAATACATGCCAACCTGGCGGGCCCGCACAAAGCGCTGGAATTTTCGCGCGCCTATCAGGTCAGCCCGCGTCATATCAAACGCTTTACAGACAGCCCGTTTGATCATGTCCATAGTTACCTGCTTTGGCTTCTGCTGGCGAGAAAGCACCCGGTTAAGCATCTCCACCGTGGGCGCAACAGCGCCAAGCCCTGTTTCGGTGTAAAGGCTTATCACCGCCCCGCAGAGATCACGGCCTGGGCCTTGAACACGCGCCACGATTTCTTGGCACATCTCATCATCAATTAGAAAATTAGGCGCTGATTTTGACAGCATATCTACGCGCTGACGCACAATTTCAAGGCGCATAGCTGCATCAGGTGCCGCAATCTCAATACAGGCCGCTCCCTTAAGAACAGTCATCACCCCTGTTGATAGGCCTTGCAAATCTGCTGGCGCACGATCCGAGGTCAGTACGACGATACCGCCACGATTGGTAACCGTGCGCAATGTTCCCGTCAGCTCGTCATTGGTTCCCTTCTTACCGGCAATTGTTTGCAAATCATCAAACAGAACAATATCAGCCTCCCGGACGCGTGCCTTGAGCGCACTCGTATCGCCACTTTTAGCGCCATCTACATAGGAGACCAGGAACTCTTCAGCCGAAATATAGGCAACACGCTGATCCTCTTTAACCTCAAGGGCTGACTCAACCGCCTTTAGCAGGTGCGTCTTACCAACTCCCTGCAACCCATTTATCACGATAATGGAAGCTGGAACTTGTTCCCGCTGCTGCGCAATACTGCGCGCAACTGTTGCGGCAACATTATTTGAGCTACCTGTCACCAGCGTATCAAAACGCATAATCCCAGGCCCCATAATTGTCTTTGAGGGATCACCCGAATCTGAGACATCAGGCATTATGATCTTTATAGGCTCCGCCCACGGATCGTCCACAAGCGCTTTTATATCTTTTGATATAGTTGTCCAACACTCAAGTCGAACAGAACGACTCTTCGGGTCGAGGCTGAGCCATGCCCGCTCAATAGCACGCTTGTATTGCGTACTCACACGATCAAAGGCAAACTTCGTTCGCGCAGCAATCAACACACTGCCATCCACCTCTGAGATAAACCGCAAGCTTGATATCCACTGCTCGTATTCTGCCTGTGATAAATCAATCGCCAAACGCGCGCACACACGTTTCCAGACCTCTGGCCCACCAAGAATTTTTTTATTTAGCTTTGTCCCACGCATAAGCTTACCGTGCTTCTCCATATTGTGCACATTCATCAACAGACACCCTTTTTATCAGCCGACAATTCTGTCCACTTTTATGTTTTTTGTAGACGCTACACTCAGCCCAAAAAGAGACACTTCCCCCTCCCGAAAGAGACAGACAACAACGAAGGTCGTAACGTATAAAGAATGAGGAAAACTCAACTGGACTGTGATTGTTAACCTAACCAAATCCGCACAATTGTCCACAGACCAAACGCTGCATTTCTCATCATTTATGGGCTTGACCTTAGAAAAACTTGGGGCGTTTCAAAGCAGACATTTGATAAATAAGGATATTTGAAATGCGAAAAGCACGAAATTTTTTCGGCTATGTTCGCCTTTAGCGACTGATGATATGTCAATACGCGCTTACAAAAAATATAAGCTATTATAAATTTTTTGCTCAACTTATATTTTTCATCCGCATAGAGATTTTATCAAATTCCTGCAGAAGAAACCTAAGCGCTCAAAAGCAATGATCCGGCAGGGTTAGCCCTTGCCGGATCATCTACATAAGCAGTGCCTAAACGTGCAAGCTAGCCGATTGCTTTGACGCTTTTCGCAAGTCGAGAAACTTTTCGGGAAGAGGCGTTCTTGTGAATAAGGCCCTTGCTTGCGGCGCGCATAATTTCAGGTTGCGCTTCACGTAATGCTTTTTGTGCCGCGTCCTTATCACCAGCTGCGACGGCTTCTTCAACGCGACGAATATATGTTCGCATGCGTGAGCGACGTGCTGTGTTAACGGCTGTACGGGCCGCAATCTTGCGGACCATCTTTTTGGCTGAGCGTGTATTCGCCATGAAAAACTCCTGGGGCCCGTCTATCGAGCGTGAAGCGGCGGGAATACAACACTCTAAGCCCCCCCGTCAACCACCATTTTTACACGTCTGCAGATTCATTTCAGTCATCATATTTGTAGGGGTTGGGCCCTCTTGAAACAATCACTTCAGCGATACGGTAGAGACCACCCCCTGAAAGCAAGTAGCCAGGCTTAACAGTGGCAATGATTGTGCCTGCTTTTTGCTCACTTGCGCGCTGTTCGACAGCCTTATGCAGAGCCTTGTCGTACATTTCGCCCCGTCGCCCAGTTGCAGTGTATCCCAATGCCTTGAGCCGATCGAGTTCAGCCTGCAATCGCTTTATCTCATCATCTTGTTTAGCGAGTAACTCATCCTTACCGAGCGCTCTATACATGCCGTCAACACCCTCGATCAAATCATCAACCTGCTCAGCCTCACGTGGTTGCGTCCGGCTGCCTGATGCTGATGAGCCAATACCAACAGCTGCTGGATTTGCTTCTACGCGCCTGACACGCGGACCAGCGCGTTGTGGTTTAATATCTGGCGCTGGCAGCTTTGGCGGCGACATTTGCATTATCTGTTCAGGCGGTGCCTGCTCTATAATAAGAACAGCCTCATCGCTTGGCCCGCCATTGGCCAGGTGGCGCTCCCGCCGTCCACCACTGCCCCGCAATAATCCAAATATAAAGAGGGCCAAATCCACCCCGAGCGCCGCAAGCAGCGCAATCAGGTCCCGTCCGGTCAGTGCCGCCCGCTCCTGATCGGCGCCAAGGCCAATCTTACGGCCTGCACGTCCAATAAGATCCTCTATGGCACGTGCAACGCCATCGGCACCTTCAGCGTAACGAAATGGGATCACTTCAATCTTATATATTTGCTCTAATTCATTCGCTGCTGATATCAGGCTGGCAGACAGATCGGGATCATAACAATAAGCGACCCGTCCACTAATCGGTGGAACGGATAGCTGGCTCGCCTTGGCGCGTAGCTGCGCGGCGATGGTGCGCCCGCGCGCGGTGGCATCTGCACCAATCTCTTGTGCTGCCGCTTGTGTTTGACGGTCCAAAGCCTCAAATTTTGACTTTCGCCCCTCCCCGCTCAGCGCCGCATTATCTTCCAGTGCAGTTTGAAGGTTCGCCTCGAGTCCAGTCAATCGCGCAATGAGTGGTAATTGCCACTCCTGGCGTACGCTGGCTGAGAGTGCAGCGATCTGCGCCTGCGTCTCACGCCGTGCGCGCGCCAATGGCCCGGGCCCAGCTGGCGAATTAACCCCACATGTGCCCCCGCGCACGGCCTCATCTTCGGCTTTATTGTTCGACAACGCCTCTGCGCTGGCCATAACACTGCCGGCTGCTGCAAGGCGGGCCCGCATATCGCTTGTCTCCCGGCGCACAGACATGACCGATTGCTGCAGCGCAGATTCAGTTGCCTCTTGTCCGGCTACAAGGCTCCACCAAAAGCCATAGCCAAATCCAACCGACCATAGTGCCAGAACACTGTAAAGAATGCCCGCAACAACCCGCTTCCAGATCGCACTCCACCAACCGCGTACAAAATACGGCGCAATCATTTCGCGTAAGGCGACATACATAGCCAGCGAAAGCGTGGCGACGATCACAAAGATCAGGCCTTGAGACACCGCCCCATCCGCAAAATCGCGGCTAGCAATAAAATCGCGCATCCCGCGCCAAGTCATAAACAGTGAAGCCCCAAGTAATAAAAGCGTCACCAGCCCAAGCGCGGACGCATCAAACAGTTCGCCAAGCCGCGAAAGTGCATTACCTTTTTTATGCTCTGGCTTGTCCGACACGCTCGTCATCCCTCACGCTTTCTCTAGGCGCTAGTTTGGAAGGAATGCAAACAAATCTCAAGAGGAAGACAGACAGAACACCTTAAATGCGGATCTGCTTGTTTTGCATCACGGGCCGCGCGGCGTGTGGTCACGCTTGCGAACGGAGTTCGAGACTTGCTCACACACTGATGACTGGACATGGGCGCACCTTTCCATTCTGGTTTGTCCCCCGCCTCGGCTTCGCCTTGCGATGGGACGCCGCTTTGCGGGCTGATGGCTGTTGTCTTGCGCATAATTTCCTTCTTGC
>CAYUFN010000073.1:0-14175 GCA_964443965.1 uncultured Hyphomonas sp. | reverse complement strand
GGAGTCATCCCACGGCTTGACCGTGGGACCCATCACCCGATGTAAGTCACAAGAGATGGATTGCACGGTCGGGGCCGTGCAAAGACGCAGGACGCAAATTATAAAACCCTTAGAAGCGATCGCCCGTTTTAAACCCACCACCCCCACGCGAACGGCCACTCCCGGGTTTTCCTCTTCTATGGGAACTTCCACGATAACCACCGCCGCTATTAAGGGCGCCTTTGGCCAGTTCCACAACGACAGTGGCGGCAATATCTTCCCAGCCATAGGCCGTGTCATAACGTCTGTGGCGGCGGTGTCTTTTAGAGGCGCGATACCGTTTTCCGCCATAGCCACCAGAACCGCCCCGCCCATCACGGTCATTACCTGCCCGGCGAATGGTTTTGCGGATACGCTTTAACGCCTTGTCCAAATGCAGTGTATCAGAATGCAAATCAGAAATGACATCTTCAAGAATCGATTGATCAATCAGGATATTGCCACTGGCATAACTTGCGCATTTATATCCTTTGCGCAAGGATTCAATCTGTTGCAGCTCACGGCGGCGGCGTTCGGGCAGCATCGTCTGGTCCGTCATCTCCAGATCAAGCTGCATTTCCTCAGCGCGCAGGCGCACCAACTCATCGACGATTTCATCATCTTCAAGTTCAACGGTTTGTGCTACCAAAACACGCAAATCGGGGAAACTCATTTGCCGCAAAGCTTCGGCCAGAACGCGGCGCGCCTGCTCAGCTGGCCCTGTATCTGCCTGAAGCGCACGTGTATGATTTTTCGTGCGCGCCAAGTGGGTTTCTTCAGCAGCCTCTATACCAGTATCAAGCTCACGGATCGTGACGCGGACCTTCTCTGCCTCCGCCTCCATCTCTTCAACACCGCCCGCGCGCAGGGTATTTGTCTCAATCGCTTTCAAGGCGGCCTCAGCCTCTTCTTCAAGCTGTTCCACACGCACAAGATGCTCTTGGAGTCGTTCGGGCAGTTCAGTCAGACGTGCATATGTCAGATGAGCTTTGTCATAACCGCAAAGCTTGCCAACCCAGCTGTCCAACATACGCGTCAAACCACCTGCTTTGTAAGCTGTCGTCCGATATTTACGGGCCCAAAGATAAGCAAACAAAGGATCAGCCTCATAAGGTATTCCTTTCTCTTCACGGTCTGTTTTGGCAAGTGCGAGCTTTTGTTGCGCGCGCTCGCTAATGGCTGCGGCTTCTTCAAGCGCGGTTTCAAGTGTTTGATAAGCTGGCGTATCGGCCAGAGTGGCAAGGAGCTTTTCAATCTTCTCTTCCTGCTGGTCGACAAGCTCACTGAGTGTTTTATGCGCTTTTGTGCGTTGCTCTTCCAGGGTTTCAATTGCATCTGTCATTTCTTGCAGCGCTACATACTCGCTTTCAATAAAGTCCGCATGCTTATCTAATAAGTTTTGCGCTTTTTGCTCAGCTGCAGATAGCTCACCGATATCATCTTCGACCTTGAGCTTTTCAAGACGGAACTTTGCCAACGCCTGAAAGGCCTTCACCTGATCACGCCGGACATCTCCACGCCTTTGAGCCGTTTCATCAGCAGAGCGCACGGCATGCTCAAGCGCTGTGCGCGCGCGCGAAACAGCACCATCAATCACAGCCAAGCCAGTTTTACCGCTAATGTATCGACCTTGTCCGGATCGGTTTTTATGGGATTTGGAACGCCGCTTCACCATGTCAGTAACGCTCCACCGCGCGTTGCCACGGTGTAATCGGGCACCAGCTTGCCGCGCAGTTTTTCACCTATTAGATCATTCTGAATGATCGCGTCATCGCGCTTGTCTGCCACCGTCTGATCAAAAACGGATTTGCTAACCCGTTGGGCCCATATTTTTGTACGCTTGCTGTCGCTAACTTCTTCACTGCTAATCGGTACTGTCAACACATTTCCGCGAGGGTCAACCGCTTCTACGACAAGATAATAATTGCGCTGGCCAGGGCGATTCGGCGGCGTACGAGAAAAGCCAGACTCCGCATTATTCCGGTAACGCACGCGCACATCATAGGTGACACTTAGATCCTCACGAAGAGTTTCCAGCCCAGCAAGGGCAGCGCGCGCAGCGTCTGCATCCTTGTCACGCAAAGCCTCTTGCCCCGCCTCTAAATAAGCCTCGACCAACCGATCACCTTGCTCTGTAATAGAAAGCTCAGCTACCTCTGAGGCGAGCGTTCCAAGTTCATTCGGTAATGTTTGCGTCAACGCCAGTTCATTTGCAGCGACTCTTGCTTTTTGCGGTCCAGCAACAAGGCCTTGATATCCAATAAAAGTCAGACTGATAGCCGCAAGCCCGCTAATGACAGGCTTACCCCACTTGCGTCGAGAAACATAAAGTCGCGCCAGTTTAACCGAGAGGGACGCCTTGGGCGGGTTATACGCAAACCGTCTCTCTTCAAGCGCCTTAACACCATCGAGCAGGATATGGTCAGGCACTTCTATACCTTGCGCTTTGTAGATCTGCCGGAGCCGCCCAAGCAAATCAGCGCGACGCTCTTCAGAGCCCAATTCGCGATCAACAAGCTGCGCGCGATGGCGAAGCGTATCGACGACATCCATCGCCAACAAGACTTCATCCAAGGGCTTTTCTTCAACGGCCATTTTGGCTCCGATTACCAGACTATGCGCGCTCAGCTATCAACGCTGTTGCCGCCCCACTTTCCACAAGCGCGGTAAGGCGGCGTTTACCATCCTCGACGTAGTCACGAATCTCAGTTGAGTTCTTTGTGGCCAAGTCCCGCATTTCAGCAATAATCGACTGTGAGCGTTCCTGATAAGCAACGACTGAATCTACCAGCATTTTAACAGAAGCGGCCGAAACAGTCGGCCCATAGCCAGCCCGGGTAGCAGCTTCCTGCACTTGGCCACCAATCTCAGCAAGCGTTTCAAGGCTTTGATCAACGCCCTTTTTCATAGCCTCAAGTGACTGCGTGCTTTCGTGCAGGCCATGCATACCGGTAAAGGTCGCCGTTAATGCAGTTAACACAACTTCGTTCGTACTGAAAAAGCTGATCGATTGTGCATATATACGCTCTTTTGCGTTGGTGGTTTGCACCAGCCGAGCCATAACAACCTCAGATGTATTATAGCCAATGGTAATATTGTCAGAGAGGTCTTTAGCAACCTGATAGCGCTTCTCTTCATGCTGGAGTGCGCGGAGGGCCTCGTCACGCTGAAGCTCCAGTGTCGCCCGTTCAGCGGCATCCTCTCCTGAATAAGCTTCGACTTTGGCAACTGCTGCATTAACAGTGCCGCGTGAGGCTCCAAGCTTTTCGGTAGCTGTATCAAGCACGTTTAGCGCGAGTACTTCAGATTGTTTCATTGCACCACGGAAATCAAGATACGCTTCAAGGATTGTCTTCTCACGTTCAATTTGATTGTTAGTTTCAGCCTGAACTTCGAGATAGAGCTCCTTGATTTTACCAAAGCGAGAAGCGATATCGCCACGTGTCATTTTCATCCATGTTGTAGAGAGGCGCTCCATGGTAGAAATTTTACCATCAGCATATTGGTCGACCAGCATTTTACTATCATCGCGGATTGAGTTAAACGCCACAGTAATGCCCTCATAGCGCTGGCCAACATGCATACCGGAAACATTCTCACGCACCACATCATTGAAAAGAGACGCCTGATCCAAAGTGCGTGCGATTGCAGCAACCTTATCGGGATCAAGATCTGATACCTGATTGAGAAGCGCAACAATCGGCGCTGTGTCTCCTGCTTTTTCCGGCACCAGGCCTAGGGTGCGCAGACTACCCATCGCCTTATCGAGATATTGCAAAGCAGACGGGCTCTTTACGGCAACTTCTGTCATCTTATTCCCCTTAAATATGGTCTCTTTCCCAAACGGGCTCTGCTTTTAGAGATAATGTGGAGTGCCCCTTTAATGCAAGGGACCACTGCAAAAAATTTATTGAGTTTCGATAATTTTGAATTTGCATGCTTATGCGCCAAACTGCAAATTATACCTCTAGCGGCACATAATCCATATCGAAGCCAAAACAGCGCGGCGCGACAACAGCCAACGCTGCCTCTGTGCGATAGAGCTGTGGGCATCCGATTGCAAAAACCCCAACGCGCTGCCCATATCTTAAACGTTCAGCATTTATTGGAAGGCCCGTTTCATAATCAACAATAGTAATCAGGTCAGGCACACTGGCGAGCGTTTCGCCGTCTTTGCGCGCCAGCAAGTATTCATTCTTAATGTTAATTGTCAGAGAAGAAGCATTTGCATCAAAAGGAGCGATAACTGTTTCGCCAATATCATAACCCCCAATAATACGCGTGGATTTGTCAACCACCTTACCTGTGTGAATAAGTTTGCAGCCTTGATAGATGGATGCATCAAAAACCTGTTGCAATGGCGCAAGGATCGCTTCTGCTATGCCGCGATTCTCCCTCAGAGCGCAGCCCAGTTCCACAGAGAAAGAAACTGTTTCAGGGATCACTGAACGCTTCAACTCGGCTCCCGTCATCGCATGTTCGGCAGCCGTGATCATGCCGCCCGCAGCGGCTGCATAGGCACGAATATGCCGCTCATAAATTTCTGTTGTCTCAGTTACAAACACAGCCGTATTACCAGCATAGTCGCGGGCAAGGGCTGGTGTCGCCCGAATTCCAGCAATCGCATAACTCATCATTTGCGCTTCAGGCAAGGCACGGCCCATGCCGTCCCCATCGATCACCGGCAGGCCGCACCCAGCGGCCGCAACAAGCGGGATGAGCGAGTTACCGCCTCCAATCTCGAAAGAAGCAATTGCATCAACTTTACGGCCAACATAGCGTTCATATGCGCGCAGGGTTTCCGATGCCTCATCAATTGAAGGAAGAAGCTCGAGGCTGACCGTCGGCGCACCGACGCTTCCCAGGGTCACAATGAAGGCATCATCTGGCAAATGGGTCGGCTTGATTAATTCGACAGGGCCGTATTCTGCCAGAGCTTGTTTGGCAATCAAAAGTGGCAAGTAAGGGTCGCCGCCGCCGCCTGTTGCCAAAAACACAGAACCAAGCGCCAGATCATCAAGCTGGCTTGCTTCTAACTTCATGCGCCTGCTCCTGCTAGCCTATCAGTATCGACTTCCCCGATGACCTTTATGTTAATCCGTGTGCTATCCCCTTCCATATACGGAACAGTTGTTTCTTCAATCTCGACGGTACGGATTGTTGCCGGCGCAGCTCCTGCTTTAATCGCATTTTCTTTGGCTTCGTGCGTCACTTGTGCAATCGCATCCTCACGAGAGAGGCTACGATAGGATACCATTTGTTCAGCTTCCCCACCTATTTGCGCAATCGCAGCCCCAATCGCATTCGCAACGCCTGCATTTTCTGGACAGTAAAGCTGTGAAGCAGCCTTCAGGCCATGCGTCACCAGAACAGAACCACCGCCGACCAAGATGACTGGCATAGGCTTCCCACCGGGCTTCATCATTTCAATACTCTCATCAAGCATACGATGCATCGTAACCTGTGCAGTTTCCACAAGTTTTGGGTCGAG
Source organism: uncultured Hyphomonas sp. (assembly GCA_964443965.1). Taxonomy (GTDB): domain Bacteria; phylum Pseudomonadota; class Alphaproteobacteria; order Caulobacterales; family Hyphomonadaceae; genus CALLCD01. The sequence continues at coordinate 8,666 of CAYUFN010000073.1, read as the reverse complement.
TGATTGAACCGCCTCCACATCACCAATTTCCGCAGCGCCACTAGCAACCAATATGTCGGTTGCAGTTAGCACACCTCCACCGAACACAAGCCCCTCTTTGACCAGTTGGTGCCCAACCGATTGCGGCCCGATGCTGGACCCATCTGCGCCGACCTTGCTTCCTCCCCCCAGCCCAATGGCCAGAATATCTGGCATTCTAAAATTAGTCCGCACACCACCAACATCTATAATGTTATTGGACTCACGCGGGAAACCGCCTTTCAGCACACCAATATCGGACGTTGTACCACCAATATCGACGACAATAGCATCTTCAAGGCCAGTCAATTTATACGCCCCACGCAAGGAATTTGTCGGGCCCGACGCAAAGGTAAGCGCCGGATAAGCCGTCACAAACTCAGCGCTCATCAATGTGCCATCATTCTGGCTAATGAAAACCGGGCAGTTAAGATCGCGCTTTATGAGTGCTGCCAGAAAGGCTGCCGTAACACGCTCTGCAAATGACAAAAGTGTTGTGTTGAGTATTGCTGCATTTTCACGTTCGATCAAACCAAGCTTGTTGAATACATGAGACAATGTGATCCGAGCTTGCGGAATAGCTTTCAAAATACGCGCAGCAACATATTTTTCAGGACTGGCATTCATCGGCGAAAATGCTGAAGCGATAGCGATACTCTCAATACCCTTCCCGACTAAATCTGCGATTATAATATCGATGTCATCATCTTCGAGCTCGGCTATCGGCATGCCATCATAGAGATATCCCCCACGCAGCATATAGGTGTGCCCGCCCATCTTTGTGGCAAGATCCGCAGGCCAGCCCGTCATTGGGGGAAGCCCCTTGCCAGCAGGCAAAGCAATGCGGATCACCGCAGTTGGCGATAGTTCACGGCGCTCGACAATCGCATTGGTAAACTGCGTTGTCCCGATCATAACCATATCAATCTGTTCCGGGCGAACAGCCCCGTCTTGCAAGATCGTATCAAGCGCAGAAACAATTCCGGTCACAGCATCAGCCGATGTTAATGATTTGGTTGCCGCCAGAATATCATCCCCTCGCAACAAGACCGCGTCAGTATGCGTTCCGCCAACATCAATTCCGATTCTCATCTAGCACCACGCTTTTGGGATAACAGCTTTGAAAGCACAAAATAGAGCAAGGCACTCAGGGTCAAGGCATCCATCGCCCCAACATTCGTTAGCGTGGGGATTGAACCACGGTCAGCCAAAATAGCAACCGCCGCACCGATAGCCCAAGCAATGAATGCCGTTCGATTCAAATAATCATTATCAGCCAGCTGCTTAAGATTATAGATTCGCGGTCGCAGTAAGAGGCAATCCACCATTAAAACCCCGGCTACCGGAATGAAAATGATCGACAGGTACCAGAGAAAAATTTCAAAAACACCGAGTATGTTCAAAAGCGCAGCGACAACCCCGATACCCCCAAGACTGATCGTCAGCCACAGCGTGTTGAGGTTTGGAAAAGTTGCTTTAGTACTTAAAACCGTACTGTAAAGATTTAGAGCATTGAGCACCCAACTGCCGGCAATGACGATAATAAAAGCACCAATACCAAGGTTCACATCCAGCATGATTTTCAAGATCACATCTGTCCGCGTCACACCTTCTTGATCAAAGTAACTCTCAAACACGCCAGAACCTGCTCCTGCCAATCCCGCCGCAGCATAGACTAAGATGCCAACAATCAAATAACTGGCGAGCGCAGTATAGATGGCGCCGCGCTTTGAACGGATAAAACGCGTTATATCAGGAAGTATAATCGCGCCAATAATCACCGCACCAACAATAAGTGAGACCCCATCACCAATCGATAGCACATTACCTTCAGCCGTCCGCATTGGCGCATCCATCGCCATAAATTCTGACCAGCCTTTGGAAGAAAAGGCAGACCTCGCAAAGAGCACTGTTACAATGACCAAAACCGGCACAAGCAAGGTCGAGAGGCCGTTGATCGCCCGAAAGCCGAGCAGCGACGTTAATGTCATGCAAACACTCGCAAGAATGGCCAGCACCACGGGGTGTACACTTACCCCCCATAGATCACTTGCTAGCCGACCAGCAGTATCCATGAATAGGTTAATGTTTAAGCCAAACCAGCCCATCAGCGAAATCGCAAAAGCAATATTGACGAGCGCAGCACCTTTGTCCCCAAATGCTACGCGCACCAGAAGGTAAGAACTCATGCGTTTAGTCGTGCCGATATACCCCATGACAGCACCCACAAGAGTGACCAATAATGACCCCCACAGAAGCGCCCACATCGCATCTGAAGGCGCCATGCCTGCAAATATTTCTAATCCGGTTAAGAAAGTGGGAAGTGAAAATCCAACCATCGCCGCAATCGCTGCAACACGCGGCCACGCCACAAGCTGACCATCACTTATCTCAACAGCCGCAAACTCGCTAACCTCACCTGACATTGCTACGCCTCCCTGTATAGATACCTTACACCCAAAGCAGGCTCAAGAACCACGCTAGACATGAAAAAGGCCGAAGCAAGAAACTCCGGCCTTTTCCAATAAACCTGTTACTGGGCTTCCTAGAAACGCGCCTGGAAGCCAACGAAGAAGGTTCGTCCCAATGCACTTACAGGAAGGGTCTGCAGAGTAACAAACGGATCGCGATCAGCAATATTATTGATACCAGCATAAACACTCTGATCCTTACCGAAGGCCTCAAAGTCATAAGATACATTAAGATCGTGCACAAATGAGTCTCCCGTTCTCACAGGGAAGCTGGACTGCCGCACAGAGTTGACATCAGTCTGGTTAATTAAAAACTGTGATGTCTGGTAACGCGTCTGCCAACCAACATTGAAGTTAGAATATGACCAGTTAGCGTTACCAACAATATTCAGTCGCGGACGTCCAACTTCGAACTCATTTGGATTCTCTGTGTCAAAGTCATTCTGATCAGCAAACACACGATCTTGAATCAGACGAGTCCCCGTGACAGACAAAGAAATCTCTCCATAGGGAAGGTTTAGAAGATCCTCCAAGTCAGCATTATAGCTGGCGGAAAAATCAACTCCGTTTGTTTCCAAAGCCCCAATATTCTGCTGACCAGATGTAAATCCAGTAATACTACCATCTGGTCCACGAAAAATTTGATCACAAAAGGCATTGTCTATTGATACAGCATCAACGCAATTTTCAGCAATTGTAAATGCGGCCAGAGACGCGATCGCCCCTTCAATTTCGATATCGTAATAATCAACCGTAAGCGTGAAGCCAGGCAGGAAAGTTGGCTGAAGAACCACACCCGCAGTATAAGTTACAGCATCCTCTGGATTCAGATTAGGGTTGCCACCAGATGTACCTGAAACGAATGCAGTATTAGATGACACAAATCCTGGCCCAACTAATGCAAGGCAATTCTGCTGCCGAATGCCCCCAATAGGCCCCTGCCCAATAAATGCAGGGTTGCAAGGGTCTGCAGCGGCCCCCAAAGTTGCAGGGCTTGCAGGCGAAAAGAGTTCGAAAATATTCGGCGCGCGGACAGACTCGCCATATGAACCCCTGAAGCGCAGGCTGGGAACAACTTCCCACAGCAGCCCCAGGCCCCACGTGTTATTAACACCTGCGGACGAATTATTTGCATACCGGATGGAAGCGTCCAAAGTAAGCTCATTGAACGGCGCGTAGTCCTTTATAAGCGGAATACTCACCTCAGCAAATGCTTCGGTTGTATCAAAGCTACCTATTGTTGGAACCTGCGCCGTTCCACTACTTGCAGAGAACGTAACGCCCGCCGCATCCACAGATGCCGGTTGGAAATTGCTCGACTCATCGCGATATTCAAATCCGGTCGCAAAGCCGATTGGCCCTGCAGGAAGCTCAAAATACTCACTTGAATCACCTGAAAGAGTGAAGCCGGCAACAATCTGCTCAATATCCGTAGTCGTAAAACTAGGTATGAAAGCAAAATTAGCAGCATCAATACCAATAACATTTTCACCGAATAGATTAATTGGAACGCACTGACCATCTCCAGCTGCAAAACTTGCAATCTGGCCTGCAAATACAGGTGTCGGAAAGGCAGGGACCGGAATCGGCGATATTGGAGCACCAGTATCAGCCTCAAATTCTGAGCGACATACAATATCCCCTGCCTGCGCATCTCCATTTAACGAAATGAGTGCACCAGCACGAAGCGCCTGCGCAGCTCCTCCCGCAGCATTAAAACTCGTTACTCCTGCAGCATCCAGGGCAATGGAGTCGCTACCCGCAAACAAGCGATCATCAATCCGATCACGTTCATTTGTAATGACTGTATCGGTACGGCCATAATTGAAACTCGCTTCATAATTCCAACCATTATTCAATTCGCCCTCAAAACCTATCACCCCACGAAACGTTTCACGCAACGCATTATTGAAAGGCGCTGTTGTATCGTCCAGCACATCGCGAGATATGACAATTTCCGCAGACGCCGCATCAGGGTCAGTTGCGATAAGGGCTGTCAAAGCATCCGGAATAAAGGCGTTATCAGCAGCAATTGGAATAAAATCATTAAATCCGTTCACACCCGCCACTTCATTAGAGTCGCTACGCGCATACTTGCCTTCGACAAAAAAGTTCAAGTACTGATTAACCTCAAACTTACCACCAACATTCACATTAACTCGGTCAATTTCAGGGATAAGGAAGTCACGATCAGTGGACAGCAAGATACCGTCTCCACCAATGACTTCAAAAGCATTATTAGTGGGTGTTCCAAAATCAAAGGGACGTATTGCGCCCGTGGTGGCATCGAAGAACTGCGTTGCTAGACCCGTTCCGAAAATATCGATGGCCCCACCTGCGGCTGAGAATGGGAAACGGACATCACTTGCAAGAACCTGCTCGGTCCCCGCAGGCGCCCCGGCAGCGGCTGCAAGCGCATCCGTAGCATCTACAAATTGAAGCAGTGTGCTACCACCCAAACCTGGGCGATCAGTGCCCGTAATAGATGTGGTGCGCGTGTAATCTACTGAGGCATAGATATTCGCGCGATCATTTAGAAAGTTCTTCCCCGCTGTAACAGACAGAAAGTATTCTTCCCCATCACCCTGGTCAGAAATGGAAACCTGGCCACGGGAGTCCAAACCATCGAAATTATCATTGAGGACAAAGTTTACAACACCTGTAACAGCATCAGCGCCATATATTGAGGAGGCGCTTCCGGTGAGCACCTCGACGCGCTCAATAAGCGCAGCCGGTATCGTAGAGACGTCAACTGCGGAGTCCCCGTCAATACCGGAAACATGCCGTCGACCATTCTGAAGCACGAGCGTCCGGTTTGTACCCAATCCGCGGAGGTTAAGAAGAGATGCCCCTTGTGCGCCGCCATTCACAAGGGATTGGTTCGCGTTATCAGAAAGAAGCAAGGCAGGTATTTCACGCAGGACATTTGCAATATCTACCTCACCAGATTGAACTAGATCATCCGCCCCAAGCGTAACAATCGGTGCCGGCGTAGCAAGCTCACGGCGCGCAATACGCGAGCCAGTAATAACAACAGTCTGCTGCACAGCTTCAGTGTCTTCTGCCTCAGAATTGAGTGTTACAGGCTCGGATTGCTGCGCGATTGCAGGCGCGGCCATGCCAAGCGCCAATAAAGACGTTCCAGCGACCAAAAGGGACGCGGTCCATATGTTCTTTTCATTTTTCATTTTGATCACCTAATAATACGGTCATTCGCGCCGTTTCCCTCCTGGATGCAGCAGGCGAATTGCATTCTATTCCAGCGAACTAACGCTCCGTCCGTCAATAGAGAAACACTTCTGAGCACCGTCGTTTTGCATTTCTGTGGCACTTCTGTCACATTTCTTGGCATAGGTGCTCAACTTTGCAGCAATCATATAATGCCCCACTATACCAATTAAGAAGTGCGATTCCGCAGGCCACTGAGCCTCCCGCGAACAGCCAGAATCACAAATTCACCCATGGCGATCCCGGCGCGATTCGAACGCACGACCTACAGATTAGGAATCCAACCTATCTAAATTTCAGGGAGCGCTCCGTCGGCAAGCATAGACGGTAAATACAATGTAATCAGGGATTTAATCAAAGTCTCCTTTTATCAAAGGGGAACCGAGAGCTCTGGAAGACCATTGAATTTGCTACCTAGGAGCTACTTAGAATGCCAAAACATAAATTGACCCAAGCCTTTGTTGATCATGTGCAGCCTGAAAATATTGAAATCGTTTATTGGGACGAGGCCCTCACCGGATTCGGTTTGAAAATAACACCAACAGGCAAAGTATCGTACATTTTACAAACGCGTATCGCGGGTAAGGAATACAAAAGAAGTCTTTATAAAGCTGACATCGTTAAACTTAACGATGCGCGGAATCGTGCCCGCGCTTTGTTGGGGAAAATCGCAGACGGCGAAAACCCTTTTGCTACCGAACAAAAAGAAGTCGGCACCCTTAAAAAACTTTCAGACAAATATATCGAGGAACACGCAAAGAAAGAAAAGAAACCAAGATGCATCGAGGGTGACTTAGCCCTATTGAGGAACCATATACTCCCCTCTTTAGGAGAACTTGATCCAGAAACAGTTTCCAGAAAAGCGATCACCAAATTTAGAAACGCAGTTGAAGGCGGTAAAACGGCAGACTTAGCGAGGAAACTAGGTATCTGCACAGACAATCGATTAAAAGGAGGAGAAATTTGCGCAAACCGCTGCTTGGCCTTGCTATCGAAAATTTTCAATTTTGCTGATCAGGAAAGCTATATCGAAAGAAACGATAACCCTGTTAACAAAGTAAAACGCTATAAAGAAAACATCAGGGATAAATATTTAACGGGTAAACAAGCTATAGCTTTTAGGCGGGCGATACGGAATGCCCGTAAAAATAGAACGCATAAAAGGGCCGCAATCTATGCCATCGAAATGTTGATGGTTACAGGAGCCAGATTAAGCGAAGTAAATGCATTACGCTGGTCAGAAGTTTCGCTTGATGAAGGCATCATACGTAAAGAAGATGCCAAAACAAAAGACCGCATAATTCCACTGTCAAAACGCGCTATCTTAATATTGAAGGTACGGCGTAAGGCATGCCCAAGGAACGCAGAGTTCGTTTTTCCGAATAAACTAGGCAAACCGATTTGCCTGAGGAAAACATTCAAGGCTTTAAGAAAAGCCGCCAACCTGCCGGACTGGTTTACCCCACATATCCTCCGACATACTTTTGCATCACACGCCGCCATGAATGGGAAAAGTGCATTTCAAATTGCAAACATCCTCGGTCACAAAACCATGGAAACGACAAAGCGATATACGAAATTTTCGCCTACTTCTGGTCAGCAGGACGCTAATGACGTTTTAGATGGAATGTTTGAGTAACGAGGGAAGCCTAAATATCGTCCCCGAAAGTTGTAATCCATGATAGAAATTTCCTTAGGCGAGATCCGACTGGCTTATAATTTAAGTGCTCATTGGCTAGCCGCGTCATTGGCTCTGGGAAAATTATTGCGACCAAAACTGTCCAGATTTCCCACAAAGCCATCACGAGGGCTCGAAGCACAATTATACCGGTAAGCACATAAAACAAGTATAGAAAAACGCGCGCTTCAACATCAGGAAAATTGGGCTTAACATCTAATCCCAAGACTTCGAAGATACCAAACGTCAACGCATCAACTAGCCCTATTAACAGCATACGGATCGTAAGGGTAATTTTCTCTATTGTAAGAGGAGCTAATGTACTTTCTGTGTATGGATAGATAACCCAAGCTGTCCAGATGAAAATGAAAATACCAAACCCAAGTGCAAATAATATATGCTTCGAAACACTTAAGGCGCTCCATCTGGCAGCCCAAATTACTTCCTTTAAAAAACGACGGTATCTGTCAAACTTCGTACTGAGTTTCTTAGGACTACCTTTGAGCATATCTGATTCAAGCCAGTAAGAAAGTTCAGCTGCAAACTTATCGGGACTGCCTACTCGATGCCATAAAATCAATGTAATGATGTACCCTAGAACTCCTAGAGTTACCGAAATTGCTTGTGCTAAACTAGGAACTCCCAAAAAATTCGTAATATATAATACCAAATCCCTCATTATAGACCCCTTAGATTGGTGAGAAACTTTTGAAATTCATGTTTCGTGCGTTGCGGCATTCACGTATTTAGATATTCAACTCAAAATCTTAGCTTTCATCTCCTGAAACTCTGCATCGCTAATCACACCTTGATCTAGCAGTTTTTTCGCATCTTCGATTTGCTTCAAGATATTTTCTCCCCTTCCGGCTTGTTCAGAAGATTGATTGGTCGCGCCTGTATGGATCACCGTACCACCAGAAGCGGCCCTGACATCTTCGATCTCCCTTATACGTCGTTTCTCTTCCCAAGCCTGTTCTTCTGCCTGAGCTTTTGAATAAATCTCGGAGGCTTCTGAATTTGGGATGCCTTTCACATGCAATTCACCGACTGCTTCATTCAAATGCTCGAAATTGATGTTTGATCCACACATTCCGGAGAGAATATTTTGTTTCAACTTAGCATCATGCAAGTCTTTCCACTGAATATCTTTCATTTTAAAGCCGCCCAATACCCCCCTGTTCAAAACAATAAGACGGCTATTTGTGATGGCGACCATTGGTAATAGTCCCATTTTGCATGGGTTTCAAAGCTAGACTTCACGCAGCTTGTTT
>CAYUFN010000072.1:0-14535 GCA_964443965.1 uncultured Hyphomonas sp. | reverse complement strand
GGCCTGCAAGGGGCAACTTATGTTTTTCCTGCTTATAATGTGCGGAAATTACAAAGCCTACATTTGTTCGTATCGGCAGACGATAAATTCATCGAAATTTCATCTCAAGCTTCAAGTTTAAACCGTTCTGGAAAAACCACATAAAGAAGCGCAGCCAGTTGCCTGACCGCGCTATATGAGTGTGATGTGGTGAGTGTATTAGCTGGGTGTTTCGAGCTTGGTTGCCAAATCGTCCCAATTGCTATTTGCCGCTTCAATGTGCCCGGGAATATCTTTCACCCATCTGCGCTGGACCGAGCTTGAGAAGTTCAGATAAAGTTTGCCGTCAATGATGCGCCAGGCATTTGGGTTGGTTTTCGCCAAACTTCCCTTTGCAGCTGCATAAGCACAATAGCCATTATAGGCAGGTGCGTATTTGACTGGATCAGCATTAAATCTATCCAGATTTTCCTGTGAGGCAAAAATCCATGTTGCCCCTTGATATTCAGCAGCAAACTGCGGATCGCCTTTGACAGCCTGAACATTAGGAAGGCCATCATCGTCAAGGTCAGTTGCATCAAGGTCAAAGTAAGCAACCGTGTCATGCCCTTCGATCGCGTATCCGCCTTTTTCATAGATGAAGTCTTTTTTACCAAAAAACTGAGCCTGAGCGGGGGCACTCACTGTAAAAGCCGTCGCTAAAACAACCAAAAAAGCGATAAGTTTACGCATAGTTTTCTCCTTTATGGGCTCACTGCCCATCTGAATGGTATAATTATGCACCTTAACTAGCCTTGAACAAAGCCAATTGTAAGGGCGCTCCCTGAGAGGTGACAACCTTTGCTTATCAGATCACATAAAAGCGCGTGAGACTTAACCTTCAGGCCCGGTGCTAACGGCAACCATTGCTGCCCGCAGCGTGCGGTCGCCAATCTTCCAGCCAGTTTGAAATGGTTCTGCAATTGTGCCCTCAGGCTGGTCTGACGGGATTTGTGCAACAGCCTGATGCACATTAGGGTCAAACTCAGTGCCTTGAATTGAATCAACAGCGGTCACACCATGCCGGGCCAATGTCGCAATCAATTCTTTTTCAGTAAGTTCTATCCCTTGCAACAAACCTTTGCCTGCATCTGAAAGCTCAGCTTTGGCCTCGTCAGTCAGTGCGGCAAGCGCACGCGCAAGATTATCAGCAACGTTCAGTAAATCGCGCGAAAATTTTTCAATGGCATAGATACGCTCTTCAGCAAGCTTACGCTCGGAGCGTTTTCGGATATTTTCCATTTCAGCCATTGATCGTAAGAGCTGATCCTTGATCTCAGTTTTTTCAGCCTCCATCGCGATCAAGCGGTCAGCCATGCTCAATTCAGTTTCTTCGGACACATCCGTTTCATCCCCTTCAGCATCTGGCTGAGAGGCCGGTTTGAAGGTTTTCACACGGCCATAAGCTTCATCATCGTCTTCGACAGCTCCTTCTTCGCCAAACATAAGCTCAGACTCTTCATTCATGTCGAAGTCCATTTCATTTTCATCGGGGTCGATACCGTGGGTCATCTTGCCTCTCAATCAGTCCGTTTTGCCGCCGCCGACAAGCCTGCCGACCACTTTCGCCGTATAATCCACCATTGGGATTACACGGCCATAATTAATTCGTGTTGGCCCTATCACACCTAACGCGCCAACAACACGCCTTTGCGCATTCATATAGGGTGCAACGATCAAGCTTGAACCCGTTAATGAAAAAAGATGATTCTCAGAGCCAATAAAGAGGCGGACACCTTCAGCCTCTCGGGTTGTGTTAAGTACGTCCAGTAAGCTTTGTTGGCGCTCCATCGCCTCAAATAACTTACCCACTCTTTCAAGGTCTTCGGCTGCTTTAGCATCTTCCAACAAGTTGGCGCGGCCGCGCACAATCAAAGAACGCCCTTGTCCTGGTGCCTCACCAGACCATTCTGCAAGCCCGGCCGACACCAAGCTCGTGGCAGCCGCGTCAAGCTCTGCGCGCCGCTCCATAAGTTCTGTTTGTATGGTTTCACGCACTTCGCCAAGTGTATGCCCTTTGAGCCTGGCATTGAGATAGTTACCCGCCTCAATCAGAGAGGATGACATGACACCAGTGGGCAGAGCCAAAAATCGATTTTCGACATCACCATCCTCGGTCACCAGAATACAAAGCGCCTCCCCTGGTCCAAGTGGAACAAACTCCACGTGCCGAACGGGCGCTTCGCGCTTTGGCGAGGATACCAACCCTGCCCCTCCAGCCAGATCAGAGAGCACATTTGAGGCCTCATCCAGAACGGTTTCAAGATCGCGGCCGGCTGATTCAAGTCGCGCATTGATTTCAAGCCTATCCTGTTCTGAAGGTTCCCCCAGTTCAAGAAATCCATCAACAAACAAGCGTAACCCCGCATGGGTCGGGAGGCGTCCTGCACTGACATGCGGTGCATCTAATAGACCAAGGCTTGTCAAATCAGCCATAACATTGCGGATTGAAGCCGGTGACAAATTTAGCCCACCTTTAGACAAGGTCCGCGAACCGACCGGGCTACCGGTATCGAGGTACGCCTCAACAATCTCACGGAACACAGATCGCGCGCGCGTATCCATCGATTGGAGAGGAGATTTTATCGTCATCACTTTGATTTAGAGCGCCCGGTCTCGCGGTGCAATCTTTTCTCGTTACTCATCGACATTAGGGCTTAATTTCGTGCAATAAAAGCTTATGAGAGCCGCAAACACTATATTCGCGTCCAAGGCTATAATATACAGGCGCACAAACTAACAGGTTCTGCTCATGGCAAAGCAAATTCGCAAAGTCCGTCGCCCGCGTAAAAAGCGGAACATAAAAAATTTACAAACCCTGCTTGCTTCGCTTCTGGAGGAAACCAAGGGGGAAACAGTCAGCGTAGAAGATTTGCTCAATGCTGTTGGCAGACGCGCATTCGGTCCACTGCTTCTACTTTTGGGCTTTATCGCAATTAGCCCATTAACAATCGTCCCGGGCACAAGCTGGCTTGTGGCGCTTGTAACCCTGCTGATTGCTGGTCAAGTTCTGTTTGGACAAACACGGCCATGGCTGCCCAGGAAGGCGCTTGCTGTATCTTTCCCGCGTGAAGCCTTGATTAAAGGAGCCAAGGCCATGGCTAAGCCTGCACGTATCATCGATTCGTTTCTCAAACCTCGTATTGGCCTGCTCACAGAAACACCCTTTGTGCAACTCGTATCTCTGCTGGCGATGGGCGCAGCCCTAATAACCTTTCCATTAGGGCTTATTCCGTTTGGCCCGATTTTACCCGGTCTTGCAGTTATGCTGATCGGGCTGGGGCTGACAGCCCGCGATGGGGTAATGTTGCTGCTTTCAGGCGGGGCGATGATTGGAGCTGTTATTTTTGTGCTTAATGTTGCCGATAAGATCTTCTAGCGACCTCTTGATGTTCCTGTAACAAAAGCCGACATAGAAGCCATGAGCGACTTATACCATAATCGCGTGCTTGAACTTGCCGCTAATATTCCAGGCCTTGAGCCTCTTAATACTGTCGATGCAAGCGTTGAAAAAGTCTCGCGTATCTGTGGCTCAACTGTACGCGTGGACATCCGCTTGAACGAGGCAGGCACACATATCGAAGCGATATCCGTCGATCCCAAAGCATGTGCCCTGGGACAAGCAGCAACGGCTATTCTTGCCGAGAGTGCGCTTGGCGCAGAGGTTGGAGAGGTTATCGCTGCGCGCGACGCCCTTAAAGCAATGCTAAGAGAGAATGCCGCTCCGCCAAGTGGACGTTTCTGGGAACTACGTCATCTGGCAGGTGTGGCTGATTATCCAGCCAGACACACATCTACACGACTTGCATTTGAGGCGGCAGTTGAGGCTATTAATGAGGCCTTAGCCAAGCGCGCAGCAACAAAAGTGTCGTTATAAAAGGCAAGCAGAGTTCTACTAACAAACGCTGAAACGGCCCTTTGGAGAACTTCCGAAAATAGCGTGCAAATCCAGCCGCCTTGTGTCTTTCGACAAACAGGCTGGAAACATCAGACGTTGCGCCAAAGTGCAAAGCCCCAGCACAGGGCTGATAGACGACTGCTCCCCCTGCCTGATGAACACGTTTGCACAAATCAATATCCTCAACGTGCAAGAAGTAGCCTTCATCAAACCCGCCAAGTCGCTCAAAGCCTTCCCGATCCATCAGAAAAAAAGCACCTGAGATCACATCTACGGCGGTAACTTGTATCGGTTGAGGGTGCAAAGGCATGTTTATGCCTTGACCGCCAATGACTTTAGAAAGCACGCGCAGAAGCGTCAACTCTCGCCTTTGGGGACCACGCTGGGCCTCGCCCTTTAAATCAAAGATACGCCCGCCTACAATCCAGGGCGATGACAGTTGCGCCCCTGCTGCTTGCAAAGGCGCAATTGCGTCGGGTCGAAGAATACAGTCGGGATTAATAATGAGAAGCTGCTCAGCCTGACCAAGGCGCACGCCGCGATTGACTGCGCACCCGAACCCCAAATTTTTCTCGGTTTGCTCATAAACAATATTTTCAAAACGCCCTGCAAATGTCTCAAGCCACTCTGTGATGGCTGGCGGATTGCCATTGTCGATAATTATTATTTGTCCAACACGCTGATGTGCCGCGAGCGCATATAAGCATTCCTTCAGCCTCGGGCCGGTCCGATAGGTGACGATAATCGCATCAACGCCTGAAGATGTCATACAGATCTCACGCGATGCAAAACAATAATTCCCGAGAGTACAATCGCAATACTGGCCCAATAGCTTTCATCCCAAACGCTATATGAGACAGCAAAATACGCAACGGCCGTTCCAAACAAACCTGCAACCGCAAGCTTAACGCCAGCGCTTAAACTTGCAGGTACAGGTAGCTTTTGTCCGACCATGACCAATAAAATTGCCGCCAGCGCAGCGCCGACAAAGCCAGTCTCGGCCCATATCTGTAATGCCATATTATGCGGATGGTTGGGAATGATGCGGTGATTGATCAAGTCAGGGCTCAATTGCGCGAGAAACTCAGGACGCGTAGCATAGGTTTCGGGCCATGTTGGAGCCGCATTCACCCCATGACCAAAGAGCGGCTTCTCGATTATACGCTCTAACGTTGCTTGCCAGATCAAAAGCCGTTGCTGCGCGGTTAGCGGGATATTTCCCACCAGGTGCGGTGCAAGGTTTCCAAGCATCAGAGCAATTCCAGGTGCAGCTAGTAAAATTAGCGCCAGGAGATTGAACAAGACACGAAAGCCAGCCTTCCTGATATAATGCAAAATAGCGAGTACAACGCCGCTGAGCAGGACCGCAAACACAGCTGCCATTCCGTCCAGCCTGACCGAGAGTGCAAGTGTTCCTGTCAGTAAGACCGCACATGCCAAATACCAGCGCGCGCGCTTCCAACTTAAGGCCAAACCACCCAGCAAAAGCAGAACGGCCATCATCAACAAATTGACATTTCGGCCCATGCTTTGCCCTGTCGGCACCAAAAACTCTCCTTGTGAACCAAGCAATTGGTCACGCGATATCGCTATGAACAGCACAATCAAAATGTGAATTGTGATACCCGCATATATCCAGACCGGCACTTTTTGGATCGTTTCACCGGGGGCTTGCAAAACCAGACGTATAAACAAAAAACAACCGATTAGCGTGAGGACAAATCGAATATAGGATGCTTCCAGTGCGAAATTCTCCGTGAGCACCCCTCCGCTAAAGAGGCCCTCATTAGCAGGCGACCATAGCGCTGACAGGCAAACCCAGAAGAGCAGTGAGAGCCCTGTTTTAACGACATAGTTCATCTTTTTTGTAAACAAGGTCGGTAAGGCAAAAAGGCCAATCAAAAAAACCAGAGGTGCAAACAGCTTTCCGCCCGGATAGGCCGCAAGCGGCCAAAGCGCCCAAAGCGCATAAAGAAAGATCGGAAAGGGCATATATGATCCAGACTAAATCCTCTTCTCGTTTAACCCAGTTTAATCATATCGCAAGGCGGTGCCATCACACAGCCCCATTGAGCTAAGTTGCACAGTCCAGCAAATGCTGCATCTATAAGCAGACTCAGGCACCTAAGGGGCATTGAAATGATTGCAAAAATGCACCTGCGTCTTCGCGCATACAGGAAGCGTTGGAAAGCTCAAAAACGCGGCGAAACAGAGCTCGCTTTGCTGCCTCTTCTGGTTAAGGGCGGTGTGGCTGTCGATATTGGAGCGAATAAGGGCGTTTACTCCTATTTTCTGTCTCGCCTTTGCGATCGGGTCATTGCCTATGAGGCTAATCCTGATCTTGCCGCACAATTGCGCCGTTACGGGCTGAGAGGGCTGGAGGTGCGCGCAAAAGCATTATCGGACGTAACAGGGGAAGCACCATTCTATATCCCTTTGTCCAAAACTGGGAAAAGACGCAATAATGTTGCTGGTCTTGATACACCTGAAGGGCAGGTTGACGAAATTAAAGTACAGCGTGCCAGGCTCGATGATGAAAGCCTCATAGATATCAGCTTTATAAAAATCGATGTTGAAGGGCATGAATTGTCTGTTTTACGCGGCGCTGAAAAAACAATCTTGCGCGAGCGCCCAATCTTGCTGGTCGAGATCAACGGCGGACCGAAGACGGATAATGCCCGAGAGATCTTTGCCCTGCTCACACGCTGGCATTATACTCCGTTACAGCATTTCAAAGGGCAGCTCATGCATTACTCTATGCTGCCATCGAAAAGCAGACGGCCGCGCGACAGAAACTATATTTGTCTACCATCACGTCCGCCTGAATAACTTCACTTACGCTTTAAATCCGGCGCCAAGGCTTCTTGTGGTAATTGCTCAAGAGCTTCATCAAGTGTCATGATATTTTGCCCCTTGGAGCCAAATCGACGCAAAGCGACCTTGCGCTCATCTTCCTCACGCTGGCCAACAACGGCTATGATTGGCACTTTCTGAAGCGAATGCTCGCGCACCTTGTAATTAATCTTCTCGCTACGCGTATCCACCTCGACGCGCAGCCCCGCTGCACGGAATTTTTCAGCGACTTGATGAGCATAAGCATCTGTGGACTCAGAGATTGTTGTAACCACCACCTGCACAGGTGCTAACCACATTGGGAATGCCCCCGCAAACTCTTCGATCAGGATGCCAAGGAAGCGCTCCATAGAGCCAAGGATCGCGCGATGCAGCATAACTGGCACATGTTTTTGCCCATCCTCGCCTATGTACTCAGCCCCCAGACGACCGGGAACAACATAGTCAAGTTGCAGCGTGCCACATTGCCAGACACGGCCAATGGCATCTGTCAGTTGAAACTCAAGCTTGGGACCATAAAATGCGCCCTCGCCTTCCATAATTTCATAGGGCAGATCGGATGCAATGATCGCATCTTCCAGCGATTTTTCAGCTCGGTCCCAAGTCTCGTCATCCCCTGCACGCACCTCTGGACGCGTGGAAAGCTTGACTGCCACATCAGTAAATCCAAAGTCATCATAGACGCTTTGCAAAAGAGCGCAAAATTTCTTCGTCTCTGAGACAATCTGGTCTTCACGACAGAAAATGTGTCCGTCATCTTGGGTAAACTGGCGCACGCGCATAATACCGTGCAGCGCGCCATGCGGCTCATTTCGATGACAGCAACCATATTCAGCAAGGCGAAGCGGCAAATCACGGTAGGATTTTTGCCCCTGCTTGAAAATTTCGACATGCGCGGGGCAGTTCATTGGCTTGATCGCCATCAGCTTAGCATCGGCAGGGACAATAACAGCGCCCTCGCCATCCGGCACGAAATCAGGCACGACGAACATATTCTCGCGGAACTTACCCCAGTGTCCTGATTTTTCCCATTGGCCTGAATCCATAAGCTGAGGCGACTTGACCTCATTATAGCCCTCGGCATCGAGGCGGCGGCGAATATAGGCCTCGACCTGCAACCAGATTTGGTAGCCCTTTGGATGCCAGAAGACGGAGCCTGCGGCGGCCTGTCCATCCAAGTGGAAGAGATCAAGCTGGGTGGCGAGCTTTCTATGGTCGCGCTTTTCAGCTTCTTCAAGGCGCGTCAAATGGGCTTTGAGCTGTTTTGGATCAGCCCAGGCTGTGCCGTAAATGCGTTGCAACATCTCATTGTTCGAATCGCCGCGCCAATAGGCCCCGGCCAGCTTCATCAGCTTGAAAGCTTTGGGCAGTTTACCCGTAGATGGCAAATGCGGGCCACGACACAGGTCATACCAGTCGCCCTGACGATAAACCGTGATGTCCTCGCCCGGCGGTATGATGTCATCAATGATCTGGGCTTTGTAATCTTCACCGATGGATTTGAAGGTTTCGATGGCTTGGTCCTTACCCCAGACTTCGCGTATGATCGGATAGTCAGCATCGATGATCTCAGCCATCTTTTTTTCGATCTTCTCAAAATCATCAGAAGAAAACGCTTCTTCGCGCGCGAAGTCATAATAGAAGCCATCTTGAACCGTCGGCCCTATGGTCACCTGCGTATCAGGGAATAATTCCTGTACCGCCTGAGCCAGCACATGCGCAGCATCGTGACGAATGAGTTCCAGCCCTTCTGGATCTTTGGCTGTTAGCAGCTCAACTGCCGCGTTACCCTCAAGCGCGCGCGTGACATCATAAAGCGCCCCGTCCACACGGGCCACAATAACCTTTTTAGCAAGAGAATTAGAGATAGAATGAGCCACATCCATTGGCGTTACACCAGCCTCATATTCTCTGACGGAGCCATCGGGAAGCGTTACCTGAATCATGGATTATCTCTATTCGTTATGATCTTGAGAACAGGACTTAGCGTTTCCACGCCAGCGTGCAAGCTTCCACGGCGTAAAAACTGAGGTTTTAGGGATTTCCAGCGGTACTGGATCATGCCCATGTGTGCCGCCCGGTCGACATCGCCAGAGCCGTCCGAGCGTCATCCAGCCGCCCACCCACCAGCCATGAAGCGAGGCCGCCTCTGCTCCAAACTCTGAACACGTTGGCAAATGCCGGCACCGCACGCCAAACGCATAAAAAACAACCGAAAGCGTCGCTTTATATGTGCGAAGCAGAGTATGCGCGATCGGTTTATAGGGGTGCTTAGGCATGCCGAAAGGATGGAACGCGCGCGGTAGAAACGCAAGAGGCCGCGGAAAGGTTACCTGCCGCGACCCAGCAGCCTAAATACGTTTGCGCACTAAGGAAACACGCCAGCACGGCTGAGGCTGGAACTGACCGGGTGGCCCAGCACGCCTTCTAGCCAATTTGCCGTTTCGATCATTTTATCAAGATCGATGCCCGTCTCAAAACCAGCGCGTTCCAACATGAACACAATATCTTCGGTAGCCACATTCCCGGTGGCGGCCGGCGCGAAGGGACAGCCGCCAATCCCCCCGCAGCTTGCATCTATAATATCCACGCCCGCCTCAATAGCCGCGAACACATTGGCCGGGCCCAGCCCACGCGTATCGTGAAAATGCAGCCGCAGATATACATCCGGGGCTTCCATCCGCACTCGGTCAATCATCTCACGTACAGCCCAGGGCGTTGCCACCCCAATCGTATCGCCAAGACCGACCTCATTCACCCCTGCCCGCTGGGCCTGCGCGGCGAGGTTCGCCACCACGCCTGCATCAACTTCGCCGTCATACGGGTCACCAAAGGCGACCGAGATTGTAGCTGATAACGGCACCCCCGCCTGATGAATCATTGGTGCAAGCGCTGCGAGATTGTCAGCACTTTGTTGCGGACTCATACCCTGGTTTGTAAGGCCGAAGCCCTCGCTGGCAACGAGCACAAAATTGATCTCATCGGCCCCTGCATCGAGCGCGTAACGAACACCCCTTTCATTAAGCGCAAGGGCAATACGGCTGCGGCCTGGTGTTTTTTTCAAGCCCTGAAAAACTTCCCCACTGGTTGCCATTTTCGGCACGGCACGCGGGGAAACAAAAGCCCCCGCCTCAATGCGACGTACGCCACTCTCTTCAAGCCGAGCAATAAATTCCAGTTTTTGTGCCGTAGAGAGATCTGCTGGGTCATTTTGCAGCCCATCGCGCGGGCCAACTTCGACAATATCTATTCGGCGGCACATGTTAAAAACCCTGTTCACACTCTCTGCGATATTTGTATCGCAAGTCCATCTTGGCTAAGACCTACCCCAAACCACCCAGTCTTCAAACCGGAAACACTCTGCACATGACTTTCCTCACCCCTCTCTTAGATAGCAAAGCGCAAGATGAAACGGATATACTGCGCCCAAAATTCAACGCAGATGGCCTGATTGCAGCGATTGCACAGGACGCCGACACAGGTAATGTGCTCATGTTGGCATGGATGAATGCCGAGGCACTGTCTACAACTCTTACAACAGGACAGGCCACTTACTGGTCCCGTTCACGGGGTGAATTATGGATAAAAGGGGCCACGTCCGGCCACACACAACAGGTCGTTTCAGCCCACATCGATTGTGATCAGGACGCTATCCTCTTAAAAGTTAAACAACAGGGAGGAGCGTGTCATACAGGTCGCACCCATTGCTTTTATCGTGAAATTACAGACACGCAGGTTTTGAAAAAATCGTGAATCCACTTAAGAAGGCCTTATCTGTTAAGGGTTGATCCATATGAGATTAAAAGCAAACATTCTCGCCATCGCCATACTTGCCGCGTGTTCGGGCGGAGAAACCGAACCCGAAACCGATGTGAGGGTTACGTCCAAAGAACCGCTCACACCGGTACTGGTTCAGCACGATGATGAGACAGTCGACAGTCTACAACTTTATATGCTCGATTGTGGCTTAATCGACATATCCGATCTTGACGGGTTTTCTAGCGCCGGGGACTATGCCGGGGTGTCTGACACATTTGCTGACACGTGCTGGCTATTGCGCCACCCCAAAGGTAATTTGCTGTGGGATCTTGGCCTCCCCACCGGACTTGTTGGGAACGGAGAGCAAAATAATGGGGTTTTCACCCTCTCAATGGATCGCACGCTGACTGACCAACTTGTCGAGATCGGCCTATTTGCCGACGATGTTGATATGATTTCAATCTCGCATAGCCATTTTGACCACAGTGGTCAGGCTGACCAATTCCAAAATGCAAAATGGCTTGTCCATGCAGACGAATATGCGGCTATGTTTCCGCTAGAAATTGAAACCGAAGACGACACAACAGACACTGCCGAAAGCGATGAAGGCAGTCCAGACCTCTATGTCGATTTTGCTTCCCTCGACCATGAAAAATTTACAGGCGAGTATGATGTGTTCGGTGACGGATCAGCACTTATCATACCAACCCCCGGCCACACACCCGGCCACACCTCGTTGCTGGTCAAACTTCCAGAGGCGGGCCCTGTTTTCCTCACCGGAGACCTTTATCATCGTAGCGAAAGCCGCGCGCTTAAGCGCGTCCCAAGGTTCAATTCAGATGAAGCCATGACACTTGCCTCTATGGATGCATTTGAAGCAAGAGCTGCAGCTGAAGGCGCGCGCATTATCATTCAACACGAGCCGGATGACCTTGCAGATTTGCCAAAAGCACCTGCGCCCATCCGTTAGACCGACTTAAGCATGCCTGGATCGGTCGCGTCCGCGCGAAAACCTGCAATCCGTTTTGAAACATAGCTTTGTTTTGTCACATCCCCAACTCTGTAGAAACGGGCGGTCACACTTGAAGCATCCAAGTCCAGAACAGTATAGCCGCCGCCTTCAGGATCATGCCATGTAACACCTTCATTAGTATCAACGAACATATCTCCCAATCCAGCTACGCCCGGCATAAACTGGCCAAAGCCCGGTGATGTCACCGATGTACATCCAAACTCGACGCCGCGCTGTGCCCCATCTTTATCACGCAAACGGTTCGCCCAGCCTGTATGCGTATCGCCCGTCAGAGTCACAAGATTTGCACCTGCTGCTTTAGCATCCGCATAGAGGCGCTCGCGCGCTGCGGGGAAACCATCCCATGCATCCAGATTGAGTGGCTGGCCAAGCGTTGAGAAGCCAAGCAAGCCACGAACACGCGGTTCAGTAATGCTCGCTTTTTGGCCCGCACTGAGGGTTTCCTGAAAGTTCGGTGTCTTGACCTGCGCCATGATGACCTGATTGGCGAGAACCTGCCACGCCTTTCCACTGCGCTTTGAGCGGTCCAATGCACCCGCGAGCCACGCCTCCTGCTCAGCACCCAGCATCGTGCGTGCCGGATCATTCACGCGAGCGATGACCTGACGGACCTTTGTTTGCATGTCTGCCTGGCTGACACCTGCAAGTTCCGCACTCCACGAAATTTCTTCAGACCGTCCTGTTAAACGCGTTTCAAGACAGATCAGGCTTGCAACATCCCCAAAGTCAAACTGACGCCAAAGCGCATCTCGCGCTGCGCCCGGCTGGGGGTCACGCACAGGCATCCATTCGAGATAAGCTTGCACCGCAATTTGCTTGCGATCAGTCCAGCTCCCTTCCCCTTCATCATGGTTTTGCGCGCCGGTTCGGTAGGCATTATTTGCGCTCTCATGATCATCCCAAGTGCAAATCCAAGGCGCAGCGGCATGCGCACGCTGGAGCGCTTTATCGGATTTGTACTGCGCATGCCTTTGGCGGTAATGATCCAGCTTAGTGATTTCTGTTGCCGGCTCATGTTCACGGCCAATTTTTGCACCAGCCTCCCCACCATATCCATCGCGGCCATACTCATACAAATAGTCACCCAAATGTATAACAACATCCAGATCTTCAATCTGCGAGACCGCATCATAGGCATGGAAAAACCCGAACGGGTAATTCGAGCAGGAGACAACCGCCGCGCGTACAGGCCCCGTTCCAGACGCGGCAAGCGTTTTTGTCCGTCCCAATGCTGAAGGAACCGGTCCGGTCTCTGTGTTAACCGTGAAAATATAGAAATAGGTCTGGCCTGGGGCCAACCCGCCTGCATCAACCTTTACTGTATAATCGCGCGCTGCACTTGTTTGCACACCGCCAGCAGCGACTTGCCGGGTTAAGGCCTGATCTGCAAAAACCTGCCAAATAACCCAGACTGGTGCATCCAAACTGGGCGTTACCCGTGTCCATAAAATTACGCGGTCGCTTTGCGGATCACCAGACGCGACACCGTGATCAAACGCGATGCGCCCGGCAAAAGGAGGCTGATAAGCCTGCTCACCCACGATTTGACAACCCGTTAGCGCAGCTGCTCCGCCTGCCAACCCGAACATGCCGCGCCTCGTTATCTTTGCCATCCTGCCAGCCTCCATTTGTTATGTGTCTTGCATAGCATGACATATTGACGGTTCAATGACGGATGGGAGGTGACCATATCACTTTGTGCTGCTACACCCGCGCTTATGCACATGCTCTCTGCCACTGCCAGCGCCGATGATACAGGTGCCCGCCTCGATCTCTGGCTTTCCCAGCAATTTGAGACACTCTCCCGTTCTCGTGCCAAAACCCTTATTCAAGCCGGTGCCCTTAAAGTCGACGGCCAGGTAATTAATGATCCACGCGCTAAGGTGATTGCCTTTAGCCTGTATGATCTTGAAATACCGCCCCCCGTGACGGCGATACCTGAACCTGAGGATATCCAGCTGGATATCCTGCATGAAGATGACGATTTGATCATCATCAACAAGGCTTCGGGCATGGCCGTTCACCCTGCACCTGGCACCTGGTCGGGCACGCTTGTGAATGCGCTGCTCCACCATTGCAAGGGCCAGCTGCCCGGCATTGGCGGGGTTGAGCGGCCGGGTATTGTCCACCGTCTCGATAAGCTAACAACCGGCGTTATGGTCGCTGCAAAAACTGAAGCTGCGCATGCCGGCCTGTCTGCTTTATTTGCCACACACGATATCGAGCGCACCTATACTGCGCTCACACGCGGCGCACCCCGTCCACTGGTGGGCACCGTTGAGGCGCGCATTGCCCGTTCAACCACTGACCGCAAGAAAATGGCGGTCCCGCGCGATCCCAACAGTGAGGCCGGGCGCCACGCCGTGACACACTACAAATCGATCGCCACATATGGCCTGCTCGATAAGGGCGCAGGCCTGCCTGCTGCGGCCATGATTGCCTGCACATTAGAGACCGGGCGAACCCACCAGATCCGTGTTCACATGAGCCATATCGGGGCACCGCTGATAGGGGATCCGGTCTATGGACGCCATCGCGGGATCAAGTCCCATGGTGCAGGCGACGCTTTTATCACCGCAACCACCCGCGCCCGGAAGCTGACGCGTCAGGCGTTGCATGCCTCTGTTCTTGGCTTTGTGCATCCGGTCACAGGCGAGACAGTTCGCTACGAAGCGCCTTTGCCGCCGGACATGGCCGAACTTGTTGAAGCACTTGAAAAGATGCCGAAATAAGCAGGTGGTAATCTATGTGTCACGCATGTTTTGCGTCTCGTTTTGCCTCACGGGCCGTGGCGGTAGTTTATGCTCCACAGTTTCCCTCCTGCGTCTTTGCACGGCCCCGACCGTGCAATCTATCTCTTGTCGGTTCGTTCAGGTGATGGGTCCCACGGTCAAGCCGCGGGATGACCCCAAGAGGAGATTTGGTTTTGTATCTTCCAGCACGCGCATCCGCGCGCAAGCATAAGCATGCGTCG
>CAYUFN010000071.1:0-14553 GCA_964443965.1 uncultured Hyphomonas sp. | reverse complement strand
CCACAGCCTCGTCTGCCCATGTGCCAGAGCCAATGATCGGACTGTCACCCACACGGCCCGGCGTTTTGTTCAAAAGCCCCCCCGTGGAGGTTGCAGCCACAAGGTGCCCACGGATATCGCGCACCACAGCACCGACCGTGCCATGCCCGGCCGCATTGGCCGGCAAGGCTTCCTTAATGGCAGGGTCATAATAGCTGGCTGGATCACCCACACGCTTATACCCTTTTGCTGCAGCAAACTGCGCTGCGCCCGCCCCAGACAACATGACTGGAACACCGGCCATTACACCACGCGCCACGCCAATCGGGCTTAAAAACCCAACCAGTGCAGAGACCGCGCCAGCCGCCCGTGTTGGGCCGTGCATGATCGCCGCGTCAAGCTCCCATACCCCATCCTGATTTGGTGATGCCCCCTTTCCGGCGATGTGGTGCCCACACGCCTCAAGCTGGGCCACGGCATATTCTGCGACATCAAGCGCCTGAATGCCTCGCGCCAGGCGGTCGGCTACGTTTTTGAGCAGTTCGGTCATGTGTTCTTCAACATGCTTATAGTCACGCTGAGGGTTTGCGTCAGCGCCACCATGTAGCGCAATTGCCCAGTCTGCCGCCACGTTACCTCTCTTTCCGGCTTTACCTTGCAGGGTATTGCCCGTTAGGTTTGCTTCAAATCTAATTCAGACTTCCGCATAAAGGACATTCGCCATGAAAGCTATCCTCTCCAAGACTGTTGGTGGGCCAGAAACACTCGTTCTAGAGGATGTGCCAGCCTTGAGCGCAGGCGAAGGTCAGGTTGTCATCTCGGTCAAGGCGTGCGGGGTGAACTATCCGGACGTGTTGATTATTCAGGATATGTACCAATTTAAACCACCACGGCCCTTCTCTCCGGGCGGTGAGGTTTCAGGTATTGTCAAAGAAGTTGGCGCTGGCGTTACAAATGTGAAAGTTGGTGACCGCGTGCTCGCCTCCACTGGAAATGGCGGCATGGCCGAAGAAGTGATCGCGGCGGCGCATGGCGTGACCCCCATCCCGGACACGATGCCATTTGAGGAAGCTGCCGCCTTCATCCTGACCTATGGTACCTCATACTATGCGCTCAAAGATCGCGCCGATCCAAAGCCTGGTGAAAAACTGCTTATACTCGGCGCAGCTGGCGGGGTTGGTCTTGCGGCCATTGAGCTTGGCAAAGCGATGGGGCTGGAAGTGATTGCCGCCTGCTCGACACAAGACAAAGTCGACCTTTGCCTTGAAAAAGGGGCGGATAAAGGCCTGATTTATCCAACAGGAGACCTTGATCGTGACCAGCAAAAAGCGCTTTCAAATGAGATCAAAACCGTTTCCGGAGGTGGCGTAGACATCATCTATGATGCGGTCGGCGGCACCTACTCAGAGCCAAGCCTGCGTGCGATGAATTGGGAAGGCCGCTTTCTTGTGATCGGCTTTCCGGCCGGCATTCCGAAATTGCCGTTAAACCTGACCCTACTGAAATCTTGCGATGTGCGCGGTGTCTTTTGGGGCGCAGCGGTTGCGCGCAACCCGGCGGGCCATGTGCAGAACGTCAAAGAGCTGTTCGCGATGCACGCCGAAGGCAAGATCAAACCGCATGTGTCCAGCACCTATCCACTAGCCGAATCTGCGGCCGCCATCACCGAACTGATGGAACGCCGCGCCAAAGGCAAGGTTGTGGTGGTGGTGGATTAGCCCCCATGCGCATCGCGAAGTGATCATCTCCGGGCGCTACAAAAATATATCTTGGCAGGAACTGTGGATGATGGTTGCTTGGTTTAGCTCAGAAAATCGCTGTTGAAAGCCTAAATCTCCACCCCAGCCTTCACCGCAAGCTCGCGATAGCTTGTCTCCGGGCGCGGGCCGTAATGGCTGATCACTTCGGCTGCAGCGATATGGCCAAGTCGTGCGCACGTTTCCAGTGGTATATTGCGTGACAGACCAAACAGGAAACCCGCCGCATACTGATCGCCAGCGCCGGTTGTATCGATGACTTTATCAATCGGCTCGGCAGGCACATTGATGCGCGCCTGCCCCTCAGCGATGACAATGGAGCCATACTCGCCCCGTGTCACGGCAGCCAACGGACTGTCTTCGCGCAACTGCTTAACGGCAGCATCAAAGTCATCGGTCTTGTAAAGTGAGAGCAGCTCTGCTTCATTTGCAAACAAGACATCGACATGGTTTTTAATCAGATGGCGGAAGCTCTCCCGGTGGCGGTCCACACAGAAGCTGTCTGAGAGCGTCAACGAGACTTTGCGCCCTGCTGCCCGCGCAATTTCAGCCGCATGCACGAAAGAGGCTTTGGCCTCTTCGCGATCAAACAAATATCCTTCCAGATAGACAATACCGGACCCAGCCACCATCTCCTTGTCCACATCTTCGGGTGAGAACATCACTGTTGCGCCAAGGAAGGTGTTCATGCTGCGCGACCCATCTGGCGTTACGAAAATAATGGACCGCGCAGTGGCAGGCCCATTAATCAGCGGCGTTGTGTCAAACGGAATGCCGATAGCTTGCATATCTTTGCGGAAAACATCCCCCAAGGGATCATCGGCGACTTTGCCAAGATATCCGGCCCGACCGCCAAAGCTGGCAATACCTGCCGCCGTGTTTGCCGCTGACCCACCCGAATGTTGCTTTCCCTCGGCCGCACCTGTTAACGCCTCAGCGCGCGGCTCATCAATCAGGCTCATCGCATCGCGTTCGATACGCCATTTAGTGATGAACGCTTCATCGACGGGTGCGATTACATCCACAATCGCATTTCCAAGGGCAACGACATCAAAGCGCGTATCGGGCATGGCAAGGTCCTTTTTTGTACAAACCCGTGCGCCTTGCCAGAGCTAGCCCCTAGACGCAAGTGATTGCTGCGTTTAGAGGACAGGCCATGCGCTTTGTCTATCTCTCATCGACGGCCACGCTGCCCGGCTCACCCATACGTCGCAGCGATGCGTTCGAGCATGATCGGATGATGGCAGAGCTGCGCCGGGGCGCACCTGAAAATGTCGTATGGGTCGATCTTGCCTGGGATGACGCGCACGTGGATTGGGCCGAATTTGATGCGGTTATGATCGGAACCACATGGGACTATTGGGATCGACAAGCGCAATTTCTGGCCAAGCTTGATGAAATTGCAGCCAAAACACATCTTTTCAATCCGCCAGAGCTTGTGCGCTGGAATAGTCATAAATCCTATCTGCGCGATATGGCTGCGCGCGGTGCACGGCTGATCCCGACACTTTGGTTAGATGAGGCAACGCCTGAGGCTGTCGCCGCCGCGTTCGATACATTAAGAAGCGATGACATTGTTCTGAAACGCCAGGTTGGTGCTGGGGCAGACGGCCAGCACCGGCTCAAACGCGGCGAACCTGTCCCACCCCTTCCCCACCCGATGATGGCACAGCCGTTTCTTTCGGCCATATTGGAAGAAGGCGAGTTCAGCTTTATTTTCATCAATGGCGCGTTCTCCCACGCGCTTGTCAAACGCGCCGCGAAGGGAGACTATCGCATACAATCAACTTATGGCGGCACAGACCATGCGATAACCCCGCCGGCAAAAGATCTCTCTACGGCGCAATCCATGCTTGCCGCATTGGGAACGCCGGATGGCCTGCCGCCGCTTTATGCCCGGGTGGATATGCTGCGCGCGGAGGATGGCGGGCTGCTGCTGATGGAAGTCGAGGTCATTGAGCCGTTCCTGTATCCTCTTGAAGGTCCGGGGCTTGGAAAGCAGATTGCTGAGGCATTGCAACAAAGGCTCAGGGCGTAAAGGTAAGTTTCTTTTCTGGCCACCATTGACTTACCAAGCGCTTACCCTGCTGATTTAACATATCAGTAGATGCAAAACAGGGAGAGCCACATGACAGATTTAAGAGGAAAGGTTGCCGTTATCACCGGCGCTGCCAGCGGCATTGGCCTCGCGACCGTTGAAGCTTTCGTGGAAAAAGGTGCGCATGTTGTTGCTGCCGATGTGCAGGATGGTCCTGGCCAAGCCCTGGAAACCCGCTTTGGCAGTGACCGTGTGCGCTTTATTCATTGCGATGTCACCAATGACACAGACCTCAAAGCGGCCATTGATCTTGCGCCAGAGGCTTTTGGCAAGCTCGATATACTGTTTAATAATGCCGGACATGGCGGCACCCCAAGCTCAGTCGAAGAGCTTGATCTGGAAGGGTATGACGCAACGATGAACCTGCTCCTGCGTGCTGTCTTTGCAGGCACCAAGTTTGCTATTCCACACATGAAGGCAAATGGGGGTGGCACCGTCATCAATACATCATCAGTCTCTGCAATTGAGGCGGGTTGGGCGCCGATTACTTATTCAGTTGCCAAGAAAGGCGTGGCCCATTTCTCTAAGCTTGCAGCCGCAGAACTGGCGAAGTACAAAATACGGGTAAATGCGATCCTGCCGGGCTTTATTGCGACCTCAATCTTTGGGTCATCCTTAGGCCTGACACGCGAAGTGGCTGATCAGATGTCGGCCATGATCGCGCAGAATGGCGGCCAAATGCAACCGGCTGGACGGATCGGCCAAGGCAGTGACATTGGCGAAATGGCAGCTTTCCTGGCCTCGGATGCAGCAGGCTTTATTACTGGGGGTGAATTCCTGGTCGATGGCGGCATTACTGTAGGACCGCGACATTCCTGGGACGAGAGCGCAGCCGGTCCGGTGCTTGAATCGCTTGGCCTGACCCGGGAACAAGCCGAGCAGATGGGAGCCATGATGCAGAGCCAGTCGGACACGACCGACACATGAGCCCAGGCGCATGCCTATTCAGCCTGTTCAAGAGATGGCACTCTCTCAATCGCGCCAATCAATCCAGACAGCGAGTCGGATGCTCCAATTTTAACGCCCTTATCATCTATCAAGGCATAATGTCCTTTTTGTTTGATAAGTTCGAAACGCCGCCAATTGTTCAACAAACGGTAGAGCCAAATCGCTTTTGGTTCCTTATCGACAGCTGCCCAGCCGCTCCAGACATGGTCTGCCGGCAGCGCGCGCCACATACGATCTATCTGTTTGGTTTCTGTTTCATTGAACCGGGACATGATGGCTACTAAAACCTCTTCGCACGCAAATGCAAGTCATGTCACGACCACGCGTTCGCAGAACCTGACAGGCGCGCTCTGGCTTATCCTGTCAGGCGTTGCCTTTACCGTCTTTCTGGTTCTGGCTAAACAGTTATCGTCCAGCCAAAGCCCGGCTGTTCTTGCCTTTTGGCGATCCTTTGTTGGCTTGTTGGTAGTTCTGCCAATTATCTTTCAGCGTGGGTGGGATATCGTTCGCATAACAAGGCCAGGATTGGTGATCTCACGTTCCTTGGTCGGAACACTTGCGTTTATCTTCTCTATGTATGCGATTTCAGATGCCTTTGCGCTGCCACTTTCACAATTTAACGCGATCTCATTTTCACGCGCGCTTTTCGTAACACTATTAGCCGCGTGGCTCCTTGGAGAAAGTGTTGGCAAGTGGCGATGGGGTGCTCTTCTGATTGGGTTCTTCGGCGTCCTGATCATGGTTATGCCTGACCTTATCCTGCCTTGGTATGAAAGTGACGAAGGTGCAGATAGCTTGGTCATAGATGCAGGGACTTTATTTGCGCTTTTGAGCGCGCTTGGCTTTGCTGGTGCAATCGTCATGGTCAAATCATTAACAGCCACACATACGCCAATGACTTTGCTGATCTGGGCAAATTTTCTGTCAACCTTACTTCTGGCACCGTTCCTGTTGTTTCAATTCGCTACCCCTATTGGCATGGAATGGATATGGCTGATCGGAATGGCGCTGGCCGGCGTTCTGGGGCAATATTGTTATATAAATGCTATGTCTGTGGGAGATGCATCTTTTCTGGCACCGGTTGATTATTTGCGACTGCCTATGGCTGCATTGGCAGATTTTCTTATCTTCAAAATGTTACCGGGTCATCCGGTATGGATTGGCACAGCGATTATTATTTGCGCAACTTTGTTCATGGCCTATCGTGAACACAAAAAAAGGGCACACGCGCAATCACATGTGCCCTGATATTGAAAATTAGGTAGGTGTGGGGAAGGCTAGCGCTTACCTCCGCCGCCGCGGCGTCCCCCCCGAGATCCTCTGCGTGAACCAGCTCTTGAACCACCTCGGAAGCCACTCAGGCTTCGGGAAAGGGCAACATTTCGTCCAGCAAATGCGCCAGAGGCCCGTGCGCCGAATGCGCTCCCAACGGCACCGCCGCCAAAGAAGCCGCCACCACCCACAAAGACGTCATTTACACCAACGCCAACACCGCCAGTGAAAGACGATGTGTCGATCATCATCATTGGCTGCTGCACAGTAGACGTGTGTATGACTTGTTTCTGTGTGTGCACGACTGGCGTGTGCGTTGTCACAGTTTGTGTGTGCCCATAGCAGACAGGGCGTGGGTTGGTTGCTAAGCCGGAATATGAGACGTGGCTGACCTGACTGTGGTTACATCCGCTGTGGGAAACCGCTGGCGTATGCGTACTTTGATGATGTACCACACCATTTTGGTTCGGATAAATCGTATAAGATTGTGGCGTGAGCGGTGCAGGCGCATTATATGTTGGCCCCTTCCCGGTACCGTCAGCATAAGCTGGTGAAGCCAGTGCAAAACTGGCGGCCGTGGTTGCAAGAATAATAAAACGCTTAAGCATATAAGTGTGCCTCCAAAAGGGCATGTTAATTTTCAACAGCCTGCAAGTGACTATGATTGGCCCCAATAGAGTAGGAATTGCTGCCTTTGCCAAGGCAGAACCCGTCTCAGGGGAGCCGCATTTAAGGCCCGCAATCTCACGGTGAATTCCCCCGGCGCGCCTGATCTATTGTCATCATTGATGATCAGAAGTCATAGACGATGCCCTTGCGCTCCCAATCACCAAATCGTGTTGGTTCCTCGCCGCGAGGCCCGCCATGTTCCTTGTCAGTTTCAATGGCTTTATCCTTGGCCACCTCACGCCGTTCTGCAGCTTCAGCCAAAGCGCGCTGTGCTTCAGGCGTCAGCGACTTTTGGAACGCCAAATTTTTTTCTGGCATAATGAACAAGACTCCAAATTTGATTAACACTTCCCATATAGATTAGACACTGGTTGATTCCAAGCGTGGGGCGCTTAACAACTCCAAAAGGAGGACCCGCATGAGTATGATGCGGACATATGTCTTATTAGCTGCGATGACGGCACTCTTCATGGGGGTCGGGTTTTTGGTAGGTGGTCAAATTGGAATCATAATCGCTTTTGGCATTGCCGCGGTCATGAACCTTTTTTCCTATTGGAATGCAGACAAGATCGTCTTGAAAATGCATAATGCGCGTGAGGTGTCGCCGCAGAGTGCTGGCCGCATAGAAAGAGTCTTTGCGCAGGACGTGCTTGATCTAGCCAAGAGTGCCGGCATGCCTGCCCCCAAGGTTTACATCATCGACACACCACAACCCAATGCTTTCGCAACCGGGCGTAATCCAGCAAATGCCGCAGTCGCCGCGACCTCTGGCCTCCTCTCATCGCTTAACCGACAGGAAGTTGCAGGGGTCATGGCGCATGAGCTCGCACATGTGCGCAATCGCGATACGTTAACCATGACCATTACCGCCACCTTTGCCGGTGCCATTACCATGCTGGCCAATGTTGCTATGTTTTTCACCAACCGGGAACGCGGTGGCATGATAAGCGGCCTTTTAATTATGCTGTTGGCTCCGATGGCAGCCGGACTTGTGCAAATGGCCATTAGCCGATCACGCGAATACGAAGCCGACCGAGTAGGCGCCCAGATATGCGGTAATCCTTTGTGGCTGGCCTCAGCCCTTGCCAAGATTGAGCGCGGGGCCAAAGCGAATATCAACCATAAGGCTGAGCGGAATCCGGCACTGGCGCATCTTTACATTGTTCATCCATTGGCTGGAAAAGGGGCCGATAATCTGTTCTCGACACATCCGGTCACAGCCAACCGGATTTCAGCCTTGCTCAAGCTTGCTGAGGAAATGGGCTTGCCTGATCAGACAACAAGCCCTACCCCGCTAAGCGACATTGAACCCGTTCGCGCCAAAGGCCCCTGGGGATGACCACTTTGAAACCTGTTACATATAGATGAGTGGGGCACACTCACGCCTGGCTGCTGCTGAGATTCTCATGAATGTTCTTGAGGAACGGCGCACGCTTGACGAGGCTTTGAATCTGACACGGTCTTTTGAGAGCCTATCAGGACCTGACCGCGGCTTTGCCCGCGCCATGGCAAGCGCGGCCCTGCGCCAACTTGGCAGGCTGCAAATCGGACTTGCTCCCTTTCTGAACCGCTCGCTTGACACGGCAACCCCACCCTCACGCGCATTATTATTAATCGGCGTGGCGCAGCTTTGGCTGATGGAGACCCCCTCGCATGCAGGGGTTGGTGAAACTGTAGCCGCAGCAAAGCTCTGGCCGCGGGCCAGGCAGTCAGCAGGGTTTCTAAATGCTGTCCTGCGCAAAGCAACGCAAAACAGGGAGGCCTTTGACACTGCCCCACCTTTAAGCATTTGGCCAGATTGGTTACAGGACGTTGCGTCTAAAGACCTTGGTAACACCCGCGCTGAGCAGTTAGCCTATGCCCAAATGTCCGAACCAAACCTGCACCTTACGTGCAAACGGGACCATATTGGAGAGATTGAAGCTGATTTTGCAGCCGCAAGCATTGAAACTGAACGCCTTCCCTCAGGCTCGCTCATGGTCCCCTCAGGAGCAGTCGATACTTATCCCCGCTACGCAAAAGGCGACTGGTGGGTCCAAGACAGCGCTGCAGCTCTTCCCGCAAAACTATTATCTGGCGGACCAGAAAAAGTTCTCGTCGACCTTTGTGCAGCGCCAGGCGGTAAGACGATGCAGCTGGCTGAAACTAGTGCAAAGGTCTATGCTGTTGACCGATCAGCTAAACGCCTCGCTCGCGTCGAAGAGAACCTTCAGCGCACCCAAATGACACAAAGGACGGTGTTGGTGGCAGAAAAGGGCGAAAACTGGCAACCCCAAAAGCTTGGCGAAAAGATTGATGGTATTCTGGTCGATGCGCCCTGCTCGGCGCTTGGGACGCTTAGACGTCACCCTGAAGGCCCATGGATCAAACGCAAAGATGATCTGGACCGATATCCTGATATTCAAAAACGCCTGCTGGCAGCCGCCCTCGACCTGGTCTCCATTGGTGGAGAGGTCGTGTATTGTGTTTGTAGCCCATTTTCAAATGAAGGGCTTGATGTTGTCCAACATGCCCTCAAATCAGGCAGGGTGATGCGAAAACCCATCCAAACAGCCGAGGTTACAGGGTTTGCGCACTGCTTGTCCTCTGAAGGCGACCTTTTAACCCTGCCAGGGGAAATGACGCATCATGACGCCTTCTTTATCGCGCGCCTGATCAGGCAAAACTGACGTAACTTCACTTTAACTTCACGTAAATATCACCAAAACTGTCCTATCTGTAACGATTCTCAGAGGTATAGTTCATTTACCATTCAGGCTGGAAAGCACATCTTTCGTGCATAGTTTTGTAAGGAATTGATCAATGTCTGCAAACAAGCAAATATCTAAGCGGCCGCGTTATATGCTGGCCAGTTGCCTGAGCGCACTTATGCTTGCAACAGCAGGCTGTGCCTCTGGGCTGGGCGCTAATGATGTTAATCGCGGAGCAACCCGCACGGCCTCAACTGTTCGTCCCGCCACTGTAACGTCAGTGCGTGAGGTCAATATTCGCGGTAATGATAATACTGGTATTTCAACCGGCGCTGGCGCAGCGATTGGGGGTTTGCTCGGCTCACAGGTCGGCGGACGTAACTCAACACAGGCCATCGGCGCAATCGGAGGCGCGATTGCCGGCGGACTGGCAGGTAATGCCATCGGCAGAGCAGCAAACTCATCGAATGGATACGCTTATATTGTGCAATTCCAAAACGGCGAAGTTCGTGAGATCGTTCAAGGTCGCGATGTGTACATTGCGCCGGGGACACCAGTAAACGTGATCTTCCGTGCAGACGGAGCCATCGTAACCCCGCAACGCTAGACTTATCTACCTATTTGCAAACGAGCCGCCGCTTTCACCTTGTGTCAGCGGCGGTTTGGTTTTAGGGGCTAAGTCATGACCGATATTATGATCTCCCCTTCCATTCTTTCAGCAGACTTTGCAGCACTGGGCGCTGAAATTGCCGCCATAGACGAGGCTGGCGCTGATATGATCCATGTCGATGTAATGGATGGACATTATGTTCCCAACCTCACATTTGGTGCGCCTGTGATCAAAAAACTACGCCCGCACACCGATAAGCCATTTGATGTACACCTCATGATCTCCAACCCGGCTGATTATGTTCAGGATTTTGCTCAGGCTGGCGCTGATATACTCACCATCCACCCCGAGGCAGACCCACACGCACACCGTACGCTACAAGCCATTCGCGCTGCAGGTATGAAACCCGGAATTGCTTTAAATCCCTCAACACCAGCAGATATTGCCGATTACCTGATGGACGAGTTAGACATGATCTTGGTTATGTCCGTTAATCCAGGGTTTGGCGGGCAGAGCTTTATCGACAACCAGTTACGCAAAATAGAAGCCCTGCGACGTAAAATCGATCAATCGGGCCGCGATATCATCCTTGAAGTGGATGGAGGTCTCACCCCGCAAACAGCCCCCAAGGCTATTGCCGCTGGTGTGACATCCATTGTTGCAGGTTCAGCTGTTTTCAAAGGCGGCTCTTCGGACTATGCTGCCAACATCAAAGCATTAAGGGGTTAGTTCTTCGGTGTAGGGCGCCCTGATAGAATAGGTGAGAGGGGGCGTGTAGAGTATGAAAGCCCCAAAATTAGAAGCGCACGACGGCGCGGCCGCCTCAGCTGACGCGGCCCTTTGGCGGCGTTTTTCCGGTGCCGCCGGTGAAGATGTAAAGGCCGATCCGGCGCACCGTATCCGCTTGGCAGGCACGGCACCTGATGGGTTTGGCCTGCACTTGCGACCTGTCATCCAAGCCGACCCACTTCGCGGAAACGCCATTATGATTGACCGCTGGCGTATTGGGCATGAGCGCTTGCAGTTGAGCGATGGGTCTGTGCCTTGGTCAGTTTCGGCTCCTTCCCGACATTTTGCGGACAGGCTGCACCGCTTCGATTGGGTGGCAGGTATGTTTGCTCAAGGGGAAGCTGGCGCTGATCGTGGCCGCTTGATGATTGATAACTGGATCGAAGAATACGGCACATTTCACGGATTTTACTGGCGTATGGTGCCTTTGACCGCCCGCGTCTGGAACTGGATGAAGCTTGGGGCGCAGCTGTTTGATAGTGGTTCTGAAGATAACCGAAGCGCACGGCTTTCAGCTCTTTTACGCCAAATACGTCAAATAGAGGCGCATTTACCCAACACCCAAGATGCCGGGGCACGCTGGCGCGGGCATTGTGTGCTGGTTGCGACAGCACTTATCCTGCAGGGTGGAAAGACACTGGACGAACGGCTGATTAATTTTGAGGCTGAATGTACCGCACAAATCCTTCCTGATGGCGGTCATGTCAGTCGATCACC
Source organism: uncultured Hyphomonas sp. (assembly GCA_964443965.1). GTDB lineage: Bacteria > Pseudomonadota > Alphaproteobacteria > Caulobacterales > Hyphomonadaceae > CALLCD01. Next base: position 3,024 of record CAYUFN010000071.1, on the reverse strand, counting down.
TCAAAAAGTTCTGTATTATCTCGCTGATCTGATGGTCCTGCGAGACGCTATTGAGCGTGCAGGCCGGCCTATTCCTGATTTTATTGACAAATGGGTGCCCAGAATGGGCGCAATGCTGAACTTCTTTACGCTTCCAGATGGGGCACTGGCACCGTTTAATGATGGTGGCGAAACACGCCCTGAGGCCATAAAAGACGTTCTACAGGCACTTGAAGATCCCCCGCGACGCTTTAGTTTTGCAATGAAATCAGGCTTTCAAAAGCTACAAAAGCAAGGCCTTAGCCTTATACTTGATGCAGGATCAGCGCCACCACTCCCTTATGCGGGTCGCGCCCATTCAGGTCCGCTTGGTTTTGTCCTTTGTGATGGCTCAGCAAGACTAATCACCTCTTGCGGCTTTTCTCCCGAGGTTAATCTGGACTGGCAGGCCGCCGTTCGGCGCACAGGTGCGCACTCTACGCTCTCACTGGCTGGTCGTGACGCAAACAAATTTGAAACATATGAGGCATCCCGCCTGCTCTGCCCGATCGGACCAGAGGGGATTTCAGCCAAGCGATTGGAAGAGGCCGACGAAATTTGGCTCGATTCTCAACATGGCGGGTGGAAAGCCAAATATGGACTTATCCACAGACGGCGCTTGTTTATGTCCGGAGATGGTGCAAGATTAACCGGAGAGGACTCCATCGTGCGCCCGGTCTCCCAGACAGCAGATGAGGAAGGGAAGTTTGTCAGTTTCGATATCCGCTTTCACCTTCACCCCTCGGTCACCGCAATGACTGACGGGGACGCTATCCAGCTAAAGTGTGAAAACGGAGCAATCTGGCGGTTTCGTACGACGCATCCAGGCACAAGACTGGAAACATCACGATACTTGGGAAGAGGTTTGGTCGAGCCAACCGAACAAATTGTAATGAGTGGGCGAGCTGATCCAAACGGCGACGGATCGGAACCCCCGAACTGTATCCGCTGGGGCTTTCGTAGAGAAAAGGCTGCAACATGACGCCACAAAACGAAGCCAGACGCGCCATCGCGCTCACCTTTACTTATGATATCTTGGTCGCTGCAGCTGCAATGTGCATTGCGGTTGAGGCACGCTGGCGCATATTTAGCGATTATACAGCACGCCCATTTCCAGAAGAAATTCCCGTCGTCGCAAGCTTGCTATTCGCGCTCGCTGCGGCGCTCTCATTTTACGCATTGAAAATATACAGGCAGGTCTGGCGACATTCTGGCTGGCCTGATGCCGTGCAGATCGTACAGGCTGTTCTTCTGGCGGGGCTTATCTTCGTACCTATGATGTTTTTATGGAATCGTCTGGATGGTTTTCCACGCGCAAGCTTGCTGATCTGTATGCCTATTTGGCTCGTCTTCCTCTTTTCAGGAAGAATGCTTGCGCTGATGCGCTCAACTCACAAGCCTTTGCAATTATTTGCCAAACGCCGTGAGGGCGCACCTGCGGTTTTACTGGTTGGCGATGCAGATGAGCTGGCAACGACTTTGCGCCAGCTTGAGCGTGATCCCAAGGGATCGCCTGTACGGGTTCTCGGCTTGATTGAAACCACGGGCATGGGCCCAGGCTTGGCGATTCGCGGCATCACAGTGCATGGGAGTATAAATGATATTGGGCTGCGCCTCGATCTCCTCAAGGAACGCTATGGTCAATACCCGTGGGTCGCCGCCGTTGGCCAAGGCCGCTCACGCCAGATTATGCGCAAAATCTTAGCCGCAACGTCCGAACGCGGCAGTGAAGTTATGTCACTGGGTGCAAGCGCGGAAGGTGCGCTTCTGGAACCTGTCCAGCCCGAAGATCTATTAGGAAGACGCGCAAGTGAGCGTAGTATGGCCCCTATTGCTTCATTGGTAAAAGGCAATCGTCTCTATATCACTGGGGCTGGTGGCACAATCGGCTATGAGCTCTCACGACAATGCGCTGCGCTCGCCCCTGAACATATCACCGTGTTTGATAATTCGGAGTTTAACCTTTATCAGATCGACTATTTGCTGCGCACAAAATTTCCAGATGTTGAGGTGAACACTATTCTTGGAGACGTGCGCGATGCCGGGCGCCTGGCACGTACAATGGCAGACATTAAACCTGATATTGTGATACATGCAGCAGCGCTTAAGCAGGTGCCCCTGATGGAGATGAACCCATGTGAGGCTATCCTCACCAATGCCGGGGGTGCTGCAAATGCTGCGCAGGCTGCGGCAAGCAGCGGGGCAGCGCATTTTGTATTTATCTCAACAGACAAAGCGGTCGACCCTGACAATGTCATGGGGGCGACAAAGCGCCTTGCCGAGATTGCTGTCCGACAAATTGCAGAAGACTCTAATATGGCCGCGTCTATGGTGCGGTTTGGGAACGTTCTGGGGTCTTCAGGCTCAGTTGTACCACTCTTTGAGCGTCAGATTGAAGAAGGTGGCCCGGTTACAGTAACACACCCTGATATCACACGTTTCTTCATGACAGTTGAAGAGGCCGTCTACCTTGTTCTTCAGGCTGCTGCTCAGCAAGAGGAAAGTGGTACGGCAGCGCTCTATGTTTTAAATATGGGCAAGCCTGTCCGCATCCAAACGCTCGCTGAATCTATGATCCGCATGAAGGGATTGGTTCCCGGACAGGACATCAAAATCGTCCATACAGGCCTCAGACCGGGCGACAAGATGCACGAAGCCCTCACCTATGATTATGAGGAGCTTGATGAAACCAGCATTGCGTGCGTGCGCATCGTCAGGAAGCTGCCTAAGATCGGGCAGGGTTTCGGGCTGGCATTGGAAAGCCTTCTCAAAACAGCCGCAGATCGCGATCCGGCACGGGCTGTCTACCAACTCAATGCAATGATCAGCAACTATGCGACACAAGAGACCGGGCATCAGGTGGCCAGCACAGCTTGACGCTTGGCCCTCGCATGGTACGAGGCTGAACTTTGCAATTCAAGCGGAGTGCCCCCCCTATGCCCAATTCAGAAGTTCGCGTCACCCGCGCATTGATTTCAGTCTCGGACAAATCCAGCCTCATCGAGC
>CAYUFN010000070.1:0-14590 GCA_964443965.1 uncultured Hyphomonas sp. | reverse complement strand
TCAGGCCGGTCCGGACACCGCTTTTGCTTGAGAGAAGAAAGAGCAATATAACGCGCGGGAGAAAGTGTGGGATAAGTTTTTAAACTTTAATGCCTGCTTTTTCAGCGTCGGCCAGAAACGCGGCCAAGCCCTTATCGGTAAGCGGATGGTTTGCCAGCGCGCGGATGACGCCCGGCGGGGCGGTCATGACGTCTGCGCCAGCAAGGGCGGAAAGCTTGACGTGGTTGGCTGTGCGGATGGAGGCGGCAAGAATTTCGGTGGCAAAGCCGTAATTATCATAGATCAGGCGGATGTCTTCGATCAGTTCCATGCCGTCAATATTGATGTCATCAAGACGGCCAATAAAGGGCGAGATGAAGGTTGCGCCAGCTTTCGCTGCGAGCAGGGCCTGATTGGCCGAAAAGCAAAGCGTGACATTGGTCTTGATACCCGCCTCAGTCAACGCGCGGCAGGCTTTCAGCCCGTCCATGATGAGGGGCAACTTCACGCAGACATTCGGCGCGATTTGCGCCAGCTCCTTGCCCTCGCGGATCATGCCGTCAAAGTCTGTTGCGACCACTTCGGCGCTGACCGGGCCATCGGAGAGGCCGCAAATCTCGGCGATCACCTCGCGAAAATCCCGGCCTGATTTGGCGATGAGCGAAGGGTTCGTCGTTACCCCATCAACAAGACCTGTGGCGGCAAGATCTGCAATCTCTTTGGTGTCGGCGGTATCTACGAAGAATTTCATGGGGCAGGTTCCTGATGTGACTTTGCGCGCTATCTATCAGGGTTTGGTTTTGGGGGGAAGGTTGGTTGTTGGATTTGATTATGGATCTGGGATAGGCTCCATATGAGGATGGCATTCTCCACTTATTCCGATCGTTGATAAGACTTTCTCAGGAAGGTTGGGGAATTGTCTTTTGGTTTTGCTTGCCCATAAGTCAACATCAGCATCACTACCCTTTGCAACTAATTGGAGTAATTCTGTGGCGGACTGTATCTGCTTTACGCTAAGCTCTTTTCCAAGACGAACAGATGCACATTCGCATAGCTTTTGACCATGACTATCAATGGTGCCGCCGCCTTCGCCAGCAATATACATTTGCTTGCATGCAGAATTTAAATTTTGTTCGGCAATTTCTTGGTTTGAACAAGTGAGAAGCGCAACAGCGAATACAAGCATCGCAAAAACAACTAATGCTTTTTTCATCAACCAGGAACTCCTTAGTTATATAGACTTAAGAAGTGATCAGTTGCGTTCAAAGATGTCTAAATCTCCTGATTATACGCGCCGATCTCGGAATACTTTGCCAAGCGCGGTTTTACCTCCTCGCGGAAGAGGGCGCGCATGTCGTCCTCGCTGGTCATGCTTTCCACGACGACGACAAGCTCTGGCTTGTTTGATGATGCGCGGGCGAGCACCCATGCGCCGTCTTCGAGCGTCACGCGTGCGCCGTTGACCGTGTTCACATCAACAACTTTGCGGCCAAGGATTTTCTTGCCGAGCATGGCTTCATATTCGGCGACGACTTTGGCGATCACGTCATATTTTATCTCGTCGGCGCAATGGGGCGACATGGTCAGCGAGGTGTAGGCTGTGCCAAGTTCTGCGCCCAGATCTGCCATGGATTTATCCGGATTGCGGTCGAGCATTGCGAGGATGGCGCCAGCGGCGACAATGCCATCATCATAGCCAAGGCCGATGGGCGGCTGGAAAAAGAAGTGCCCCGATTTTTCAAAGCCTGCCAGTGCACCAAGCTCGTTCGTGCGGCGCTTGATATAGGAGTGCCCGGTTTTGTAATAGTCGACCGTTGCACCATTTTCTTTCAGCACGGGATCAGTTTTGTAGAGGCCGGTTGATTTCACATCGACAACGAATTTGGCATTCGGATAATTTTTCGAGAGGTCGCGGGCGAGCATTAAACCAATCTTGTCTGCGAAAATCTCGTTGCCTTCATTGTCCACGACGCCGCAGCGATCACCGTCGCCATCAAAGCCGAGGGCGACATCGGCCCCGTGCGCTTTAACGGCTTTGGCCATTTCGTGCAGCATTTCGTTATCTTCCGGATTCGGATTGTATTTTGGGAACGTATTGTCGAGATTGCAATCCATCTCGATCACGTCCACACCCATATTGTGCAGGGCTTCGGGGGCGAAGGCTCCGGCCGTGCCGTTTCCACATGCAGCGATCACTTTTAAGGGGCGCTTGATGCGTACGCCTTCTGAGGCGCTGGCGATATATTTTCCGCGCATGCCGTCAACGCGGAAATGGCCCCCGCCAGCGCGCGGTTCAAATTCGCCGTTCATGACAATTTCTTTGAGGCGGCCCATCTCATTTGGTCCAAAGGTGAGGGGCTTGTCTGCACCCATCTTAACGCCAGTCCAGCCGTTTTCATTGTGGCTTGCCGTCACCATGGCGCAGCAGGCGGCGTCGAGTTCAAACTGGCTCCAGTAGACCATCGGACTAAGCGCCAAGCCAATATCGAGCACCTCGCACCCGCCTTGCACCATGCCAAGGATCAGCGCGTTTTTGATATTGCCGGAGATGGAACGATAGTCATGTCCGGTGACAACTTTAGGCTCGACACCCAGCTCATGAAACAATGTGCCCATGCCAAGGCCGAGGGCTTTAACCCCTTCAAGGTTTAGCTCGGCAGGCTTTTCATGGCCAATACCGTTAAACCACCAACGCGCATCATATTCGCGAAAGCCGGTTGGCTTGACGAGCGGGTAGATTTCAAAGTCGAGCGTATTGGCGAGAATATCTGTGCGGGGTTTTGGCATCATAATAATAGAGGTTCCTTAGCAATGGGCGTGTTGCACACCAGTCCGACCTCTGGGGCAAGCATGGAGCATGTGGGTGAGTCGCATACGCCGTCGAATAAAGCCGTGCTTAGCATATGAGGGTTTATGCTTCCTTTTTGCTTTTGAAGAAACTAGCCATCCAACGCGCAACAGTCAGGCTATCGAGGGGAGCAGAAAAGCTGGCCAGTGCCTTATCAACCAGCGTGTCGCCGATGCGGTCGCGGCGGAGCTCGTGCAGGGCTGAACAGAAATCTGCGCCAAATTCAGGATGTCCCTGAAAGCTGGCAGACGGGCTGCCTGCATAAGCAAGACCGGCATATTCACAAAAGTCTGAACTGGCGGTGATCTGTGTTCCTGCTGGCACGGCGACGACCTGATCTTGGTGGCTTACAGCGAGAGCAAACTGGTTTGGCCCGCCCGCCATCCAGTCTGGCCGGTGCGGTGTATCATATGTATGCCGACCCACGCCCCAGCCTTTATCTGATTTAATGACGGTCCCGCCTAGCGCCTCTGCCATAGCCTGATGCCCAAAGCAGACTCCAAATTGCGGTGTGGCGGCCTCTGCTGCGCCGCGTATAAAAGTCATTAAAGCGGGCATCCATGCGACATCATCATAAACGCCATAGGCGCTGCCAGTGTGGATAATGCCTTCCAGCGTGGCAGGGTCTGGCAAGGGCATGCCCTGAACAACTGAAATGGTTTCATAGGTAAAGCTGTCATCAACCTGGCTAATCAAGGCTTCAAACATGGCTGGATAAGTTGGCCAGTCTGCCCGCAGTGTTTCAGGGGGTAGGCCAGTTTCGATAATGGTGAGCTTCATGGGGTAAGAAATGGCCGCAAATCTAGGTTTAGGCAAGAGGCTAATTGGCCCCAGCTTGAGTCAACCCCCTATGGATTGCGGGGCAAAGCCTTTGTTGCAAAAGCGGTTATGCTGCGCGCTAAAGCGGGCGACATTGGCAGCTTATGGGGACATTTTCAGGCGCTATGGAACAGCGACCGGATCGGGCGATGTCACGCCATTTGTTTGCTCCGCGATCCAATGCCTTATGCGCGTTTCCAGCAGGTTCAGCGGAACTGCGCCCTCTGCCAGAACCAGATCATGGAAGGTGCGGACATCGAATGCCTCGCCAAGGGCTGTTTCAGCTTCGCTGCGTAGCTCGCGGATGGTGATCTCGCCAATTTTATAGCCAAGGGCCTGTCCCGGCCAGCCAATATATCGGGTCACTTCGGTTCGAATATTCAAATCAGATAAAGCTGAGTTCTCGCGAAAACAGGCTTCGCCTTCCTCTCTTGTCCACCCAAACCAGTGCATGCCAGTATCGGCCACAAGGCGACAGGCCCGCCACATCTCGTAAGAGAGCGCCCCAAAACGTTTGTAAGGCGTATCGTAAAGTCCGGCCTCCCCAGCGATACGCTCGGCATAAAGGCCCCAGCCTTCCCCAAAGGCTGTTGCGTAATAGTCTCTACGGAAGTCTGGCACATCCTCAAGCTCTTGAGCGAGCGAGATTTGCAAATGATGCCCTGGCACAGCTTCATGAGCGGTCAATGAGGGGAGTTCATAAAGTGGGCGTTGGTCAAGGCGATACGTATTGACCAGATACGTTCCTGCTTGGCCTGTTGCTGCGTCACCTCTGGAATAACGCCCTGTTGTATACCCCGGAGCAATCTCGGCGGGGACCGGTGAGACCCCGTATGGCAGGCGTGGCAGCTTGCCAAAGAACCGGGGCAGGGCAGCGTCCAGTGTCTTGGAGAGAACAGAGGCCTGACTGAGGAGGTCTTCAGGCGTCTTGGCGTAGAATTGGGGATCGGTACGCAAGAAGTTCAAAAAGTCATTAAAACTGCCTTCAAACCCTACCTCTTCGATAATCGCTTCCATTTCAGCGCGGATACGTTGGACTTCGTTTTGTCCGATCACATGAATCTTTTCGGGAGTCAGGTCAGGGCGTGTTGTGTGGAACTTTACCGCTGTTCTGTAAGCTTCGCGCCCGCCTGCAATGCTGCCAATTCCGGGTTTTTTGCGCACTTGTGGGGCATATTCGCTCTGTATGAAGTCTAGCAAATTGGCATAGGCATCAATTGCCTTTGCAACAGCAACAGTTGCTTTTGTGCGGATCTGCATCGCTGCGCTGACGGATATCTCATCGGGGAGCGTCTTGAATGGGGCAAAGAGGGGGCTCTGCGTATAATCGTCGACCAGCATTTCCTGTATTTGATCGCGCGTTGTCGCCAATGGGTCCTTGTGAGAGACGTAACCTGTCGCAATCCCGCGACGCATATTGGCGATATTAGCGTCAAAATAGGCTGGAATGCCCGTAATATGTTCAATTAAGTCTTCTGCATCCTGTTGGTCTCGGATGCGCGCGCGGCTGATTGTGAATGTTGGCTCAGAGTGAAACCCGCTGTCGCCGGTAAATGGTAGCCGGTCCGGGTCTTGGCGCAGGTCACCGATTTGCGAGGACAGAATGACTTCCAGGATAGAAGTATCCAGCGTGTGCGCCGGGCCGAGCTTTGTGGTGCGTGTGTACAGGGCTTCCAGTTCTGCTAATTCCCGGGCCCGATGTTTGGGGCTGACATCCGGCCACATGCGCGTCAAGCGGCCATCCTTGCGGGCTGCCTGATTGGGGTAGAAGATTTGCCTGAAATTTTCATAATCAGCTAGCAGTGTTTCAATTTCCTGCTCGGCGGAGACTGCGCCGGGTGGCGCAACCTGATCAGGCTGGCTTGTTTGCGCCGAGCTGGTCATATAACCGAGTGCGACACAAGCGCCGATGAATGCGCAGATCAGATTGAAATAAAGGGGTTTTTTCATATCTAGGCCAGAAGGGTTTGTTGACAGTTTGAACGTTCAGTCTAAGAACGAGCCATGTTCATCTACAGGATGCAAGGGTTTTATTCATGGCCGCAATAAAAACAACAGACAATCGGCCGCTTTCGCCGCATGTGCAAATTTGGCGCTGGCATGCCACGATGGCCGCTTCCATCGCGCACCGGGTTAGCGGGTGTGCACTTTATTTTGGGAGCGCGCTTATTGCGGCTTTGATTATTTCGCTGGCGATTGGACCTGAAGCGTTTAACACTGTGATGGGGCTGGTCATGTCTATCCCGGGTCGCATTGTATTGCTCGGCTTTACCGGCGCGCTGACTTATCATTTTGCAAATGGCATTCGGCACTTGATCTGGGACGGGCCGGGCGTGGGGTTCGCGCCCAAGACGGCGAGTGCTGTGAGCGTTTTTAACTTTATTTTTGCCACGGCTGCCACTTTGGGTATCTGGGCGTTGGCTTATTACGGGTAGGGGCAAATATGAGTAACCAACTTCGTACCCCCGCTGCGCAGGTTCGTGGCCTTGGGTCTGCCAAATCGGGCACTGAACACTATATTCGCCAACGCGTATCTGCGCTTGCCTTGCTCGTGCTTGTGCCATGGTTCGTGATTTCTGGCCTGTTTGCGTTGCGCGGGGGTTATGACAGTGCGCTTGTGTGGCTCGGCCAGCCGATCAATGCGATTTTGACCATTTTAACGCTCGGCGCGGCGATTTATCATATGCGTTTGGGCATGCAGGTGGTGATTGAGGACTACCTTGCAAAGGTCAGCACACGACAGGCGCTCTTAATCCTCAGCACATTTTTTTCAATCGCGCTATTCGCTGCGAGCGCACTTTCGGTATTAAAAATCTGGATTTCAGCAGGCTAATCCAGCCACAAGGAAAACACCCATGAGCGATTATGAATTTATCGACCATACCTATGATGTTGTTGTTGTCGGCGCAGGCGGTTCTGGTCTTCGCGCTGCGCTTGGCTCTGCGCAAGCTGGCCTGAAAACAGCTTGCATCACCAAGGTTTTCCCAACGCGCTCGCACACAGTTGCCGCGCAGGGCGGTATTGCTGCTTCGCTTGGCAATATGGGCCCCGATGACTGGCGCTGGCACATGTATGACACGGTGAAAGGGTCTGATTGGCTTGGTGATCAGGATTCAATTGAATATCTCTGCCGTGAGGCGCCCGCGGCTGTTTACGAGCTGGAGCATTGGGGCATGCCATTTTCGCGCAATGAAGAAGGCAAAATTTATCAGCGCCCGTTTGGCGGCCACACCACTGAGATGGGCGAAGGCCCACCCGTGCAGCGCACCTGCGCCGCCGCCGACCGCACCGGCCACGCCATGCTGCACACGCTCTACGGCCAGTGTGTGAAAAACGATACTGAATTCTTCATCGAATATTTCGCGCTTGATCTGATCATGGATGATGACGGTGTTTGCCGAGGTGTGACAGCGTGGAAGCTTGATGATGGCACCTTGCACCGCTTCCGCGCGCAGAAAACAATTTTGGCCACCGGCGGCTATGGTCGGGCTTTCTTCTCTTGCACGTCTGCGCATACGTGTACAGGAGATGGTAATGCCATGGTGCTGCGCGCCGGCTTGCCGCTTCAGGATATGGAGTTCATCCAGTTCCACCCGACCGGTATTTATGGTGCTGGCTGCCTGATCACCGAAGGTGCGCGCGGGGAGGGTGGTTATCTGACCAATTCCGAAGGCGAACGCTTTATGGAGCGCTATGCGCCAAGCGTAAAAGACCTTGCGCCGCGTGATCTGGTGTCACGTGCAATGACAATGGAAATACGCGAAGGGCGCGGTGTTGGTCCGAACAAGGATCATATCTTCCTGCATCTTGAGCATTTGGGCGCGGATGTGCTGGCCAAGCGCTTGCCGGGGATTTCTGAGACAGCGCGGGTTTTCTCTGGCGTGGATGTTAACAAGAAGCCTATTCCTGTGCTGCCCACTGTGCACTATAATATGGGCGGCATTCCAACCAATTTCCACGGCGAGGTTCTAACCAAGAAGGATGGCGACCCTGATAGTGTCGTGCCCGGCCTGATGGCTGTTGGTGAGGCCGCTTGTGTCTCCGTGCACGGCGCAAACCGTCTCGGCTCCAATTCGCTGATCGACCTTGTTGTATTCGGACGGGCGGCTGGCCTTAGATGCGGTGCAACGCTGGAGGCCGGCGCGAGCCAGCCAGACCTTGCCGATGCGCAAACCAATAAGCACCTTGCCCGCTTTGACCAAATTCGTAATGCGCAAGGCCCACACCGGGTCGCTGAACTGCGCCTTGAGATGCAGCAGGCGATGCAAGAAAACTGCGCCGTTTACCGCACAGGCGACGTTTTGCGCGAAGGCGTTGAAAAGATCGATAATATCTTTGAGAAACTGCCGGGCCTCAATGTCACTGATCGCTCTTTAATCTGGAATACAGATTTGGTTGAAGCACTGGAGTTTGACAATCTGATTGCTCAGGCAGCTGTTACGGTAAACTCTGCGGCCAACCGCGAAGAGAGCCGCGGCGCCCATGCCCGGGAAGACTTTTCCGAGCGTGATGACGAGCATTGGATGAAACATACGCTGGCCTGGCATGGTGATGCGGGTGTCAATATCGATTACCGCCCCGTCCACGATTTCACCATGTCTAATGATATTGCTTATATCAAGCCGAAGAAGCGCGTGTATTAAGAGACGGTGATGACTGAATATCGAAGCCTTTGGATTGAAGCCACGCCCGAAACAAAAGAGCGCCAGAAGGTGCTCGGGGGAGGCACTGTAAGCACGGCAGACAGACAACAAGTCGATGGCGCGGCGCTCGCCAAGGCCATTGCGTCAGCCTGCAATGCCGCTGACTCGGAGGGTTACGACGTATTGTCGATACTTGGCGTTGACCGCGCGCGAATTACAGCCGGTGGATACGGAGCGCACAGCATAACAGATGGGGTGATTTTGACCGCCCGCAGAAAAAAGACTGAAGGTTAAGGACATGGTACAACTCACCCTCCCGAAAGGCTCTGCGCCAAAGTCTGGCAAGACCTGGCCAAAACCTGAAAAGGAAAAAGACGCCAAGATCAAGAAGTTCAAGATCTATCGATATAGCCCTGATACAGATAAAAATCCCAGATGGGACACGTATTTTGTTGATACGACGAAATGCGGGCCAATGGTTTTGGATATACTTATTTATATTAAGAACAATATTGACCCGACGCTGGCGTTTCGTCGGTCTTGCCGCGAAGGTGTGTGCGGATCATGCGCCATGAACATTGGCGGACAGAATACGATTGCCTGTACCAAAGGTTGGAACGAAGTTGCTGGCAGCACGATTACAATTGCGCCGCTTCCCAGCCAGCCGGTTGTGCGGGATTTGGTGCCAGATTTAACGCAATTCTACGCCCAGCACGCTTATGTCCAACCCTTTCTGAAAACAGATACACCTGCGCCTGAGGGCGAATGGAAACAGTCTGAAGATGACCGTGCAGAATTGGACGGTCTTTACGAATGTATCCTTTGCGCCTCTTGCTCAACCAGCTGCCCGTCCTATTGGTGGAATGGTGACAAGTATCTTGGTCCGGCCGCATTGTTGCAAGCTTATCGCTGGTTGATTGATAGCCGGGACGAAAGCGCCGGTGAGCGCCTTGATGATCTTGAAGATCCGTTCAAGCTCTATCGGTGCCACACAATTATGAACTGTGCGCAGGTTTGCCCCAAGGGGCTGAATCCGGCCAAGGCGATTGCTAATATCAAGCACATGATGGTCGAACGCCAGAGCTGAGCTGCAAAACAGAAGGCTACTTTATGAATGGCCTGAAGCCTAGAAAAGGGTGCCAATCGGTGCTCTTTTTTGTGGGCGTCCCACTCGCGCCGCAGGCGGGATAATGCTCGTGTGGAACACCTTACGCCGAATCCGCCGCGCCTCGGGGCACGCATTGTCAACGGCTATGTTGGTAGCTGACAAACCTGTCTGTTGTTGCAGCTTAGCTCTAGAACCGATATGTGCCTGCCAGGATGGATTCATAGCAGTCATGCGTAACAGGAGCGTATACGCCTTTTTGTGGATCAAAAAACCAGACCGGGTCGGCCATGTTGTCGGGGTTGAAACCTTCCTTAACAAGCTCAACCTTGCGGTATTTGAAAGTGCCTGTGGTTTCTGCCTCTTTCTGCACCCGGATAAAGATCGGTACGGCGTAGGCGGGCAAACGCGCGCTGAGGTCTGCGTATAAGGTGTCAAAGTCGATCCCGGTGCCATCAGGTGTGATTGCGGCCATACCAGCCTTGCCATCCATGCCTGGAATAGGCACGCCGTAAACATTGGCGTGCGCGATGCCATCAATACTGGCAAGCGCTTCGCCAACTTCATTAGTGGCGACGTTTTCACCTTTCCAGCGGAATGTATCGCCAATGCGGTCGACAAAATAAATGTAGCCCTCGGCATCTTTCTTCATCAGATCGCCGGTGCGGAACCAGAGGTCATCAGCTTCAAAAACATTGCTGAGGATTTTCTTCTTTGTCGCTTCAGGGTCATTATAACCTTCAAAGCGTGTGCGGGCTTCATCACCAATTTTGCCGAGCACTTCGCCGACCTCATCATCATCAGCTTTAATGCAAAACCCGTTTGCATCGCGCACGGGTTCTTCAGCTTCAATGTCAAATTTAACGAAGGCGACATGGGCAAACTTCTTCTCCAGAAATTTTGGAATGCGCCCCACCGCGCCGACCTTGCCATCAAAATTGAGGAATGAGACATTGCCCTCTGTTGAGCCGTAAAACTCAACCAATGTCGGCACATTGAACCGATCAAGGAATTGCTGCCAAATTTCCGGGCGCAAGCCATTGCCAAACCCCGTACGGATTTGGTGGGCGCGTTCTTTGGGGTGTTCGGGCTGATTTAGCAAATAGCGGCAAAGCTCACCAATATAGACGATGACCGTGGCACCATGATCAGCACAATCATCCCAGTAGTTCGAGGCAGAAAAGCGCTTGCGCAGGATAATGCTTGCGCCTGTGGTCAGCGCGATGCCGACACCGCAAATGCCGCCTGTACCATGATAGAGGGGCAGAGGAATATAGACCCGGTCGCGCGGGCCAGTGTGGGTTGGCGTTGAAAAAGTGCGCATCATGCCCTGGGTTCGGCTTTGGGTGAGCTTGGCGGCTTTGGGCAGGCCGGTGGTGCCGGATGTGTAGACATAAAGGCAGATATCCTTGCCGCGTAAATGTTCACGATGGCTACGGCTTGGGCGCGCATCAGACTGTTCGGCCAGGGCAGCTGACAGATATTGAGAAGCTGGGTCGTCAGCAGCAAGCGACCAAAGCGACGGATCAGCTTTCAAGAAAGGTTTGGCGCTCTCAATCTGGCCGGCTTGATCGGCGCCCATGATAACAGCTTTTGCATCAGCAATATTGATGCAATGCGCCAGGCCTTCGCCGTTTAGATTGTGATTGATCAACCCTGATATAACGCCAATTTTGGATAATCCATACCAAACAGCGACATATTCGGGGCGATTTTCCATAAACAAGGCAACAGCATCTCCCGCGCGCAACCCTTGATCGAATGCCCAATTGGCAATTCTATTGGCCAGCTTATCTAGCTCACCATAGGTCATAATCTTGCCATCGAAGCGAAAAATGACATTGGCCTTGTGTTTGTCCACGCTGGCCTCAAGGTCATCAGCGACAATGTTCAGGCTGTCGGGGTTGATGTCAGCGCCATTGGCGAGCAGCTTGCGCAGACCAGAGAGGGTGGTCCAGTCGCGTTTTAGATTACTGATAATGCCCATGCACGTTTCTCCGGATTATATATATTTTACCTTTGTCACATAGGGTTTAAGCGAGCACAAACGGCAAATGACAGTTTGTCACAATAATGGCGATATTTGCCATTTTCATGCAAGGGGAAGCCATGCTAGGCGAGACGCAGCGGATGTCATTCAGGAGTCAGACATGAACACACAGACAACACAGCCAGATCCGCTTCAGATTGTTCTTGATTTGCTGAACGTTGAGCGCCTTGAGGTGGACCTTTTTCGCGGCATTTCGCCAGATGAAACGTCTCAGCGTGTATTTGGCGGGCAGGTGATCGGGCAAGCCATGATGGCCGCTTATCGAACAGTGGAAGATCGTGTGTGTCACTCCATGCATGCCTATTTCATCCGCCCGGGTGATCCGAATGTGCCGATAATCTATCAGGTTGATCATTCACGTGATGGACGCAGCTTTACCACGCGCCGCGTCGTGGCCATTCAGCATGGCAAACAGATTTTCAACCTGGCTGCCTCGTTTCAGGTTGCTGAGGAGGGGTGGTTCCATGAAGCAAGAATGCCGGATGTGCCGGGGCCAGAGGGGCTGAAGTCTCGCCGGGACCTGCGCGCTGAAGCTGCCCACCTTTTCCCTGAAGCGATGCGTGTTCAGATGACCCGCGCGCGGGCTATTGAGATGCGTCCGGTAAACCCGCAAAATTTCTTTGATCCCAAGCCTATGCCTGCCGAGCACCACGTCTGGTTCAAGGCGACGCGCTGCTTTGAAAGTGACCCTGCGATCCATCAATGTCTGATGGCGTATGCCTCTGATATGTCCCTGCTTGACAGTGGCACACGCCCGCATGGCATTTCCTGGCACTCAGGCGAGGCGATGATGGCAAGCCTGGACCATGCCATGTGGTTTCATGCCCCCGCGCGCACCGATGAATGGTTGCTCTATACTCAGGATAGCCCGCATGCGGGCGGCGCGCGCAGTTTCAATCGCGGTATGATTTTTAAGCAAGATGGCACACTGGTGGCCAGCGTCGCACAGGAAGGCCTGATGCGGCCGGTGCGGAAGAAGGTGTAAATTCACGTCTTGCCCGGATGGGCACACACCGCTAGTTTATCGCCGAAACCTATCGGAGCTGCGCCATGACCACACTTACCCCGCAAGAAGCGATTATCTACCTGATGGTGATGACGGCGGCTTCTGATGGCGATATGGGCGATGAGGAAGTGCGCACGATTGGGCGTGTGGTGCGGACCTTTCCGCTCTTTACCGAAGCTGATGAGCAGGGGCTGGTCTCCATAGCGGGCGCGGCGGGGCGGTTGATGGCCTCTGAAGACGGGCTGCACAAAGTGTTCGATGCGGCCAAGTCAGCGCTTCCGGCGCATTTGCGTGAGACTGCTTATGCGGCGATGGTGGATGTTGTAACGGCTGATGAATCGCTCGAGATGACCGAGTTGCGTATCCTTGAAATGGCGCGCGGATCGTTGATGATTAGCGATGAAGGGGCAAGCGCCATAGAGCGCGCGGCGCAGGCCCGGCATATGACGCTGGACGGAGACGTTTAGGGCTCGTTAGCTATTCCGGCTGGCTTTCTCATCTAGCCCGGACACGCCTTCGCGGGCTGTTAGCACGGCGGCAACATCATTGAGACTGACACCCCGCGCACGCAGGCCGACCAGTAAATGATAGAGCACGTCGGCCGCTTCTGAAGCGACGGCGTGATCGTCTTCTGTGGTTAAGGCGAGGGCAAATTCACCGCCTTCCTCGATCATTTTCTTGGCGATTTTGGACGGGCCTTTGGCGAGTAACTGTGCGGTATAGGACGTATCGGCATCGCTCGTTGCGCGCGTATCTATCGTTTGTGCTAGCCGTGCAAGGCTCGCTGCTAGGTCATCTATGGTGCCAAGAGGGAGGTTGCTCATGGAGGGGGTCTCTTTCAGGCTAAGCTGGATCTGGGCGTGTGGGCAGGCCTGCTTTGCGCAAGGCAGCGCGGGCCTGCCCAAGCGTGGCTTCACCAAAGTGGAAAATGGAGGCGGCCAGTACGGCGCTGGCTCCGCCCGTTTTGACGGCTGGGGCAAAGTCATCCACTGATCCGGCCCCGCCTGAGGCGACTACGGGTATGTTCACCGCGTGGGTGACAGCTTTGAGTAGGTCAATATCAAAGCCGATTTTCGTGCCGTCACGATCCATGCTGGTCAGCAAGATTTCCCCTGCGCCCAGGGTTTCAGCTTGTTTGGCGAATGCGACCGCATCAATGCCGGTAGCAGTACGCCCGCCATGGGTGAAGATCTCCCAATGATCGCCGGTTTTACGGGCATCAATGGAAACAACAACACACTGACGCCCGGCCTTAGCCGCGCAGCGCGAGATGACATCTGGATCTTTCACGGCTGCAGAATTGATGGCCACCTTGTCAGCCCCGGCGCGCAAAAGTTGAACCATATCCTCTTCGGAGCGTACGCCGCCGCCTACGGTGAGTGGCATGAAGCATTGTTCGGCTGTGCGCTGGACGATATCAAGCAGGGTGCCGCGCCCTTCATGGCTGGCGGCGATATCCAGAAAACAAAGTTCATCGGCTCCTTGTGCATCATAGGCTTTGGCAAGTGCGACAGGGTTGCCTGCATCGCGCAGGTCAACAAAGTTAACACCCTTCACAGTGCGCCCATCTTTGACATCGAGGCAGGGGATAATGCGTGTCTTTAACATGGGCGGGGTTTAGCGCAGGGGAGAGGTGAGGGGAAGCCCTTCCCTTTGCTGGCGAATATCTGCAAATGGGAAGCAGAAAAAACTGGCTGAAAGACGTGCGTGATGTTGAATATGATAAATGGATATATTGAAGGCTTGGGTTTATCGGAAATGGTCACCAAGTTTCTCTCCATTAGCATCGCGGCGGCGTGCGTTATCTTCCTGGCTGTTTTGGCTTATAGCGTGATGCGCGTCATTGTTGTTGGCACCTTAACAAGGCTGATTTCAAAGACAGAATCCAAGCGAGATGATGTTTTCAAGCAATTAAAGGTCTTTTCGCGGCTATCTCATCTGGCGCCTGGGATCGTTATTTACCTGTTGGGGCCTGCCGTCTTTACCTCAATTCCCTGGCTGGCCGAGGGGATTGCCAAAGCCAGCCTGATCTATGTGGCGGTGATGGTCGTCTTGCTGTTGGATGCGCTGTTGAGCGCCGGGGCGATGATCTATCGCAGTTTTCCAATTGCCAAAATTTTCCCGATCACCAGCTTTGTAC
>CAYUFN010000069.1:0-14710 GCA_964443965.1 uncultured Hyphomonas sp. | reverse complement strand
GGCTGACTACCATCCGCGACGCACACTCATGGCGCTCGAAAGCCCCCGTCATTCGCCGCGCAACGCCGCAATGGTTTATCGCGATGGACACGCCGGGCAAGGATGGCGAGACACTGCGTAACCACGCACTAAAAGCGCTTGAGGCTGTTGAGTTCTTCCCGCCTACGGGGCGCAATCGTTTGACGCCGATGGTGAAAGATCGCCCGGATTGGCTTGTCTCTCGCCAGCGTAATTGGGGCGTGCCGTTGACGATCTTCGTCAACGCGGACGGGCAACCCCACACAGCCGCGCTTTCAGAGGCGCAAGCGAGCGCAATCAACGCGCGCATCATCAACGCGATCAAGACGGGTGGTATTGATGCATGGTTTGAAACGCCGGATACGGATTTTCTTGGCGATGATGGTGCAGGCCATGAATGGACCAAGGTCATGGATGTGCTGGACGTTTGGTTTGATAGCGGCACAACACATGCGTTTTGTATGCGTGATCGCGGTATTATTGATGAAAAGACAGGGCAGGTTGATCTTTATATGGAAGGGTCCGACCAACATCGTGGCTGGTTCCAGTCTTCCTTACTGGAAAGCTGTGCGACGCGCGGTATCTCGCCTTACAAACAGGTGCTGACGCATGGTTTCATTGTGGATGCGGATGGTAAGAAGATGTCCAAATCGCTTGGTAATACGGTCGAGCCACAGCAGATTCAGAAACAGTATGGCATTGAAATTCTGCGGATCTGGACAGCCTCTGGTGACTTTACCGACGATTTGCGTATTTCTGATGAGATTATCAAAGGTTCGGTTGATAGTTATAAGAATATCCGCAACCGTTTGCGCTTTTTGCTAGGGTCGGTTGATGGGTTTACTGACGATGAAGCTGTTGCCCTAGAGGATATGCCGGGGCTGGAGCGTTGGGTGTTGCATCGCCTTGCAGAGCTTGATGTACTCGTGCGCGAGGCTTATGAGGTCTATGACTTTAAGAAGATTATGTCTGCGCTGACAACATTTTGCAGTGTCGATCTTTCGGCGATCTATCTCGATGTGCGTAAGGATTGTGTCTATTGCGATGCGCCCGATGCTCTTAATCGCAGGGCCGCGCGAACAGTGATGAACGAGGTTGTACACCGGATTATGCCATTTACCACTGAGGAGGCTTATCTGATGAGCCTGCAGGTTAAGGCTGGGCCAGAGAGCATCCACTTAATGCAGTTCCCTGAGACGCCAGCAGGCTGGAAGAATGATGAACTGGCCAGCCGTTGGGAGAGGATTTTTAATGTCCGCCGTGTGGTGACTGGCGCGCTGGAAATTGAACGGCGTGAAAAACGCATTGGCTCCTCGCTTGAGGCCGCGCCAGAGGTGTATATTACAGATCAGGCATTACTTGATTTGGTCGCGGTTGAAACGCCCGCTGATCTTTTCATCACATCTCAGGCAAAGCTTATCCATGGGGATGCGCCCGTGGGGGCTTTCACGCTTGATGATGTTGAAGGCGTTGGTGTAGTACCTGCTAAAGCAGGTGGCATTAAATGTGCGCGCAGCTGGAAGTATTTTGACCCGGCAACAGCTGATCCTGAATTTCCCGATATTACACCACGCGACGCTGATGCAGTACGGAAGCGATTTGGAGCGTCTGCATGAGGCCGACACAGCGTTATCTGATTGCGGCTTTTATTGTTCCGATATTTGTACTGCTTGATCAGTGGACAAAAAGTCTAGTTCTGGGCGAGCCGCGCTTCAACGCGCTTGACTGCCTCAGCCGGGCCCAACCGTGTGGGAAAATCGAGGTCTCACCGCTGTTTGACTTTTCCATGGTGTGGAATTTTGGCATGAGCTTTGGGAGCTTCCAATCGTATGGGATTATGCGTTGGGTGCTGGTGGCGGTGGCCTGCGGGATTGCGGTTGTATTTGCCGTTTGGCTCTTCCGGGCAGCTCATTGGCTGACCGCAACGGCACTTTCGTTCGTGATTGCTGGAGCTATCGGAAATGTAATAGACCGGGTACGTTTCGGCGCAGTAGTTGATTTTATTGATGTTTCTGACGCAATTCCTTTTTTTCCGTGGGTCTTCAATATCGCAGATGCGTCTGTAAGTGTTGGAGCTGTCTTGCTCTTATTTGATCAGCTTATATTGTTGCCGCGAGATAAGAGTCGTAATGACTCAAATTAAATTAATTCCAGCTAAGCCGATAAGGTGAGGACAGTGTAATGAAAACTTCAATTTTGACCGTTTTATCTGGAAGCGTTTTGGCACTCGGGCTGACTGCTTGTGCTTCATCCAATGACGGAGCTCGGGCAGGGGTGCCTGATGAATTTCGCGTTGTTAAAAAAGCACCACTATCTGTGCCACCTGAATACAGTCTGCGCCCACCTGAGCTAGGCACTGTTCGCCCACCTGAGGTTTCTCTAACCAGTCAAGACCGCGTTGTGGCATTTGGGACTGATATTGGCGTTGATGCTAGCGATATTGAACGTATGTTGATTTCGCGGGCTGGAGCAATCGCGGTTAGCCCGATTATTCGCCAAACAATCGATTATGATGAAGCAGGTTTACTTCGCAAAGGAAGAACGATCAGTGATGCTGTGACTGGGTACACGGGTAGCCCTGAGGAGCTTGCAGCTGCCGCAGAAGATAATGCGACCGGTGGTGACACTGTGATTATCGAGCGTGGCAATGGCCGAAGGCTCAAGCTGCCAGGTACCTAGCCTAAAACACCCGCTCATTCATAATTGAATACAAGCCCCCTGAAGCGGGTTATAATGCGTCATGCCCGATTCTATCCTACCAACGCAGCGCCCTGTCATACGTGAGCTTCCATCCGATGCTGTAAACAGGATCGCGGCGGGCGAGGTGGTCGAACGCCCGGCGGCGGCTGTTAAAGAACTGGTTGAGAACGCACTTGATGCCGGGGCAAGGCAAATCGACATTGTGATCGAGGCAGGCGGTTTAAAGCGGTTTAGCGTGTGTGATGATGGGCATGGGATGAGCGGCCCGGATATGCTGATAGCTTTAAAGCGACACGCGACGTCCAAACTGGTGCCGGATGCGGGTGGTTATGTTGATCTACTAAATATCCACACAATGGGTTTTCGCGGTGAAGCTTTACCGAGCATTGGGTCCGTCTCGCGCATGACGATCACTTCGCGCACATTCGACACAGATCCTGTGGAAGTTTTCGTTGAGGCCGGACGTGTTGAAGGGGCAAAGCCAGCGCCCTGGACGGGACGTGGCGAAACTGGCACACGCATAGAGGTCCGTGATATATTTCATGCAACACCTGCACGCCTGAAATTTATGAAGACCGAACGCTCTGAGACGATGGCCGTGAGCGATGTGTGCCGCCGCCTGGCGATGGCCCGCGCGGATGTTGGTTTTTCACTGGAGAGCAATGGGCGTAATTTATTTCGCTATTCTGGTGAGACAGGAGATGCGCAAAATGCGAGATTGGCCAGGCTCGGTGCGATTATGGGGCGCGATTTTCGGGAGAATGCGATCCCGATCGAGGCAACACGTGAGGGTGTCACAATTTCCGGTTTTGCTGGGCTACCAACGCTTAGCCGTGGAAACGCGCAGATGCAGTTCCTGTTTGTAAATGGACGACCGGTAAAAGATCGCATGCTGAACGGTGTCATAAGGGCTGCCTATCAGGATTTTCTGGCGCGTGACCGCCATCCAATGGCCGCGCTGTTTGTCACGCTCGACCCAGAATATGTGGATGTCAATGTCCACCCGGCAAAAACCGAGGTACGCTTCCGCGATGCAAATAATGTGCGTGGACTGTTGATTGGTGCAATTCGGCATAGTCTTGCCGCAGCAGGCCATCGCGCATCCACAACCGTAGCAGGATATGCGCTCGGCAAGGTTCAGGTTGAGCCCGATCCGCAAAGCGGCAATCTGTGGGATCGCAGCGCGGTTCGTGCCGCTTGGCAGGAGCCAGAGAGGGGGCAGACGCAGCCTGTTCCTACAGCTTTCCTGCAAGGGGATTATTCAAAGCGCGGCAGCATGGGCGCTGGCGCTTCAAGCCTGCATGAGCGCCAAGGCTCTACCTATACTCCAGATCCTGATGCTGCCCCAACTGCGCGGGTTGAGCCGATGCGTGATGCGCGCCCTCAGACTGATTTCCCGTTGGGGGTCGCGCGGGCGCAGCTGCACGAAACTTATATTGTCTCACAAACGGCTGATGGCATTGTTATTGTTGATCAGCATGCAGCCCATGAGCGTCTCGTCTATGAGGATATGAAGCGACAAATGGCAGGCGATGGCGTGCGGCGACAAGCTTTGCTAATTCCGGATATTGTTGAGTTGACTGAGGATGAAGCCGCGCGTGTTATGGCGCGGTCTGATGATTTGCTGACCCTTGGCCTTGAGATCGAACCTTTTGGCGTTGGCGCAGTTTGCGAGCGCGCAACACCGGCCTTGTTTGGTGAGATGGATGTCAAAGTCTTGTTGCAGGATCTGGCTGATGATTTTGCCGAGTATGAAGAAGGCCTTGTCTTGAAAGAGCGCTTTGAAGAAGTGATGGGCAATATGGCCTGCCGCGGCTCTGTGCGCGCTGGGCGCAGGCTTAATGCTGAAGAGATGAACGCGCTTTTGCGCCAGATGGAAGCCACCCCTCATTCAGGCCAGTGCAACCACGGACGGCCGACTTATGTGGAGTTGAAGTTGGCAGATATTGAGCGGTTGTTTGGGCGGCGTTGAATAATTGTGTACTATTTTTGTTCGTTCGACCGAGATAGTTCAGCTGCGATTAGTTGATCTGTTATTCCGTATTTAATTCGGATAGGTTTACAAAAATTTTCAAGATCTTTATCGATTAAGCGAAAATTTTCAATCATGGTTTCGCATTCAGTGATCATTTTTACACGACCGCTCTTACTTAGAAAATTTTCTGCGTGTTCACGGAAGTAATGGTGAGCAAGTTGATTTCTGTCAGTCTTTGCACGCTCTAGTCTCGGTATAATTGAAGCTGGTAGCTTGTTGGTATCTATTAAGCTTCGGATTAGATTTCCGAATGTTTTTCCAAATTGCTTGTCGTAAAAATCGTCGTGAGTTTGTTCCCACTTTTCACGACCAGCATGTTTATTAGCTCGTGGTAGAAGTAATAGTACCATTAGTGCATTTACTAACCCATGTTCTAACACTTGGGCCTGGTACATAGCCAAGCCAAATCGCGCATAGACTTCTCTGATGTGTCGACTTTTAAATCAGGTGTGGGCCAAATATCATTTTCCATGTCATGGCACATCCGGATCATCACCTTGAGGTGTTAGTGAGCCAAAATCAAAAAGCTCCGTGTCCAGCAAATGTGATGGGCGCACATGGCTGAGCGCACGTAACATGCTGGCCTTGGTGCCGGGAAATTCAGTATCCCATTTTTCCAGACGTTCAGCCATGATCTGTCGCTGCAGGCCGTCTTGTGAGCCGCAAAGATTGCATGGAATAATCGGACACATCAGCGCCTTGGTAAACCGGGCTATATCATTCTCAGCTGTTTCAATAAGTGGGCGTAGCACTGTGACATCACCCTCATCATTTAAAAGTTTACCGGGCATCGCAGCAAGTCGCCCGCCATTGGCGATATTCATCATGAAAGTTGCCAAAGAGTCCTCGCGATGATGGCCAAGCACAATCGCTTCGCAGCGCTCTTCGCGGGCAACGCGATAAAGAATACCGCGACGCAAACGTGAGCAGAGTGCACAATAGGTTTTATTTTCCGGAATTTTGTCAGTGACGATGGAATAGGTGTCTTCGGTTTCAATCCGGTAGGGTACGCCAAGGCCTTCAAACCAGTCAGGCAGCGTCTCGGTCGGAAAGCCGGGCTGGCGCTGGTCAAGGTTACAGGCGATTAGTTCGACAGGCAAATCACCATGCGCTTTCAAGTCGAGTAAGATACCAAGCAGAGCATGGCTGTCCTTGCCGCCAGAGAGGCATACGAGCCAGCGTGGTAATGGTTCACTCTCTGTCACGCGGCGCACCATGCCATAGCGGGTAATCGCATCGCCTGCTTGCCGCTTTAAGCGTTTGCGTAGACGGTTGAAATTAGTTGTGGCTGGTGCGCGATTAAATAGCGCGCGTGCGATTTCTTTGTAATTAACATCTGCAAGTGTGCTCATGGTCGCTAAATGCCCGCTCTTGAACGAAAGCTCAAGCGCTGAAAGTTGGAACCTCGTTGGCTTTAGGGAATCCTTTGCACATATTGACAGAGCTACCCAGAAGCTTAGCCTGAGGGAAATTATAAAGGGAATGCAATAAAATCGGAGGGTAAACGCATGGCAGATACGATAGGTGTTGCAGAAAAGGGCGGCATTCCAGACCCGTGGACATTGCCGCTAGACGCGATCGATCCCTCCATTGCTGAACTTTTTCAGCAAAATAAGCATGGTGAATACTTTCGCCGACTGCGCAAAGAAGACCCTGTGCACTACTGCGCTAATAGCCAGTTTGGGCCATATTGGTCGATCACCAAATACAATGATATTATCTCGGTTGATTCAAATCATGGGGCATTTTCATCCGCACGGGATATTGTTATTGGTGACAATGAACCAGATTTTGCCCCACCCATGTTTATTGCCATGGATGGTACTCGGCATAAGTCGCAGCGCAAGGCCGTATCGCCCGCTGTAGCGCCTACGCAGCTCTCCGATATTGAGGCACTAATCCGACAGCGCGTATGTAATATCCTCGATAGTTTACCTATTGGAGAGCAATTCAACTGGGTTGAGCTGGTCTCCAAGGAGCTAACAACGCAAATGCTTGCGACGCTGTTTGACTTTCCGTTTGAGGACCGCCACCTCCTTCCGTATTGGTCAGATGTTACAACGACCTCTCAGTCAACAGGTGTTGTGGGCGCGGACATGGAAAACCGCCAACGTGTACTTGGCGAATGTCTGGCCTATTTTAGCGAGCTTTGGCATGAACGTGCCGCTGCGCCCCCGAAGTTTGATTTTATCTCTCTGTTTGCACACAATCCAGAAACCAAGGATATGATCAACGATCCAATGGAGTTCCTTGGCAATCTTATGCTGTTGATTGTTGGCGGGAATGATACGACGCGTAACTCCATCTCAGGCGGTGTGGTGGCACTGAACCAGTTCCCCGGCGAGTTTGCCAAGCTAAAAGCTAATCCAGAGCTTATTCCGAATATGGTGTCTGAAATTATTCGCTTTCAAACCCCCTTGGCCCATATGCGCCGTAATGCCTTGGAAGATGTTGAGGTAGGTGACAAGCTGATCAAGAGGGGTGATAAAGTCGTAATGTGGTATGTTTCGGGCAATCGGGATGAGAGCGTGATCGAGCGCCCTGATGAGTTCTTGATTGACCGTGAGCGCGCGCGCCAGCATGTCGCGTTTGGCTTTGGCGTGCACCGCTGCATGGGCAATCGTGTAGCAGAAATGCAAATTCGTATCCTGTGGGAAGAAATTCTCGCGCGCTTTACCCACGTGGAAATGATTGGCGAGCCTCAGCGTGTTCTGTCAAACTTTGTAATGGGCTATGAGGATGTTCAGGTCATTCTACATCCGGTTTAAAGGTTTAGCGCCAGCTTGACCGGTTTGAAGCTCGTCCTATGGATCGGGCAAGGGCCAAGCCTTGTGAGGGCCTCATGATGAGCCTTGGTGCCATAGCCTTTATGCGCAGCAAAACCATAGCCCGAATGTACCGTGTCCAACTCTACCATCAACCGATCTCGGGCGGTTTTGGCGAGGATTGAGGCAGCCGAAATCACGGGTTCTGTCAGGTCACCCTTGATGATTGCGCGCGCAGGGCAAGGGAGATCAGCTGGCACATCATTCCCATCAATAATGATCTCGGTTGGGGGAACCCCAAGTGTCTCGACTGCACGGCGCATCGCCAGATGGTTGGCTTGGCGAATATTCAGCCTATCAATCTCTTCCGGGCTCGCCCAGCCAATTCCCCAGGCGCGCGCGTGTGTTTTGATGAGAGGTTCCAACAATAGCCTCTTCTTTTCGCTAAGTTTTTTGGAATCTGTTAGGCCGGTGATTGGGTGTGCTGGGTTAAGGATCACCGCACCAGCTGTGACTGGTCCTGCCCACGGACCGCGCCCGGCCTCGTCTATGCCACAGATAAGTTTTGCTCTATTCATGATGCACAGACATCACGATTCTTATGGGAGCCCCAAGATGCCACAGATCCGCGCTATTCGCATACACAAGACAGGCGGAACAGAGGTGCTCACCGAAGAGACAGTAAGTTTACCGCCCCCGGGCGCAGGTCAGGTGCGTGTGCGTAACACGGCGGTGGGCCTGAATTTTATAGATACATATCATCGGTCGGGTCTTTATCCTGTGGCGCTACCTTTCACGCCAGGTACAGAGGGCGTTGGTGTTGTGGACGCGTTGGGTCAAGGTGTTGAACATGTACAAATTGGTCAGCGAGTAGGTTACTTTGGGGCAGGGGCTTATGCGACGCATACGAATGTTGCGGGTGCTGCGCTTGTGCCACTGCCTGATGAGATTGCAGACGAAACAGCTGCTGCGGTTTTACTTAAAGGACTCACCTGCTGGATGCTTCTGTTTGAAGTTCATCGTGCAAGCCCTGGTGAGACAGCGCTTATCTGGGCTGCTGCGGGAGGTGTCGGATCATTACTTGTGCCATGGGCGGTGAGCCTGGGGATGGAGGTGATTGCAGTTACGGGCACGGAAGGAAAAGCGGCACGGGCACGAGATAATGGCGCGGCGCACATCCTGCTAGCCGATGAAGATGTCCCAGCGCGGGTGCGAGAAGTTACCGGCGGACGCGGTGTAGATGTCGTTTATGATAGTGTAGGCAAGACCAGCGCTGAAAGCTCTCTTGCCAGTTTGCGTGAGCGAGGGTTGTTTGTCTCTTATGGGAATGCCTCTGGTCCGGCTGATCCAATCGCGCCCGGGCGGCTGGCGCAAGGCGGCTCCCTGTTTATGACCCGGCCAACATTGTTTAATTATTTTAATTCACCCGAACGAACGAAGCGTGGCGCAGCGGCCTTGTTTGGTGCGCTGAGGACTGGAACGATCAAGGCCGAAATTGGCCAACGCTTTGATCTATCAGATGTGGCTGACGCCCACCACGCGCTTGAGGGGCGCAAAACGGTGGGTGCCACTGTGTTGAAACCTTGGACCTAGTTTCCTATTTCTAATTCTTCCCGAATAATTATGCGCTTTGACCACCTTAACCAGATGAACTCTGCTGCGAAGATCAGTGGTAAGGCAGGTGCAAGTGCTAAATACCATTTAGGAAACCACAATAAGAAGATGAAGAAAATGAAGTAGGATTGGAAGAGGCGTTCTCCAGCCCATGCTGTTGCACGGGTTTCTGTTTGAAGTTCAACTTCGTCCAACCTTTTGTCGCGCAGCGCATAAATTTTCTCCCGCTGCGTTGCCCAGATGACCGCAAAGCAGAATAGAAGCGCGGCGAGTATAAACCATGGAATGTTTAATGTGCTTGTCAGGTTGAAAGCATTTCCAGTTGTCATAATAGAATAGGTATGGGCGATAATTAGGGGTACTGTCATCAGCGCGAGGAAGGCTGTCAGGCGTCTCCCCGGACCCTTTTTTAGCCATTTGTCTGCTTCTGTTCGACGCATTACATCTGCCAGTTGATCGTCGGAAAGGCCAGTTAGCGGTTTCTTCTTCGGTGTCATTTTGTGGTCCCTTTAAGTGTGTTCTTTTTCATGATTTGTATCGATAAAGATCTCTTCAATCGGCTTTGCAAAAAGCCGTGCGATAGCAAATGCGAGTGGGAGAGAGGGGTCAAATTTGCCTGTTTCCACAGCGTTTACTGATTGGCGCGAGACACCAAGCAGCTCAGCTAGTTTCGCTTGACTCCACCCCTGTTCTGTACGCAGAATTTTTATGTGATTGTGCATTCGAGCGACCTCACAGAAACTTTGCCAAAGTATTGGGTTTTCCAAGCGCTATATTGCGGCGTAGAAATTGAGAGGTCAGGACTTGATATATCATCATGGCACCAGGTCCGAGGAAAACTGAAATATGATCTATGTTGAGCCGGTCCATATAACTCATTGCGGTCATAATAATCAGGTATAGGACAACCCATAATCCAGCTTGTGCCAATGCGAGGGTTTCAATGCGACGTTCAAATTCGTCCGGGTTGTGAGAGGCTCTCCGAAACGTTAGCGCAATCGTTGCGATAACAAAGGCCAAGAGGCCTGCACCAATTATGAGTTTTGTTTCTGTGCCATCCTCAAAAAGTTTTGTAGCGATTGCCCCGGCCACAAGTGTTGCAACTGCCAACCCCAATTTTGCGGAGAACTGCCCCCATTTGAGATCAATTTTTTCGTCTTGCATGCTTTGCTCCTTTGTAAAGTTATATTGACAATAAGACAAGCGTGCTTGACATGTCAAGTGTAATTGACAAATTTTTACTGAAAGTAAATTTCGTTTTTATTGGTTATTTTGGTCGTACACGCAAAACGCCAGCATTTCAGCCGGCGTTTTAATAGTCTAATTTTGTAAAAGCGTGTCGAAAGCGCTTGGGTTAGTCGTCGCGCAGATCCGTCGTCAGATTATCCAGCTTTTTGATTAAGGCATCGACTGAGCCGTTTGTGCGATCAAGCAAATCCAGGAATTGTGCGCGTTGTTCAATCGCAAGCCATAACAGGCTACCATCAAAATTAAGCGCGATATCAACGACTTCATAGTTACCGTCCCGCGAAAGCACGCGCCAGCGCACATCCTGCGAGTCTCCGTTTTGCCGACGTACAATCGTATCTACTATAGAGTCTGTAGCGCTACGGTCAGTTGAGCCTGTGATTTCAATTTCAGAGCCACGATACTCATCAAACTGTTCTTGATAGGCTGTCAAATTATACTCCCGAAACGCAGTGCGATAGCGTGCAAGGTCTTCTGGACTAAACCGGCGAGCGTATTTGCCGATGACAAAGCCGGCTACACGATCAAGGTTTGTAAATGCATCCATCTGCTCAATAAATTTTTCTGTACGCGCAGCATCGTCTAAGCTTTCATCATCAAGGGTTGTAAGTACACGATTGGCATTGTCTCTGACGAAAGCTTCAGAAGCGGCGTCGCTGTAGGCGGGTGCAGCCATGGCCAAAACAAGGCCAATCATAAGGACGTAAGTTTTTACAAAGCGCATACTGAAAGCTCCTTTAGGTCTTACTCGTCATCAAACTCATCGAACTCATCAAAGTCTGGCAAGTCGTCATAGATATCATCTGAAACGATACCATCCCTCACAAGTGATTTACGCTGATTGGTGTAGGCTCTACGCAAGGCGATATAGGGTTCAGGTTGCGACCGTAGGTTTTCGAAGGCTGGTTCCAAGCCTGCGCGAATATCTATTGCGCTGGCGACCCCTAGGCCACCATTTAGATAAAGGTTCACATTATCACCGCCAAAGCTGATCCAGGTGAGTGGGTCAAAGGCTGTATCAACAACTGTTCCTACTGTGTCTCTAAGGTTTGAAGGCCCAAGGAAAGGGGCAACTACGTAGGGTCCCATCGGCACTCCCCAGTAACCTAGCGTTTGTCCGAAGTCTTCAGAGTGTCCTTCGAGTTCTGACTTTCCGGCAACGTCAAATAAACCGCCCAAACCGACAGTTGAGTTTATAATAAAGCGGCTGAGCGTTTCGGCGGCACGTTGCGGCTTAGCTTGAAGAATATCATTTACAAAAACTACGGGTGCATTTGCATTGCTTAGAAAGTTGCTCAAGCCGTTTCGTGCGGGCTTTGGGACATTCTCATTATAGGCTTGTGCTGCAGGTCCGATGACAGCTTTGTCGACACTCTCGTTAAATCCGTAAACATTGCGATTAAGGTTTTCGAACGGATCATAGACCCCGTCAGAGGGTGTGTCTTGTCTGGTGACACAAGCTGACAGCATAAGGGCTGCCAATAGGGAAAATGAGAAGAGTCGCATGGTGGGATCCTAATTCGATATCCTGTATATGTGGTATAGTACAATATACGCAATATAAAGCGGCGTGAACATGTCGTAATCCTATGTTTAAGCGCTCTTGATTTAACATATAAAGATATGCTTATATGTTTTATGAACTTTGATACTGACATCTTGATTAATCGCCTACGTGCTGCAGGTGAGCATAATCGGTTGCGGATTCTCTCACTCCTGATGCGCGGTGAACTTGCTGTCGGTGAGCTGGCGCAAATTATGGATCAAAGTCAGCCACGCCTCTCTCACCATCTGAAAGCGTTGACAGCTGCAGGGTTGGTAGAGCGGATGCCAGAAGGGGCGTGGGTCTTTTACTCAATCCCGGCAACAGGGCCTGTGCGTGCTTTTCTGGAGCCTATAATTGCGCAGATTGATGCAAATGAGGCTGATTTCGCAAAAGATATGCGGCGTTTGTCTTTGGTGCAAACTGCCCGGCGCGAAGCCGCAGCAAGTTATTTTAGTGAGATAGCAGACACTTGGGATATTGTACGAGAGCTGCATTCTAAAAACGAACTCATAGAGGCGCAACTCATAGATCTTGCTGGCGCAGCAAGTTTCAAGCGAATAATTGATATTGGCACTGGAACGGGGCGGATGCTCAGCCTGTTTGCACGCCGTGCCGAACGGCTTGATGGAATCGACCTAAGTCACCGTATGCTAACGCTGGCGCGGGCCAATCTTGATCAAGCAGCTGTGACGCATTCACATTTGCGTCAGGGCGATGCAACCAATCTACCTTATGCAGATGCTTCTGCAGACCTTGTGATCATCCATCAAGTGCTACATTTTATCGACGAACCTGACCGCGTGCTTGCAGAGGCCGGCCGCGTGTTGAGCGAGACAGGCCGGCTGCTTGTAGTTGATTTCGCACCGCATAATTTGGAATTCTTGCGCGCAAAACATGGCCATCGGCGGTTAGGCATTCGCCATGAGGCGTTATCTGAATGGTGCCAGAGCGCTGGTTTATGTGTGCGCCCACCAAAACTATTTGAACAGCCTGAAGAGGTTGACGACGGTTTAACCGTTCAGGTGTGGGCTGCAGATAAGCAGGCTGTCAAAACATCCAGAAATGAGAGATTATCGGCATGAGCAAGTTGAATGTTTCATTTGAGTTTTTCCCTCCGAAAAGCGAAACGATGGAAACACGTTTGTGGGAATCTATTCAGCGGCTTGAGCCAATGGCCCCACATTTTGTCTCAGTCACTTATGGCGCTGGCGGATCTACGCGTGAGCGAACACACCGGACAGTCAAACGCATTGTCGATCAGACATCACTCAAGCCTGCTGCGCACTTGACCTGTGTTGGAGCAAGCCGGCAAGAGGTGATTGATGTGGCCGTTCAGTATGCGCATGCGGGGGTGCGCCACATCGTGGCTTTACGTGGCGACTCGCCTGCTGGCATGGGTTCAAAGTTTGAGCCGCACCCGGATGGATTTCAAAGTTCAGTCGAGCTTATCGAAGCACTGCGGCGTGAGCATCCGCGTGCGCCTGGTCGCATCTTTGAGGTGTCGGTCGCATGCTATCCTGAACGGCATCCTGATAGTCTTGGATTTGAAGCTGATATCCAGTTGCTTAAAGCCAAGCAAGACGCCGGTGCGGATCGGGCAATTACCCAGTTTTTCTTCGATTCTGAAATTTATTTGCGCTTCGTAGAAAAGGCACGTGCGGGTGGCGTGACCATGCCAATCGTGCCGGGCATTATGTTGCAGCCAAACTTTAAGGGCCTGAAGAAGATGGCTAATCTTGTTCAAACTAGGCTGCCTGATTGGTTGCATGAGCGCTATGAAGGGTTGGACGACGACCCCGAGACGCGTGACCTGGTAACGGCCACAATCGCGGCCGACCTTTGCCGAGACCTTGCCGACCAGGGTGTAAAGGATTTTCACTTCTACACGATGAATAAAGCCCCGCTTTCCCTTTCAACATGTCGCTTGCTTGGTCTAAAAGCCGGCAAGCCTATAGTTGCAGCTTAGTGAGGTGAGCATGTTTCGGCGCGAACGATTGAGACAGATTGAAACGCTGGCATCAGAGCGTATTCTTATTCTGGATGGGGCAATGGGTACGCAAATTCAAACCTATAATCTGGATGCGAGCGACTTTGAGGGGAAGCGGTTTGCCAATTGGGATATCCCTCTTAAAGGTAATAATGATCTTCTGAATTTAACGCGCCCAGATGTGATCAAGGCGATTCACCTGCAGTATATACATTCAGGTGCTGATCTTTTTGAAACGAATACATTCAGTGCAACCACGATCGCTATGGCGGATTACAAGATGGAGCATCTGGCCGAAGAGATTGCCAGAGAAGGTGCCCAACTTGCCCGGGCGGCGGCTGATGAGGCCAGCGCAGAGCTTGGCCGCCCGATCGGGGTGCTAGGCGCAATTGGACCAACAAACAAGACGCTGTCACTGTCCCCGGATGTGAATGATCCAGGTTTTCGCGAAGTGAGCTTTGATGATGTTCGGCAGGCCTATTATGAGCAGGCGGTGGCGATGGCCGACTTTGTCGATTTCTTTCTGATAGAGACGGTGTTCGACACGCTAAACGCCAAGGCAGCCATTAAGGCGTTGCTCGATTTGCGCGCCGATACGGGCGAAGACATCCCGATCATTATTTCCGGTACGATCACCGATGCCTCAGGGCGGACCCTCTCTGGCCAAACAGCAGAAGCTTTCTGGGCGTCCGTGCGCCATGCAAAGCCTTGGGCTGTGGGGCTGAACTGTGCACTTGGACCGGACCTGATGCGCCAGCATGTCGCCGCGATTTCGCGCGTGGCCGATACGCGGGTGA
>CAYUFN010000068.1:0-14799 GCA_964443965.1 uncultured Hyphomonas sp. | reverse complement strand
AACTGGACATACGAACAGATGAATGCCTGGCTGACAAACCCCGGTTCGTTCGCACGCGGCACAAGCATGGCCTATGCCGGCCTACGTTCGCCGCGCCGCGACAATGACCGCGTAAATCTGATCGCCTATCTTGCAAGCGTTGACCCAGCAGCACCAGCTTTTCCGGCACCTCTGGTAACAGATGCTGACCTTGAAGGTACAGCCGAAGAAACTGTTGACGGCATCGTGGAAGACACTACCGGGACGCTTGATACACTCGTAGAGACAGCTGAAGGCGCTGTAACGGACGCAGCAAATGCTGGTGGCACACTGCTAGAACAAGCCACAGATGCATCTGAGAGTACTATTGAGAGTGTTACAGAAACAGGCGAAAATCTTCTACAACAAGCACAAGACGTGGCCGAAGAAGTTGAAGAGACCATCGAAGACGCGACAGATGGCGAGGACTAAGCAATCATATTTGACAATAACGCATAAGCGTAAAAACCCCCGTCAAATATGACAGGGGTTTTTATTTTATATTTGTTTTGGACATGAGTTTACTTTTATAGCTCCAATAATCCTCGCGCTCCGGATCTAACGCACTGTCGGTAGTGAGGTCACATTCGCTGTCGCGCCCTCTTCAACCGCCTTCAAGATACGCAGCATATTTCCGCTCCATATTTTGGCGATGTCAGACTCTGTATAGCCTTCATTCAATAAGAGCTCAGTTATCCGTGGCAGGTTGATGATATCCTCCATACCACCCACACCACCGCCGCCGTCCCAGTCTGCACCAATACCGACATGATTTGGCCCAACCAGTTTCAGCGCATGCAATAAATGTTCAGCAAGTTTCTCGAAACTGGAACGGTTCGGTGGGAAGTCTCGGTTCATCTGCTCGACCCGCTCTCGGAAAGATAACAAAACTTCGCCTTCGAGCGTTTCTGGATCCGCTCCATCAAGCCAAGTCTCTATTTGAGCAATCGCATCCAAGCGCTCAGGGCTCTGAACCAGTTCTTCCAGATAGCCACTAAAGGCATTGATCTGGATCACACCGCCTGTTTCAGCCAGGCGTTTGAGAAGCTCATCATCAATATTGCGCGGATGATCATAAACAGCTTTCACACCTGTGTGGGAGAGGATCAACGGCGTCCTGGACAGCGCGATCATGTCATAGACAGCCTTGTCGTGTGCATGTGAGCCATCCAGCATGATACCCAATCGGTTCGCTTCCTTAACAAGCTCCCGGCCAAGCGGGCTAAGGCCATTCCAGCGCTGGCCTACAGGGTCCGTCGCGCTGTCTGCAAATTGATTGTTAGCAAAGTGAACAGGTCCCACCATGCGCAGCCCAAATTTATAAAATGTCTCCAGCATAGAAACATCACCGCCCAGCGGATAAGCATTCTCCATGCTTTGGTACATTACGCGCTTTCCGGACGCGACAATGCGGGCAGCATCCTCGCTCTTGAAGGCCAGTTCAAAGCTTTCATGGTGACGCGCCGCGGCTTCACGAATTTCACCTGCACGGATTAATGCGTGATCCCGCGCAGTGCGATAACCTTCAGTGGTAAGTTCGCCTTGCTGGGTATAGATAACCCAGAAGCCGCCATCGAGCCCCCCCTCAATCATACGCGGCAAGTCCACTTGCGTGCCACCTTCAGAAAATGCCTGTGCGCCAATCAAGCTGAAGTCGGGTGAAGAAAAATTTGCTGGTGTATCAAGATGCGTATCCATCACCAACAAACGCTCATGCAGCGCGCGCGACGGATCGGCCTTAGAGAGCGTGTCAGACTCAAGGTCCACCTGAACCGTGACACACCCACCAAGAGCCAAACTCGCGACGGAACCTATCAAGACTTTACGCAGTCGTCCGGATGCTTGAAACATACCCATTCTTTACCCCTTCCAGTTTGCGCAATTAGACCCATCAAGGGCAATCCGCTTGGCACCTATGGGCTGGCCATACATATCGCCAATACGCTCAATCGCCTCTCTGAGCGGCTCGTAAATGGTGGACATATAATAGCCGTTGGCATGCAGCAAGGTTTCAGAATCGAGCATTATACCAACATGGCCTTTCCAGAAGACCAAATCATTGCGCTCCAAGACTCCCGGGCTTTGCCAGTCCGGCACATGATCACCGCACCAGGAAAATTGCATATCGCTGTCGCGCGGTAATTGTAGCCCGCAGGCTTTAAAGGCCACTTGCGTCAAGCCACTACAATCGACACCGAAACTATCGGTCCCTCCCCACAAATAAGGTGCACCAAACAAGCCAAGTGCACTTTTGGCTGGGTCGGCACCATATTCACCAATAGGCATCAAATGAATATCCGGCACCCAACCTGCCTCACCGCAATTGATAAGGCGTCCCTCCTGTTCACCAGCCTTAATCAGTGCATTTAGAAACAGCGTCGTCTTTGGCGCAGATTTGATGTCAGGAGATATGAAGGCAAATGTCATCGGCGCAATTACGCGATGGGTTGGTGTATCCCTAATTTCACCGATCTGGTTGAGCTTGGCCCATCCTGTATAATGGTCATCAACAAGCCGCACATGCGCGTATTCATTGTTGTGGGAATACATTTCGATTGTTTCGCCATATTGCGCGGTGGTATGTCGGCGTGCAGCGGTTCCTTCTTTATTGGTCCCCATAATGGCGAGCCTTGGAACATAGACACGGCCAAAGACAGGCTGGTCTGCACTGGGGCGAGCGAGTCGTGTATCATTAAAATCAAGCATTTAGCTATAGTGTCAGGCAACGCGGGATTTGTCACCTGTCGGCAGAGCCTGCTCAGGGCCGCCTTGTTCAGCTTCCATTATTAAAGCCGCAAATGTGCGCAGAAATAAAACTCCGGCTTGTGTTCGTTCAATGAAGACATTGCGCAAATCACGCTCATCTTTGACACGGCGCACAAAGTCCAGTCGTGCTAAAGTATCCAGTGCGCGTGTGACCGCTGGTTTGGCAATATTGAGGTGTTCAGCCAAGCCGCGCACCGTGTGGGGGCCGCGCGTCAACGACACCGTCATCAATATGGCCTGCTGACGTGCGCTTAGATCAGGCGTTTCGGCACGTACAGACTTGGTAATCGCCCGTCGCCATAATTCCAGTGCCTGCCGCTCACTTAATGCCATATCTTTACCTCTCTTCAAGAGTTCAGATTCGGCTGATTTGCGAGCCCCTGCAAGCAACAAATTGGTTAGGTTGCATAACGTTTTTCAAGCATGGCCCAGATTGCTCGTAAACCACAGGCAGCTGCACCGGCTGGACGTCCATATTTCGCCTCGCGCCAAGCCCAAACATCAAGATGAACCCAAGTACTGGCATTTACAAATGTTTTTAGAAACAAGGCTGCGGTGATCGACCCACCCATGCTGGAGCCGGAATTAACAATATCGGCAATTGGACTTTTCAAATATGAGAGATATGGGGACCAAAGCGGCATGCGCCAAACCGGATCGCCGCTTGTTAACGCGCCTTTTGTAATCCCCTCAGCCAAAGTCTCATCATCTGTGTAGAAAGGCGCAAGATCAGGCCCCAGTGCCACGCGCGCGGCGCCAGTTAACGTCGCAAAATCAATGAGTAGATCAGGCTCACCCTCACTCGCTCTTGCCAAGGCATCCCCAAGAATCAAGCGGCCTTCAGCATCCGTATTATCGATTTCGACAGAGACGCCCTTCCGGCTTGCCAGAATATCGCCCGGGCGGAAGGCATTGCCTGAAACGGCGTTTTCAACCGTTGGGATGTAAAGTTTTAGACGCACAGGAAGCTTTGCTCCCATTATCAGTCTTGCAAGTGCAATGGCATGCGCGGCTCCTCCCATATCCTTTTTCATAATGCGCATATAATTGCCGGTTTTGATATTGAGCCCGCCCGTATCAAACGAGACACCCTTGCCAACAAGGGCCAGCTCAGGGTGGGCTTCGTCCCCCCAGCTCAATTCAACAATACGCGGAGGAATATCTGCGGCGCGGCCAACAGCGTGGATCATTGGATAATTTTCAGCGAGCAGGTCATCACCAATAACCGAGCTGACCTCTGCGCCAAACTGGTGCGCCATGTCCCGAATAACGGCTTCGATCGCATCAGGCCCCATATCATCGGGCGGTGTGTTCACAAGATCCCGCACCATTTGAACGGCCTCCGCCTCGCGTTGCAAATGGGCTGCGTTAGAATCATCAGGAATAATAAGGCGTGGCGGCTTGGTTTCAGAAGACAAATAGCGATCAAACCTATAGGCACCATCTGCCCAGCCAGCCGCGACCCAATCAAAACTCCACCCCTTTGGCATGTTTTCAAGCTTGTAATTTGCCTCTGTCAGCCCCGCGCTTATCTGCGCAACTGAAAGTGGATTTGAACCATCACCTACCCCGCCAACCACATATGACAGCACACCTTCAGCATTTGGTACGCAGACAGTTTGCCCAGCTGCGCCGGTAAATTTCTGTCCGCGCGCAAACCGCGAGACCTCCAGAGGCACCATCATCAAGCCGGTTTCCACATCCTCCTGCTTGAAAAGATAGAGCTTAACAGGATTGGTATTTTCGCTTGAAAAGGCAGGGTACATATTGGCAGTCCTCCGCGGAAAGGGCGTTATGAAGGGTTAATGTGAATCGCCCCTTTGTTAACGCTTTCTTGAGACGCAGGCCATACAAATAGTGCAATTAGAAACCACCATTCAGGGGTGTTCCATGCCGTATTCATCGCACTTTAAAATCTGCGCTTCCCTTCTCGCTTTATCTATTTTGGGCGCATGCGCAAGCACGACCGAACCTTCCAAAAATGGCGTGCAAGTCGACAGCGCCCAAGCCTTGCCAAAACCAACTAAAGATACACTCGCTGGTGTCAAAAATCTCAGCCCGCTGGAGCAGGCAAACTTCTGGAACCAACAATACAATGCGCACTCGACTGATTTGGAAACAAGTCTTGCATATATCGAAGCACTCTTCGCGATAAACAGTTATGATCGCGCAGCTGAAGTTGCAAAACTATCAACAGCATCCTTCCCGGATAATCCAGACGTATTTATGGCAATGGGCAAAGCGCTTAATAAACTTAACAAGCCGCTGGAGTCCGCGCGTGCGTATGGACGGGTTGTTGAACTATCCCCATACGATGCGGCGCCATTGGCAGCGCTGGGTGCCATATTTGATAGTCGCGGCGATCATGAAACTGCCCAGTTGGCTTATCATCGCGCCTTGGCACTTGATCCTGATCGGCCTGCAACACTTTCCAATTTGGGCTTGTCTTTGACTCTTGTTGGCAAGCTGGAACAGGCTGAGGAGGTTCTTGCCAGAGCCACAGATCTTTCTGACGCAACACCGGCTGTTAGACAGAATTATGCGCTTATATTGGGGCTCCTTGGAAAGTTTGATGAGGCCCGGAAAGTCGCTGCTGTCGATGCCCCTGAAGGTGTCGCTGCACGCAATACCGATTTCCTAAAAAATATGGTGGGCGATAATCCGCAATTACAAGCAGTGGCACAAAATGCGGCCTCGACACCCAAAAATACAACAGTCGCATCGCCCCCCCCAACGGATATTCCAGCCGCCGTGCCAACAAATCTGGTAACCACAGCTGCGCTGGAGGATTTAAAGTCCACGCCACCAGCGGCCAAACGACCTACAGTGACTGCGCAAACCACAACAAGCGCACTCAAAGGTGGGTTGCGCAGCCGCAAACGTAACCGTCCAGCCCCAAGCGGCGGGGATTAATCGGCAAGACTCTGATAGCAAAAGACAGCTGTATTTTCTGGTACAGCCGCATTCTTGTCCAAGGCAAACGGGTCATTAAACCCAACCGGGACACGTCGGCAATCTTTATCCGGTAAGATAGGATCAAACGGATGTGGTGTGTCTGCGAAGATCTCTTCCGGCTTGAGTTGCTTTGCCTGCCACTTCTGGAACTCAGACGCCCCCAACTCAGCTCTCGCGACCGCAATATCGCCGACTGGATCATAAGTTTGCCCCCATGCGGAAGGCCGATTCTGCGACAAGCCAGCAAGGAATAAGTCGTCCTCATCATAGTTGGGACAAAAGTCAGGGCGTGTTTCACGATTGGCCCTTGAACAATTTATAGCCACGACAGAACGTGCCAAAGCTGTTGGTGCTGTTTCAGCAAATGGATCAAACTTGTAAATGTATTGCGGAGGTATGTCGGGGTTCGCCGCTTGGCTTGCCGCTTTTTCCGTCTCATCGCTAAGAGCGAATGTTACACCCGAGGGGGCTGCAGGTTCACTGGCAAGCTCCGTTTCAAAAGGCTCTTGAGGCGGAGCAGAATTTTGCTCTGGTTGTGAAACATCTTCAATGCGCTTAACCTCAACAGGCTCAGGCCTTGGTTCAGAATCGGGGATAAAATCCGGTATTGTTTCAGGCTCAGCCAAAACAGGAGGCGGATCAGTTTCTATCTCAGCATCAGCCACAGGCGTTATCTCTAACACCTCAGATGAGAGTTCGATCAGTACAATCGGAATTATATCTGGCGGTCCTGGCAAGATAGAGGGACGCCAGGTCAGCAAAAATCCAAACAGGGCAATATGCAGCAATAGAGCGCCGATAAGCGCTTGAAAGCGCAGTTCTTTAATGAAGCCCCTAATACGCATCATTTATCAAATATATGTAAGTGTTGCAAAGTAGACTACTAAATATGTTGTTAGTTTAGTGAAAATGGGTCAAAGACAGTGGATTGATTTCTGTTTCCAGCGGAATCAGTGATCAAATCGAAGTTCAAGATGTATCCTAAAGCGCGATAGCGGGCTTAATAGATACACATATTTACTTTTGGAGATGTGTCTCATGGGTCCTGAATTAGCCCCTCAGCATGGTGAAGACCACGATGTATTTGAGACCATCGAACACGTGCTTGAAGGCTTTGGCTGGCATTATGAGCGCGATGGCTATGATACGATGCAATGTATTTTGCCGACCCGCTGGGGAGAGATGGGCTGCATGTTTGCCAGTCGCCTTGAGCCGGCCGCTATGCATTTTTCCCTAACGCTGGATGTCAAACCTCAAGCGGCCAAGAAAACACTTATCCGGGACCTGATCTTGCTGATGAATGAACGTTTATGGCTTGGGCATTTTGATTATTGGCTGGAAGATCAAGTCATCATTTTCCGTCACACATTACCGCTATTGGGGCGCCTATCTGTAACACCCGGTGAGGTCCAGTCGGTGATGCAAGCCGCATTGGATGCATCTGAGCGGTTCATACCGGCCTTCAACTTTGTCGTCTGGGCTGGCAAATCTCCGGCAGAGGCCCTCGAAGCAGTTATGTTTGAGACGGACGGCGAGGCGTAAGTTAAGATAAGATGGCGAATCTCCGTATTGCCCTAATTGGAGTTGGCCGTATGGGAACGGCGCTGGCGACAGGATGGCAATCCAGTCGTTCCAAACCTGACATTATACTCGTTGATCCCCAGCCCAGCGCACTTGTTAAAGCAATGGCTGAGGAGGAAGGTCTCCTGCTTAACCCTCCCGCCACTGCCGTAGATGTGGTTGTTATTGCGGTTAAACCGCAAATATTTGAAGCTGCAGCGCCAGACATGATGCGGTGGATTGGTCCTAAAACGCTCATTATCTCAATCATGGCTGGCATCCGCCTCAAACAGATGCAGTTAGCGCTGGAAACAGAGCGCGTTCTTCGTGCAATGCCAAACACGCCTGGGGCTATCGGTCGAGGCGTTAGTGTGATCAGTGCAGCTGATGACATGCCCAAGAAAGATATCAAAACCGCTATTAGCTTGTTGAGCCCCCTTGGCGACGTGCTTGGACCTGTCCCGGAAGCACAAATATCAGCTGTTACAGGCGTTTCAGGCTCGGGCCCGGCCTATGTTTTCCTGCTCGTTGAGGCACTGGCTGGGGCTGGTGAAGCTGAAGGACTGCCAGAAGAGCTAGCGTTACGACTTGCACGAGAAACGGTTATAGGTGCAGCAGCACTTCTCGAAGAGACTGGAGCCCCCCCTGAAGATTTACGTAAGGCAGTCACATCAAAAAATGGAACAACAGAAGCTGCGCTCGACATCTTGATGCGAGGCGATGGCATGCCATCTCTAATGAGAGAAGCCGTTCGTGCAGCTGCCACGCGGGAGCGCGCCTTGTCGGCTGGAAAGTGAGGACTGATATGCCTGCAAACAAAGATTATAGCACGCTGATCGAAACTGCGCTCAAAAGCGCGCTAGAACTGGCTGGCGAGCGTGAATGGAACAGGCTAACACTCAAAGACATTGCTGCGCATGCCGGGCTTTCCATGTCAGACTTTTATGGTCTCGTCGATAAAGATAGTTTGACGGACGCGCTTGAAAGTTGGGCTGATAAAGCGATGTCCAGTGAAGATGCAGACATGGATGAGACACCGCGAGAACGCCTTTTTGATGTTGTTATGCGTCGCTTTGAGACAATGGAAGCCTACAGAGCTGGCGTTATTGCCTTGATGCACGCACGTGAACGTGCGCCTGCGCGACTGACTGCTCTTGTGAAGGCGCGCACGAAAAGTGCCCGCTGGGCTCTCTCCTGTGCTGGCCTCGATCAAGGCGCTGGCGTTGAGCAGACCGCAAAAATACTTGGAATTGCCTGGGCTATTGGCAAAACTGAGCGCGCCTGGCGCAAGGATGACGCGGGAGATTTTGCACGTACAATGGCAACGCTAGATGCAGAGCTCACACTTGCAGAGGAGCGCTATGGCCGCCTCCAGCGATTTGGCGGTGCAAATCGAAAGCCATCTTCACAAGCTAAACCGGAAGAGACATCTTCGCCCGAAGCCCCCCGAGCGGAGACGGGTGAAGCGTAACAGCACCGCCATGACTTTGCGCAGCGTCGCGGGCCAACGCCAGCCCGAGGCCAACACCGGGCCGGTTTTGTGTCCGCGCTTCATTCAGTCGCGCAAATGGCCGAAACGCCACCTCATAGTCTCCCTCAGAAATACCTGGGCCATTATCGTCAACGACAATCTGTATGAGATGGTCATCAGTTACGATTTGCACCTCGGCCGCATCTCCATATGTTGTTGCATTTGATAGTAAGTTGGAAACAGCTCGTTTGATCACCATTGGACGAATTTCGGCCCAGACCGCCTCACTTTCATTTGCGATCATGCGAGTCTTTGGAAATTTCTCTATCAGCTCGCTCACAATATCGACTATATTAACACGCGCGGTCTGTTCACCGTCCTCCCCTCTAGCAAAGGCCAGATAGTCTTCAAGCATGGTTTCCATATCTCGAATATCCTCGCGCGCTGCGATGATATCATCATCTTGTTCCTGCATGGCCAAATGCAATTGCAGCCTCGCCAAAGGTGTTCGCAAATCATGACTAACCCCCGCTAGCATCATTGTTCGCTGTTCAGCAAATCCTGTCAAACGCTGGCGCATTTCAATAACCGCATTTGCAGCGGCGCGCACCTCACGTGCCCCAGATGGGTGATAATGATCCATATCCTGGCCACGCCCAAAGGCTTGAGCCGCTTCTGTCAGGCGCAGGATTGAACGCACATGATTACGCAGGAATGCCAAGGCAGTTATTACCATCAGCAGGCTGATAAATCCAACCCAGACAATAAAAATATGCCCATTAATGTCCATGGCCCGCTTGCGATCTACAAGGACCTGCATCACGCCATCACCTGCGGGTGCACGTATATCCAGAAGGCGCGCTTGATTGACCAGATATAACTCTGTCTCACCATCGAGAATGCTATTCATCTGTTCTCGCACGAGGTCAGCGTAGAAAAACTGAGCATTGGCAGGTGGCGCTCCATTAGTCGGCACAAAGTCGCACTCGTAAGTCATGTTCAGTCGTATCGCGACAGTCACACTCATAAAAGGATCTTCCGGGTTAGTACGACAATGCTCCTGTACCAATGATATTTGTCTGGCCAATCCCTGAGAAAGTTTTGTGTTGATTGTACGCATATGGCCATTGAAATAATACACTGTCATCAAAATCAGAACGACAACAATTGGTACAATGCTCAAAAGCACACTTCGAGCATAAAGTCCTCTGGGAAATATCCGGCGAAAAGACAGGCCTGACATCTTAATTCGTCTTTCTGGCAAACATCAAATTGGTGCGATCTTGATGAATCAGATTATATCCAATCTCGACCAATTCTTTTTGACAATCTTTTTTCCAGCGGTCGCGATGACAATGTTCGATGACAATCGCCTTTGGCCAGATTTGCTTTGGCGCGGTTGCAAAGAAAGGCAAAAGCGCTTTATCTTCATATCCCTCAACGTCTATTTTCAAAACATCAACATGGGTGACTTCAACGTCTCTCAGGATCACTTCCAATGACCGCATAGGTACACGCAAAGGTATGGCGTTAGGTAAAGCATGCAAGCTTGCCTGTCCCAATTGATCCGGCACGTAAAGGCTAAGGCTATCTTCTTCAGGGCCAATCGCGAGATTATACAGCCCTAGTGCAACGCGATCGATTTTTCTTTTGTTAAAATACTGCAGATTCATCTGCAAACGCTCAAAAAGGCGAGGCTGTGGTTCTATGGCAACCAGTCTTCCTTGCGACATAAATTGCAGCACACCAAGTGAGAAGAGACCCGCATTGGCGCCAATATCAACAAACACGCCACCTTCTTCAGGTAGATATTTTGCACAAAAATCAAGCTCGTCGCGTGCATAGCGGCTGGGCTTCATCAGCGCTTTGATTTCAGAGCTGTTATTATGCATATGTAAGCGTACATTTTGACCGAAAAGCTTTGCATCCAGTTGGTTATCGCTCAGTCTACGCACACAAGATGCCATAAATTTGCGTGCTTTACCCCGGCCCAAAAAGGTGTTTTGGCTTAGCACCAAGACAAACCGCGTCAGCCAACTCGGCGCATACGTCCCATGCGGTGCCGGCTGAGGCGTTTCAGGCAACGCTCCCATCAGGCTTGCAAAACACTATCGGCAACAAATGGATTATCCTGACGCTCTTGCCCGAAGGTCGACATCGGACCATGACCTGGCACAAAGCGCATATCATCCCCGAGTGGCCAGAGATTGGTGACAATTGCATCAAGTAGTTGTTGATGATTTCCTTTTGGAAAATCCGTTCGCCCGATAGAGCCTCGAAATAACACATCACCGACAAAAGCAAGCTTGCCAACCTTATGATAGATCACCACGTGACCCGGCGTATGCCCTGGACAATGAGTCACGCCAAATTCCATATCTCCAAGCGTGAGCGTATCGCCCTCCTCAAGATATCGGTCAGGGGTGACATTGCGTCCATCTGTGATCCCATATTTGGCACCCTGAGCTTCAATCTCGTCGAGCAACCATTGATCGTCCTTATGAGGCCCTTCTATGGGAGCGCCTGTGCGCTCACGTATTTCTGCGGCTGCACCGGCATGATCAAGATGTCCATGGGTTAGCCAGATTTTGACGATTTTCACGTCGAACTGCTTTGCCGCTGCCAGTAGCCGGTCGGTTTCGCCGCCCGGATCAATAAACACACCTTCTTTGGTCTCTGTATTCCAGATCAGAGAGGTGTTCTGCTGTAAGGGCGTGACCGGAATAATCCGGATTTCCATTTTTGGTTCAGTCATGTAGCCTACTCTAATCAAGCACGCAGGAACGGTCCATATATTTTACAGTTGGCGCAGCGCGTTTCTTTAACTACCAGCGCGCAAGGATAATCTGGCAGTCGCAATATTATTCAGGATAACACCACCTGCAAAAAGATAGAGGCCGAGGCGCGGCTCAAGGCTTCGAAGCTCAGACATTTGCGTTAAAGCCACAAGCACAGCCACTAAGAATACATCAAGCATAGACCATTTGCCCAGAAACGCCATTAGATACACGGTACGTGGAGAGGTCTTGTTACCGATCCGGAAAATAACTGCCGCAACAAGTGTTTTGACGACTGGAAAAATAACAGAGAATACAAAAACCAAGGTTGCCAGTAACCACAGACCAGATGATGCAAGCGATTCCAGCGCGCCAAAAACCGTATATGTCTCACCGCCAATCAATTTTGGGCGAAAGACCGAAGGCGTGAGCAGCCCTGCCAAGATAAGCGCCGCAGAAACATACAACAGCCATTCACAGATTATATCCAAAACGTCACCATTCAATACCGGTGGATGCGCTTCTTGGTCTGAAACAATTGGTTCGCGCATAAAAACTCCTCCAATGACAAAACCAAGCGAACATCGTTCTGGCTCTGTCGT
The DNA here is from genome assembly GCA_964443965.1 of uncultured Hyphomonas sp. Classification (GTDB taxonomy): domain Bacteria; phylum Pseudomonadota; class Alphaproteobacteria; order Caulobacterales; family Hyphomonadaceae; genus CALLCD01. The sequence goes on along the minus strand of CAYUFN010000068.1, from coordinate 2,650 downwards.
CAACGCTTGCCCCCATTAGGCCGGATCAGATACACTCTCCAGAGAGTGGCCAGATGAGGGTTCTTTATGCGCAGACCAAGACGAAGATATAGCCGGAGAAGCGGCGGTTTATTCGGCCGCTTAGGTGCACGGTTGCCAATTCTGCTTATCGGACTGGCAGGCCTTGCTGTTTATTGGTTTTCCAACCAACAAACAGTCCCCTTTTCAGACCGCAAGCAACTCGTCACCATTCCGATTGAGCAAGCCTCGCAAATGGGGCTCCAATCCTATGCGCAAATTCTCAGGCAGGAGGGGCGTAATGTGCTGTGTCTTGAGGGTGGGCAATGCCCGCAAGGGGCGCCAGAAGTGGTTGCAGAGGTAAGGGAAATAGGTGAACGTCTTGAAGCTGCTGCTATACAGCTTGAAGATGAGTTGCTCGCAGAAGGCTACAGTTTTACGCCCGTTGCGCGAGATTTCGACTGGCAATACAATGTTATCGTTTCAGAACAGCCCAATGCTTTTTGCCTTCCCGGCGGCTATGTCGCTGTCTATACAAAGATTATGGATGTCGCCGGAGATAATAATGGCACATTCCAGCCTGCCCGAGATTTAGCTGATGTCGATAAGCTGGCTGTTATAATGGGTCATGAAATTGGTCATGCCCTTGCCCATCATGGCGCTGAACGCATGAGCCAGCAGAAAGTCGCGCAGATTGGACAAACAGCCATTGGGCTCGGTGCGGGTGGCGGCGCTGAAGGACAGGCTATCATGCAAGCTTTCGGCATGGCCGCACAGGGTGGTATTCTGAAGTTTTCACGCGAGCATGAAACAGAAGCTGATAAGATCGGTCTCGATCTGCTTGTGCGCGCTTGTTACGATCCGCGCGAAGCCCCGGAATTGTGGGAGCGCATGGGCGAACTTGGTGGGGGCCAACGTCCACCTGAATGGATGAGCACGCATCCAGCCAGTGAGACACGCGCAGAGAATTTCCGCCGCTGGATGCCCGAAGCGATTGCCTATTACGAACGCAACTGTACCAGTAGCAATAGTAGTTTCTGATTAATCCACGCAAAGGCCCGGCTGTACAACACCGCCAACAATTTCCGAATTGCAACCAAACGGGCTGTCAGTTTTCTGGCATGTCCCCGTTTGGCCGCCCGGCGCATTGGGGTCAAAATTATCCAGTTCAGTCGCCATACAACGACCTTCACAGTCGCCCAGATCAGAGCAGGTCTTGCCACCATCGGCATAGTCAACAAAGCAATGGTAATAGCCAAGTAATCCAGCACGGGTGTATGCGCCACCAAAGTCTATACAGGCTTTTTGATCTGCTTCAGTAAAGGTCTTCGGATCAGACATGATCGGTTTTTCAGCAACTGGCGTGGCATGTACGGGTGTCGTTGCGCTTTCTTCATCGACCGCCCCATACTGGCAGCCCGCCAGAAGGCCAAAAGCCAATACTACGGTGCTAATATGCTGTCTCATATATGTCCCCTTCTCTATTCGCTTATTTAACGTTCCAATATGAAAATTTAAAGGCGATCAATTAATGTTGCTGATATTGCCTTCTGTAAAGTTTCAGTCTTTCTTGACCACTGATAATAAACATAACCTGAAAGCTCTATCTTATGCCGCGTACACTCTATGAATTAGAAAATGTTGAAAGCCCCTTTGTCTGGCGCACTAAATACGCTCTTGCGCACAAAGGCCTAGCCTATAAAACGCACCGAACCGCTTTTACCGATATTCCCAATGTATGTGACGGGCGGCATCCAACTGTTCCATTCCTGGTTGATGAAGATGGCAGCGAAACTTGCGACAGCATGAGCATTGCGGCCTATCTGGATGAGACTTATCCGGATACACCAACGCTTCTTGGCAATGGTGGTCTAGAGCGCGCGCAAGAAATTGAGAAAATTCTCGGTGAGACTGGCTTTCCAAACTTCTTTCCCCTCTACATCAAGGACATTTGTGATGGCCTTCCAGAAAAAGACGCTGCACATTTCCGCAACACGCGTGAAGCACGGTTTGGAGCAACACTAGAAGACATAAGCGCCAATCGCGCAGCACGCCTGCCTGATGCACGCGCTGCACTGGAACCTTTGCGCCTGGAAGTGGCAAAAGCGCCTTGGTTGCATGGTGATACACCCGGTTATGGAGATTATATCGTATTAGCCTTTTTTGCCTGGTTAAAAGGCTGTGCGAAGGCCGCACCACTGGCCGCTGGAGACCCCTTGATTGGCTATATTAAGCGCGGTTTCAGTCTTTACAACGGCATTGGGGAAACGATTGAAGGCGAACCATTAGCCACTTAAAACACGCCTGGCACAAGTCTATACCGCGTCTTTTTTTGAAAGGCGCGGTATTTTGCATCTTGGCTTAGCACACGCTCTTCGGCAAAAATCCGCAGCACAAAGAGTGTCCAGACGATCATGTAGACCGCCGCATTCCACAAGGTTGGTGAAGTTAGGAAGAAACCCGTATGAGCGACAACGTACCCAAAGTACATCGGGTGACGCACAAAGCGATACAGCCCATTCTGACGGACTCCGCGATTGGCAGCCACAATACCGAAGCTAAAATTCAGGCTAAGCTTTGCGCCAAGGTGGATAAAAATGCCGATAAGCTGAACTATCACCCCGCCAAGCAACCAGAGCGGCTCTCCTTCCAC
>CAYUFN010000067.1:2224-14958 GCA_964443965.1 uncultured Hyphomonas sp. | reverse complement strand
ATCGGGCATCGTCAGGCACGCCAGTGAATTGCGCAAAGTCCGTCGGGGCACCTTGTGCAAGTTGCTGGCCAGCAGAATTGTTTCCAGGATTGCAGGTGCGCGCAATGTTTGCCTGTGCGTGCGCCCCGCTCGGCGCGAACAATATTATGTTCGCAATAAGCAGGAAAATGAAGGGTCCGGTCAAAGCCTGCAGATTTACCTTGCAGCATTGCCGGGTTCCGGCAGGTCTGAGCAGCAAGGGGTGCGCCCGACACATCCTGGCACTGCGCATCTGTCTTTTGATAAACCGCTTTGAAAGCTTACATAATTCACGACTAGCTGCAGAAAAAAGAGTCTTCATGGCGCACCAAAATATCTACTTTAGCGTGTATTCACACAATTAATCCTTTAATAAGTTATTAAAAATCAATCTAAAGTACACAATTCTTCCACATTCCGTTCGCTCCTACTGAGCAATGCTGGGCCAAAGCAGGGCTTACCAATCAGGTGCACGACATGGCGTGTGCCCACCTGAATATATCCTCAGACCCATGACATTCGCACCAGAAAGATCACCCAATCGCGATGGGGGCCAGCTTGAAAGCCAGCACCGTAATAATCGCGATGGCGATCAAATTTACGCGGAACCCGGCTTTGGCCATTGTGGAGAGCTTCACCTCGCCAGTTGCAAAAGCAACCGCATTGGGTCCGGTAGCCATTGGCAACATAAACGCGCAACTGGCAGCCAAGGCAACAGGCGCGGCCATCATCTCAAGTGGCAGGCCGGTCTCTAATGCAACCGCGCCCAAGACAGGCATTAAAGCTGAAGCAGTGGCAATATTGCTCGTTACCTCTGTCAAAGCCAGCACTGTTGCAGTGATCAGAAAAATCAAAACCGGCACAGGGTAACCAGCTAAGCCAGACAGAGTCTGGCCAAGATATTGGCTTAGCCCCGAAGAAGAGATAGCCGCCGCCAGAGACATCCCGCCTCCAAACAACAACAACACTCCCCAGGGAATAGACTCAGCCTTTTCCCAATTCAGGATCCGCGCCCCTTTCGCGCCCCCGCCTGCTGGCACAAGAAAACAAATGACCACAGCAAGAATTGCAATCACATGATCAGTTAACCCGGCAAGAGGTGTGTATGTTGCCGCATCAAAAACAAGTTCCAGTTCTGAAAGCGGGCGGCGAAAAATCCATAGCGCTGCGATCACAATGAAAATCGACAAGGTCCGCTGCTCGGGCACGGTTATCTTGCCGATCGCATCAAGGCGCTTGGTCACGGCCTCGCCAGCAACCGAGACATCCAACGCTGGCATCTTGAAGGTCCAGCGTGTGAGCGACCACCAGGTCATCGGCACCAGCACAAGAACCACAGGAATGCCCAGCATCATCCACTGCGCAAATCCAACTTCCTTGCCACCATTATCGTTTAGATAGCTTAGCACAATCAGGTTAGTGGGGGTGCCAACAGGCGTGCCCAAACCGCCAATCGAGCAGGCATAGGCAATGCCCAGTAAGAGCGCGAAAGTGAAATTGCGGCGCCCTTCCCCATCTTTCCACTCAAGCGCAGCCACAACAGATAGCGCTATAGGCATCATCATAATCGATGTCGCTGAATTAGATATCCACATGGACAAGAGCGTAGCTGCCGCCATGAACCCGCCAATCATTCCGGCTGGGCTCGCCCCCATCCGGTTGACCACATGCAAGGCAATCCGCGCGTGCAAGCCCCACCGTTCAATCGCCTTTGCAAAGATAAAACCACCCATCAGCAAAACAACAATTGGATGCATGTATGGCTGAGCCGCCAAAGCTATTGAACTGACCCCCGTTAATGGCAAGACAATGAGTGGCAATAGCGATGTGACCGGAATCGGGATCGCTTCGGTCACCCACCATGTGGCCATAATGACGAGCAAAGCCAGAACAATCCAGGCCGGTGGCAAATGCGCACCATCAGCCATGTCCTCTGGTGCACCGATAAGAAGAATGAGCAAAGCCAGAAGCGGCCCCAGGATCAATCCAACTTTCGAAGAGGTGGACATATCTTCGCCCTCAGATGATGTCACGCGCAAACCTTCCGGATAAACGTCTACCCTAATCTTAAAACCAGACCGCAAGCAATGAGATTGACCATGCCGAGGCAGAAAGCCGACCGTGCGGGGCTTTTCCGACATATTGCATCACATGACACATCACCAATGCCGGTATCAGCCACGTGCCTCATCCACAATTCCTCACAAAGCCAAGTACCATGCATAAAATAATACTTAATAATAACAAAGCAAAATATAAACTTTGAGAATTATTCTCAAAATAGCTCGTCTTTGCGATTGATTTGCAATTTCAAGCTTGCTAGTTGCAATTGAGAACAATTCGCAAAGATGCACCCTGAGGGAATATAAAATGAAGTTGCTTACGTCCAAACTAATTGGCGCAACTGCGCTTTGCGCGCTTTTTGGCGTGCCCGCCGTCTCCGCGCAAACAGGTAAAGCGGAAACGGAAACAAAGCTGGAGACAATCACAGTCACAGGCCACTTCCTCTATAATGATCGCGTGAACGCGCTGAAATCACCAACCCCAATTATTGATGTTCCCCAATCTCTTTCGATCACAACAGCCGAACAAATCATCGCGCAAGGTTTCGATAGTATCGGTGATATTGTGCTCTACACGCCGGGCATTACACAGTCTCAGGGCGAGGGTCACAGAGACGCAGTTGTCATTCGCGGCGTACGTACGACGGCCGACTTTTTCATCGATGGTGTGCGGGACGATGTTCAATACTACCGCTCACTCTATAATCTGGAACAGGTTGAAGTCCTGCGCGGGCCAAACGCCCTCTTCTTTGGCCGGGGTGGCACCGGCGGCATTATCAACCGCGTTACCAAGAAAGGTGTGATCGGTGAGAACTTTGTCGGCTTCCTGGGCGGTGTAGATACGTTCGGCGGTGGCACAGTTCAGCTAGACGGGAACTACACCGTCAATGATAAAGCCGCTGTCCGTGTGAACGGCTTTTATGAACGCTTGAACAATCACCGGGATTTCTTCGATGGCGACCGCTTCGGCATCAACCCAACAGCCTTTATTGAGCTGACACCGCGCACAACGCTGAACCTCTCTTATGAGTATAACAATTTTGAACGGTTTGTGGATCGTGGCATTCCCTCGGGCGCGGATGGCCGACCCGCCGAACAGGTTGAAGACATCACATTCTCAGATCCGGACTTCGCAACCGCAGAGCTTGAAGCACACATCTTCAGAGCAAATCTGGCCCATGAATTTACTGACAATCTGAAGGGCAATTTCAACCTCTCCTATGGTGATTTTGACAAACTATATGCCAACCTCTTCCCGGTCAGTTTTGACGAAGCAACAAACATTGTCGGCCTGGATGGTTATATCGATACAACCCAGCGTGAAACGCTTACACTCTCTGCAAACTTGATAGGTGAGTTTGACGCTGGACCCCTGCTCAAACATACGATCGTAACCGGTGGGGAGTACATCAACACAAGCAATGACAATGACCGGTTCAATGCTTTTTTTGATCAGACACAAGACGATGTTGAGTTTTTCCTTGCAACACGCCCCATAAGCTTGAATGGCGGCACAGGCATCAACGCGTCTGGCAATGTCACAAATGTCGATTTCACGACTGATCTCAATGATGACACAGAAGCCAGTGTTGATGTCTTCTCTGTCTTCATTCAAGACGAGATCGAAATTGCGCCATGGCTCGATATTGTGCTCGGCGTGCGCTATGATAGTTTCGACATTACAGTGAACAATATCGAAACGCTCATCAATACGGGTGTTGAAGATATTCTCAGCCGACGAGATGATCAGGTCTCACCGCGCCTTGGCTTTGTTCTAAAGCCGATCGAGAACATCTCTTTCTATGGCAGCTTCAGCGAAACATTCCTGCCGCGCAGTGGCGAACAATTCGCAGACATTAACCCACCTGATGATGCACTTGATCCGGACACATCTCAAAATCTGGAACTTGGCTTGAAGTATGACTTTGCCAACAGCCTGAGCTTTACAGCCGCAATCTTTGAAATAGAACAAAGCTCACCTCAGGTTGCAGATTCTGATCCGGGCACACTGGATGTGATTGATACTGAAATTCAAGGATTTGAAGCCCAGGTTCAGGGCCAGATTACGGAGAATTTGTTTATATCAGCAGGCTATAGCTATCTGGATGGAAATCAAATCGCTGATGATGGTAGTGACGCAACAAATGCCGATGGTATTGTCCTTCGCATCCGCGAATTGCCAGAGCACACCTTCAACATCTGGAGCAATTATCAGGTCACGCCGCGCTTTGGCATTGGCGCTGGACTCACTTTTCAGGATGAAAGTTTTGCCGACAATGGCAACACGACCACTCTGCCAAGCTTTGTACGCGTTGATGCGGCCGCCTATTACGACCTTAGCGACAAGATCCGCCTTCAGGTAAACATCGAAAACCTAACCGATACGGACTATTTTCCAAATGCGCATACAGCAAACAACATCACTGTCGGCGCGCCTTTGAACGCTAAATTCACCATAAGTGGCAGATTTTAAGCCCCCTCCCTTGCAGAGAGTCATTCCCCTGCAGGGGGCATTTCAAGCGCTGGCCAACCGATAGCCGCGCGCCCTTAAGCGCCGGATTTAATTTCCTTGGCCAGTGCTAACGCCTCTGCTGCCAGGGCGGTAATAGCCGCGAAGTTCCCAGCCTTGATCTCAGCCTCAGGCGTTAACCAGCTTCCTCCACAGGCAATGACAGCAGGTATAGACAGGAAGTCCCGCAGATTGGAAATCTTCACCCCGCCTGTCGGCATAAACTGCATATCCCGGTAAACAGATGACAGCGCCTTTAGCATCGGGGCACCCCCAACAAGGCTCGCAGGGAAAAACTTAACTGTGCGAAGGCCAAGGTTCCATGCAAGCTGAACCTCACTGGGTGTTGCCGTGCCGGGATAAATATCCAGCGCGCGCGACTGACAATACGTCACGACATCCTGACTCAACCCAGGTGACACAATAAACTGCGCGCCACGCTCGGCCGCTTCAATAGCCTGCGCCTTGGAAAGAACTGTCCCGGCCCCCACCGTGACACCCGGCACTTCAGCCAGAATAGCTTCCATGCAAGCCATCGCCGCCTCCGTGCGCCAAACAACCTCCAGCGTGGTCAATCCGCCAGCTCTCAAGGCCTCAGCCGTTTTAACAGCCAAGGCCGGATCCTCAGCCTGTATAAGCGGTATAATCGGTGTGGCTGCAAGTGAACTCATCTACGTGTCTCCTTGTGTGCAAGACAAATCCGGTCACCCGGTTCGCTGCGCTGCTAGGCAATATATCGCGCGCCCCAAGGCGTCAACATGCACTTGATGCCAGAGTGCGCTCACCCCTGAAAGTTCAACGCATATGCCAGAAATTTGCGGACGGTTTGTGGGAAATCGGGCTCGGTTGCAATCGAAATATGGTTGGCGTTTTCAAACTCAGCATACACAACATCATGACCAGCTGCCTCCAAAGCACCAGAAAGGTTGCGGCTCAATGGAACTGGTAAGGTTTTGTCCTCTCCTGCCCCCAAAACTAAAATCGGCAGGTCCCGTCCGGCAAGCGCTACAACATTATCAAACTGAGCAAGCTCTTCAGAGATAACGACCCGGACAAAGGGTTTTGCAAACCAAGGCGTTGCAATATCAGCCACTTCTTTAGCGTTACGCACGCTTGTTTCCAAAACAAGCCCATCAACCGCCTCAAGCGCAGATAGTAAATTTGTGCAAACAAACCCACCCAACGAATGTCCCCACAAAATAAGAGGCCGGTCTTTGATCAGTTCCTCTTTTACAAACTTTGCAACCGCTGCATTCATCGCCAGCAAACTCTCAGCGCTCGTTTTACCCGGCGTGTCACCATAACCTGGATAATCAAACAGCAGTGCATCGCCAAATTCGATAAGCTTTAATCCATAAAGCGTACCACTGTCCTGACGCGCCGCCGTACTTCCCCCGCAATGCACGATAAGCGGACGGCCCGGCATCTCACGTGTTAGCAAAGTATAGGCAATCGCGGTTTCATTCTGGTCGATATAGCCATGCTCAAGCTGAACAGGCGCAAGCTCACCTTCAGGTATTGAAATTGACGCTTTCTGCTTTGCCCAGACTTCCAGCTCAATCATCACAGGCGCAAAGCCGTCAAAAACATCTTCCCACGCCAGCATAAGGTCTACCGTCTCCCCCTCCGCGGGCGGAACATAAGCCGTTACCGGAGTAAACACTTGCTCTTCGGTTACTTTGTATGTCGTACAGGATACGAGAAGAAGCGCTAAGATAAGTGTGAAGTATTTCATCAAACTGCCTCTAATAATACAATGCAAACCTTTGAGCCCAGCTGCATAACCACTCTAAAAACGAAAAATGCCCCCTCACATTTTAAATATGAGGGAGCATTGATTGGGTATTCCAGATTATTGCTTAAAGAGCAGGTGTGCCTGAAACTGCAACAGGGGCAGAAGATGTTGGGAACTTTTCAGTCCACTTTGGGTTAGCTGCGGTAATGTAACCATTTTTATCTTTCAACCATTTCTTCTGAATAGATGTTTTCAGGTTGAAGTACAGCTTACCGTCTTCAGACACATGCCAGGCTTCAGGGTCACCATGCACAAAGAAGCCGCGCTTACCGAGTGCATACGCACAGTGGCCACCATATTGTGGGCTATACTTTGCAGGCTCAGCAAGGAAGCGATCCAGATTTTCCTGGCTGGCAAAGATGTAAGTACCATTGGCAACAGTCGCTGCAAACTGTGGGTCGCCTTTGACAGGACCAGTTGTTGTGGCTGAAAGTTTACCAGCGTCATCTTCGCTAAAGTATGAGGTTACATCATAACCTTCAGCAGCATAATCCCACTTCTTGTTGACCCAAATTTCATATGGGTTGTTACGGTCTTGAGCAGAAGCTGTTGCAGCGGTTGAGACCAATCCGAAGGCAATAGCGAGAAAGGCAAAGAAGCCAAGGCGTAGATAGGAAGTCATGTGAGTATATCCTCTGTTAAAATCTGTTTTGTCTAAATCACGTTGCACGCTTATTAAATTTCCCGGTGCATCCGTTCTTGTACTGTGAGCTTAATTTAGCACATTAAATCATGATAAATAGTCCAGCTCACTTCATCGTGCGCGCTTGTGAAAACATGCGAACACAACTTGATCTTCGCTGCATAAAAATTTTCAAGGCGCATAAAAAAACCTTTTCAGCGCATTCAAAGCACTGAAAAGGTTTGATTAATTTATTTAAGCGGTTTTAAGCGGCTGTCTTGTTTTTCCCGAGAAGATAATCAACAGAAAGTGCTCCGGGCCCTTGTGTCAGAACAAGCAGAAGTGGCGCAGCCCACAAAAGGTGCAAGGCCCAATTCCCATCCGGATCAATTAGATCGCCAGGAAAAACATAAAACTGTATAAAGGCTGTCATAGCCAAAAGTCCAAGCGCTGCAAAGCGGGACATAAATCCGAAGAATAATAAAAGAGGCAAGAAGAACTCCCCGGCCGTTGCCATATAAGTCATCGGCTCAGTGAAGGGTTGAGGCACGCCATACGTATTTTCAAAGAGATAAAATTTACGTGGTTCAACATTCCAGATCGCAAATTCGAAAAATCCATCGCCAGCGATTTTTTCTTGTCCCGACCGCCAGAACGCCATTGCCCCAGCCCAGCGGGCGACAAAGAGGACAATTGCCAAAGGCAATGCCGAGCAAAGCCCAACGAACCATGCATACTTACTTTGCGCAAAATTCGATAGTTTCGTAATCTGTTCCATAATTTTATATTCCTGCTTGCTGAACACCAGCGATGATTTGTAGTTGAAACAAAATCTGGAAAAAGTCTTGCGGATTAAAGGATTTATCCGCCTGGCTGGCCATTTGCATAGCCTTTCCCAGAGCCTGCTTCACTGATAGCGCCTTTAAAGCAATAAATGCCCCATGAGTCAGCACACGAATCGTCACGTGATTGTGGGACCGCGCGATCAGCGCGTGCTCACCTATCTGCTTAATTTCACGCATAGCAAGGCGCGGCTCGCTCTTATGTGCCTGCCAGATAGAAACAGCCGGATAATCAGACGCCAGAAACCGTACCGATGGATGCAGCTTTAAAACCAGGCTCTCAATATCGTCCCCGGCCACTGCAATAGTTTGCTCAGGTGTCATCAGCTCGGCATCCGCTGCGTGATAGGCGTCCAGATACAAAATCTCCAATCGTGCCACATCCGGCAGATAAGGATAGGCCGCCGCAGGCGCAAACCCGGCCAGAAAGGCCGGCAAATTGTCCCCATAACGTATGACCATACGCGAGGTTGGGGGATGGGCCTGAAAATATTCATGCGCCAGAAATTTAAAAAACGCTTCTCCGACCAACTCAAACAAAACTGGAAACGTATCACTCAGCACCCGCATTAAACTGGAGCGAACATTATTGCGGTAAACAGCAAGCGCGGCATGTACCTGCGCAGGATTGCCTTCAAATAGAGCGGGCAGATCACGCGGCGGTGTCTTATCCCGCAAGATGCCGGTAATCTGGTCGAGTAAATCTTTATCCGTCCCCATTGCCCCTTGCCTATACTTTGATCCTATCGGTGGCAATATCCGCCTGCTTCATCCAGCCGCGTGCTTTTTCAACTTCGACCGCAAGTGTTGCCAGGGGTGGTGTATCTGTGTCCCATTCGACCAGTGTTGGCCGCGCACCAGCCATATTCAAAAACGCCGTATAAAGCGTCCCGACACTTTCAGGCACAGACGACCCATGATCATCAATACGCAGGCCACTGGCCTCATCAATGGCATGTCCAGCCAGATGAATCTCCCCAACATGTGCCGGATTTATTGTCTCCAGATACGCCATAGCTTCAAAGCCAAGATTTTCCGCGCTGACATAGACATTGTTAATATCCAGCAGCAGCCCGCAGCCTGTAGCGTCTGCTAAGCCGTTTAAAAATTCAGGCTCACTCATCTCGCCAGGCAGTTTTAAGTATTGGGATGGATTTTCAATCAGGATTTGCCGCCCAAGGCCTGTCTGAACCTGATCGATGTGTTCACACACACGCGCAAAATGTGCTTTTGTCATCGGCGGCGCAATCAAATCATTATAGAAATAATCTTCATGCGCACACCAGGCTAAATGCTCTGAAACCAGAAAAGGGTCATAGCGGTCCACAACGCGTTTCAGCCGCGCTAAATGCGCCTGATCAATTGGTGTCGTTCCACCAATCGACAAGCAAACACCATGCACCGAAAGCGGGTATTTATCACGGATCGCACCAAGCCAGGCATGCGCGGGACCACCCTCACCCATAAAGTTTTCTGCATGCACCTCAAAGAAGGAAAAGGTAGAGACAGAAAAGCCCGCCTCACCATCACTTGCACTAGAGGAGAGTGCATCGCGATAATGAGCGGGCTTCAGGCCCACCCCGACACTTTGTGCCGGGACAGGGAAAGAAGGACGCCTATCAGTCAAAACTAGGCTTCAGGAAGGTCGCGCTCGAGCGGCGTCAGGCTGCCTTTACGGTCGCCAGGAAGCTCGATAGTTTCACATGTACCTGCAGGTACCAGTGTCCAGGCATTGCCCTGATAATCAACAGTAGACGTGCCTTCGCAAGATGTACCCGGGCCAGCCGCGCAATCATTTTCACCAGCCAGTGAAATACCGTAGCACTCTTCAAAGTCAGCCGCCTGCGCGGTTGGTGCTGTTGCAATAAAAGTTGTTGCAGCGGCTGCAAAAGCGCCTGCCAGAATGGTTGCCGAGAGTGTTGTGTTTTTCATATCTGTGTTTCCTTATAGCATGATCGAAGGGGAATTAAACTGGTCTCGATTTCATGCTTGCTAATGTCACAACAGCGGCTGAAATTGCAATTCAACACTCTCTCACGAGTGAGTGAAAGAACGAGATTTTCAGGTGAACACAGCCAACAACACCCCGTGTGCGGCTTGGTCCCTCGTCAACCATAGGCATGAATATCCTAAACTTTTGGCCACTCATAAGCCAATTACGCCAAACAAGAACAAATTCAACACCTTGTTTTAACCCCATTCTAGGGCCCTCCAGCTAAGTTTAGCGCTGATACAAAGGTCACTTCAACACATTATAAACCGACACACAGGCGGAGCGCACGCATCTCAATTCCCCTCATTCTTATTCTGGGTGGTATCGCCTCACTCATTGCACTCGTGCTGCGGATGCGCTGGGAAGACGTGCTTGCCTTTATTTTTGGGCCAGTTTCTTTGTTGGCGATTATTATGGGTGCGAACAAAGCCCTGAAAAATGGCACCAGCCCGGAAGCTGCGCGTCAGGCGGGCGCAAACCCCGCAGCGCTCCCCTACACTGGAAGCGCTGAAGAACCTGCAGGCTGGCTTGGTCTGCTTTTTATCGTGCTCGCGATGACCGCTCTGGCTATTTTTGCAAACCGTCGGGCGATCGCCTTCGAAATGGACGCCTGTTTAAAGCGCATAGCTAAAACCAAACCTGGCTTCAAAAAAGCTAAAGCGCGCCGCGCCCATCACGCTGAAAAACAGGACACGCTTTATTATGAAACGGCCATTCGTCTTTGCGCAATGATCGTCGCAAGCGAGGGTCAGCCAGCTCCCCAATCCCTTGCTGTTCTCAAACGTGTATTCAATCTCAGCGATGAGATCTGCCCGAACGCAGATACACTCTATGAAGATGCCCTGGATCATCCCCAGAAGAGGAGCCAGATCATTAAGCGTTTCATTGCAACATACGGACTAAAATCAGCTAAAGGCGAAACACTTATTTTCGGCATGTCTTCAATCGCAATATCAGATGGCACAATCTCCGAACGCTCGCTTGGCCTGATCCGCATGACCGGGGACGCGCTTGGGCTTCTACCTGGAGCAACGTCTCGCCTGCTAATGTCTGCCGGTTATTTTGGTACGGGCGGTTCCTCTAGTGGTCAGCAAAGCCAGTCCTCCACACAACAGGCAAGGTCCGGCCCACCAACTGAACGGTTGAAACATCTTCAAACACTCGGTCTGACAACAACTGCAGATCAAGCAAGGATCAAACGAACATGGCGCCATCTGGCAAAGCGGTATCACCCTGATAAATTGGCCTCCCAAAATCTGTCACTTGAAGAGCTGGAAAAGACCGAAACGCTCATGCAGTCGATAAACGAAGCTTATGATTGGCTGAAGGCGCACGGCTGATGCCATTTGATCCTCGCACCTTTCTTGACTTGCCTTTGCCATTTTGGGCAGCGCTTAGTCTCGGCCTGTTTTTCGGGACCGGGCTTGTGAAACACTTATCCTTGGCATGGCCACAATCGCCATTGCTGACAAAACCACAACAAGCCGCGAACTCGGCCTGATCCGCATGGCCGCAAGCCAGCTCGGTCTAACCCCATCTGATACGGCACGCCTGATGGAGGCTGCAGGTATCGAAGACACAAGCAAAACACACTGTAATGTGCGCGAGGCAAACCTTGCCACGCTCGGCCTGCCTGCTGAAGCAACCTCAAAGCAGATTACGCGTACCTATAAACGTCTATCAGCCAAATATTCTTCAAAAAAGCTTTTGCTGGAGGCCATGCCTGATGCGGAACACCGCCGCATTATCAGCCTCAGAGCACAGCTTGACCAAGCTTATGATGCCCTCATCGACAGCAAAAATCCACTGGCTTACAATCAGGCCCACTTCAACAATCCTTGATAAAGTCCATCACCGGTGTCAGCAGAGGACACGCGCCCTGCAACATAACGCAAAAGCCGCATGCCTTTGCCCTTCGCAACACCGCTTATCCGCGCTAAACACGCCGTATGGCAAAGACTGAAACATCTCCGCTGGAACTCTTCAAGCAATCGCTCGCAGCGACAACAAAAGCGATGGCGGCAAGCCGCGACCTGGAAGTTGGCTTTGGCAACGCCCCTGCCGTAAGCGAAAGTGCTGTGACATTGCGCACACCGCCACGTGATCTAACCCCCGGTTTTGTCGCAGCGGCGCGTGGCGAAGCGGATGCTGTAGCCCTGCGCCTGGCCTTCCATGATGCGGCGGCCCACGCAAAACACCGCCCTCAGGGTGATGTTCAGCGCGACGTCTATGAAGCCGCCGAAACGGCTCGTCTTGAAAGTCTTGGCGCAAACGCCATGCGTGGTACGGCCGATAATCTTGATGCAGCGCTGACTGCCAGATGCGCAGCCGATGGCCTTGACCGGACCACTGATCAAGACAGCGCGCCGCTTGCTCTGGCGGTTGAGTTTCTTCTGCGCGAACGCCTGACAGGCCGCAAACTTCCCCCTGCGGCTCAGGCAATCGCCGACATCTGGCGCGGTGATGTTGAAAGCAAAGTCTCAGATCCGATTGAGCAACTGGCCAGCCAAATTCACGATCAACCCGCCTTTGCCAGAACGGTCCGCTCCATGATCCGTGATCTCACTTCAGGCGAGGAGGCCAGAGATGAAGCAGATGGCGAAGACGAAGATCAAAGCCAGGAACAGGATGAACAGGACCAGCAACGTTCCGGCGAGGATGAGGCTTCCGGCGAAGAGCAGCAAGGCGCCTCCATGGAAGAACTTGAGGCCAGCGAGAGTGAGGACATGGACGGGGAAGAAACAAACGTCCAGCTTGATCAAGATGCCGAAATGGAAGCCGACGATGATCCTGACGAAGCTGATGAAGGCTCCAAGCCACTTCGGCCAAACTATTCTGGAGATGACAGCCCGGACTATGTTTACCGTGTTTTCACGCGCGCCAATGATGAGG
>CAYUFN010000067.1:0-2214 GCA_964443965.1 uncultured Hyphomonas sp. | reverse complement strand
AAGAGCTGACCCGCCTGCGCGCCTATCTGGATCACCAGCTGCAAGGTTTGCAGGGCGCGGTTTCCAAGCTTGCCAACAAACTTCAGCGCCGCCTGATGGCCCAGCAAAACCGAAGTTGGAGCTTTGACCTTGAAGAAGGAGTGCTCGACACAGCGCGCCTCACCCGCGTGATTACGGACCCCACTGCCCCGCTATCGTTCAAACAGGAAGACGACAGTAATTTCCGTGACACGGTGGTCACGCTTTTGCTCGATAATTCCGGCTCTATGCGCGGACGCCCAATCATGGTGGCAGCGCTGTGTGCTGATATTCTGGCCCGCACGCTGGAGCGTTGTGGGGTGAAGGTGGAAATTCTCGGCTTTACGACCAAAGCTTGGAAAGGCGGCATCAGTCGCGAAGATTGGGTTAAGGCTGGCAAACCCCAAGGCCCAGGCCGCTTGAATGATTTACGCCATATCGTCTATAAATCGGCGGACGCGCCTTGGCGGCGTGCGCGCAAGAATCTCGGCCTGATGATGCGCGAGGGACTGCTCAAGGAAAATATTGATGGCGAAGCCTTGCTCTGGGCCCATGATCGTTTGATGGCCCGGCCTGAACAGCGTCGTATCATGATGGTCATCTCCGATGGCGCACCAGTTGATGATAGTACATTGTCTGTAAACGTTGGAAACTACCTTGAGCGCCATTTGCGTGAAGTGATTGGTTACCTTGAAAATCGTTCACCTATCGAACTCATCGCCATCGGCATCGGTCATGATGTCACACGCTACTACAAACGCGCCGTGACGATTGTGGATGCTGAGCAACTTGGCGGCGTGATGACAGAACAGCTGGCCTCTCTCTTTGATGAGGACGGCCCGAACCCGGCCGCCATGGCCGCTCCGCCCAAGACCGAGGTGACCAGCAAACCTGCCATCAGCGGCGCAGGTGCAGGTGCCCCCTCTTATGGTGCCGCAAAAGTCAGCACAGGACGCGATGTCAAAAGAACGACACTGACGGAGGTTAAAGGTGGCCGGGGGTAGAGCATTTACATACAGCCTTGCAACGCTTGTGCTGTGCGCGTGCCAGGGCAATCCGCCAACATCTACCACAGAGACAGCGCCAGCGGTGACGCTTAAACAATTAGATACGGAAACACTGGCAGGTCTGCAGACGGCCTCTTGTCCAGATACGGCAAAGTTCCTTACCCCTCAGGCGATTCCCCTCACAGTCAACCCAATCAATCCAGAAACACGCGCAGGTGCCAAGTTGGATGGACTAACCTTTGCAGGCGGGTGGCACTTAATGAGCGATGAGCCAAATTTTGGCGGCCTCTCCGGATTAACCGTTCATCCGAAAGATCACATTTTAGCCGTCTCGGATGCAGGCGCCTTTATCTGGATCAGCATGCGCGACAACGCCCCCTCTGGCTATGCCGCCATTTCTTACATGTTAGATGAGACAGGCGTGCCCATTGATGGCAAAACAGATGCTGATGCTGAAGGTTTGGAACTGGTTGACGGACTCGCCTTTGTCAGCCTTGAGCACAACCATCGGATACTCGCGTTTGATCTGGCCAATTGCGGGGCAGCGGCTAATGGCATTACATTGGCGCAAATTCCGGCGCGTCCCAAAGGTCTTGGACGCACCATTCCAGACAATGAAGGCGCAGAAGCCCTCACGCTCTCAGCAGGTGGCACATTAGTTGCGGGCTTGGAAACAAAGCCGGCTCAAGGCGCACCGATCCTAAGTATCGCACCAAATGAAGCGGTCTTCTCTGGCTATATTCCGCGCCCTAATGATAAGCGGCTGGTTGGTCTTGATATGCTGGATAATAAAATGTTTTCCTTATTCCGCAGCTATTCGCCCCTTACTGGAAACGCAAACGAGATTCACGCCCACGCTGAAGGCGATGCCGAACCGACTATTCTTGCCCGCCTCAAACGCCCCTTCCCGGTTGATAATTTTGAGGGCATCACCGCCACACGCCTGCCCGATGGCACAGTGCGGCTCTATATTATTTCCGATGACAACTTCTCCAACAAACAACGCACTTTGCTCATGGCCTTTGATGTGGTCGGGGAAGACACGCTTGCAAATTAACCCGCAATTGTCTTCCTTTCTTCTGCCACAACGCCTACATAGAAGCTGGCGGCAGCTGCAACGCGCGTAGGGGAGTCATTCCAGCGACCTTACATTACCATCAGGGAACTGTCCCTGCCTCGGATCGTGGTC
>CAYUFN010000066.1:12038-15197 GCA_964443965.1 uncultured Hyphomonas sp. | reverse complement strand
TTGCCGCCGAGGTTGCGGGCGTTGAGGAGATTGGCATGATCTCGCGCGGGGAAGATGCGGAAATTACGACCTATCTTGAAAAGTCGCTGACCTCGAACCTCTCTGGAAACGTCATTGATCTGTGCCCGGTCGGCGCGCTGACGTCCAAGCCCTATGCGTTTAATGCGCGGCCGTGGGAATTGCGCAAAACGAGTTCGATTGATGTGATGGACGCGATGGGCGCGGCGATACGTATTGATGCGCGCGGCGACGCAGTGCTGCGGATTATGCCGGAGCTAAATGAGGATGTGAACGAGGAATGGCTGTCGGATAAGTCTCGCTTCATTTGGGATGGTCTTGGCCGTCAGCGCCTTGACAGTGCTTATGTGCGTGAGGGCGGAAGCTTGCGAAAAGCAAGCTGGGGCGAAGCGTTTGAGGCGGTCAGTGGGATACCCACTTTGGCGACAAGTGGGACTTCAGAAAAAGTGGGGGTTTTGGCTGGGGACCTGATTGAGGTTGAGCAGGCTAAAGCTGCCCTTGATTTATTCCGTGCGCTTGGTGTGCAATCGACCGATTGTCGCCCGGCTGGCGCGACTTACGGTACAGATGGCGTGCGAGAGCGTTATATTTTGAACCCGACACTGGCCGGTGTTGAGCATGCTGATGCATTGTTGCTGATCGGGTGCAATCCGCGCGAGGAAGCGGCGGTTTGGAACGCGCGCATTCGCAAAGCCTGGCTCTGGAATGATCTGAAAGTTGGCGTTGTTGGTGAGGCCACCGATTTGACTTATGATTACACTCACCTTGGCAGCGATCCGGCGAGCTTGAACGGCCTATTCAATCGCGATGATGAATTTGTAGAAGCTTTGCGAAATGCGGAGCGCCCGATGATTGTTGTTGGCGAAAGTGCCCTTGCGCGCGAGGACGGTGCGGCCATCCTTGATGCGGCTCATGCACTGGCGGGTGAGTTTGGTGCATTGCTGGATGAGTGGGCGGGCTTTGGCGTATTGCACACAGCTGCTGGCCGTGTTGGCGCGCTCGATGCTGGCTTCACTCCGGGCGAAGGCGGGCGCGACACGCAAGCAATTTTGAACGCGGCAGAGGCTGGCGAGATTGATACACTTGTTCTGCTTGGCGCGGATGAGGCGATTTCCGGCTTCTCCAAGCCTGCCGGACTGACTGTCATCTATATCGGGCATCATGGGGATGCGGGCGCATCGATTGCAGATATTATTTTGCCATGCGCAGCCTATAGTGAAATGTCAGCAACATATGTGAACACCGAAGGGCGTGTTCAAGAAACCAGACGAGCTGTTTCACCCAAGGGGGAGGCGCGTGAGGGCTGGGCGATTTTCCGGGCGCTGTCTGATGTGCTTGGTAAAACCCTTCCATATGATACGCGTGAAGCGCTGCTCGCAGGATTACGGGAATCGGTCGCCAGTTTTGCAGGGCTTGGCTTTGCCCCAGGCGCAGACGGCAAGGCAAATCTTGTGGAGAGCTTACCAATGGCGCCTGAGCTGTCTGGGGCTGCTTTCCAAGGTGTGACGGGTGATTTTTACCTGACCAACCCGATTGCGCGCGCGTCTAAGACGATGGCTGAGTGTTCTCAATTGCAAGAGCAACTTGAAACGCCGTTGGCGGCAGAGTAGGGCGGAGCATTATGAGCGACTGGATACAACAATTTAGTGCTGGAGACGCCAGCTTTTGGTCGGCCTTTTGGTGGTCGTTGCTGATGGTGGTGGCGCAGATCGGCCTGTTTATGGTTGTGCTTTTGATTTCGCTGGCTTTCCTGCTCTTGCTTGACCGGAAGGTTTGGGCGAGTGTGATGCTGCGCAAGGGACCGAACGTCGTTGGCCCGTTTGGATTACTCCAGAGTTTTGCAGATTTTGGAAAATTTCTGCTCAAAGAGATTGTTATTCCTGCTGGCGCAAACAAGACAGTCTTTCTCCTTGCACCGATTTTGACGCTGGTGCTTGCCTTTATTTCCTGGGCGGTTGTACCGGTTGCGCCGGGCTGGGTGATCGCTGATCTGAATATTGGTGTTCTATACCTGTTTGCGATCTCCTCGCTTGGTGTCTATGGCATTATCATGGGCGGTTGGGCGTCGAACTCAAAGTATCCGTTTCTGGGCGGGCTTCGCTCTGCGGCGCAAATGATTTCCTATGAAGTTTCTATGGGATTTGTGATCGTGACCGTCATCTTGCTGGTCGGCTCGTTGAATCTGTCTGACATTGTGAACAATCAGGCCGGTGGCTTTTGGAACTGGCATGCGTTTAGTTTGAACAATATTCTGATTGCGCCGCTTATGTTTGCGATGTTTGTGATTTTCTTTATCTCCGCGCTTGCAGAAACCAATCGCCCACCATTTGATCTACCTGAGGCTGAGTCCGAACTGGTGGCGGGGTATCAAGTTGAATATTCTTCCACACCTTACTTGCTGTTTATGATCGGGGAGTATCTCAACATTGTGCTGATGTGTGCGATGCTGACGATTTTGTTCTTTGGTGGTTGGCACGCACCATTCCCGATGCCGTTTACAGAGAATTGGGCGCCGTGGATTTTGAATCTGGGTGGCTTTGCCTGGTTTGGCCTGAAGATTCTTTTCTTCTTCTTTATGTTTGCAATGGTGAAGGCGATGGTGCCGCGCTACCGATATGACCAATTGATGCGGCTCGGCTGGAAGGTGTTCCTGCCGATCTCACTCGTCGCAGTGCTCGCTGTTTCAGGCTATGTTGTTTATACAGGAGTTCAGGCATGAGCGGCGTGATGCAATTTGTACGAGGCCTGTTTTTAACAGACTTTATTAAGGCGTTCTTTCTGGCACTGCGCTATATGTTTAAGCGCAAGGCGACGGTGAACTATCCCTTTGAGAAAAATCCTCTGAGCCCGCGCTTTCGGGGTGAACACGCATTACGGCGTTACGCTAATGGGGAAGAGCGGTGTATTGCCTGTAAGTTGTGTGAAGCGGTGTGCCCGGCGCTTGCGATCACGATTGATTCTGATCAGCGTGAGGATGGCAGCCGCCGCACCACGCGTTACGACATCGATCTTTTCAAGTGCATATTCTGCGGCTTCTGCGAGGAAGCGTGTCCGGTGGATTCCATCGTTGAAACGCGTATTTTCGAATACCATTTCGAGAATAGGGGCGAGCAAATCATGACGAAAGACAAGCTTCTTGCC
>CAYUFN010000066.1:9616-12028 GCA_964443965.1 uncultured Hyphomonas sp. | reverse complement strand
CTCCCGCCGGACAACGCGTTACGATATCGACATGGTGAAATGTATCTATTGCGGGTTCTGTCAGGAAGCCTGCCCAGTCGATGCGATTGTGGAGGGGCCGAATTTTGAATTTGCGACCGAAACGCGTGAAGAACTTTATTATGATAAGGACCGTCTGCTGGCTAATGGCGACAGATGGGAGCGCGAGATTGCAAAGAATCTGGAACTGGATGCGCCCTACCGATAAGGCGTAGCGAGAATTTTAGCGAAGCGGGAAGCCCCGCTTCAAAATGGAAAAAGCCAAAGCGATTTGCGCGATGGTAAAAGAAAGGGGCAAGGGGCCAATGGACCTCATTGCATTTAACGTTTTAGCGGTGATTGTGACGATCGCTGCATTTGGTGTGATCATCTCTCGTAACCCAGTGCATTCTGTCTTGTGCCTGATCCTGGCGTTCTTTACCTCTGCTGGCCTGTTGGTTTTGATCGGTGCTGAGTTTTTGGCCATGCTGCTGGTGGTTGTCTATGTTGGCGCGGTAGCCGTGCTCTTCCTGTTTGTTGTGATGATGCTGGATGTGAATTTTGCCGAGTTGAAGCAGGGGACGCTGGGTTATTGGCCAGCCGCAGTGCTTGCAGGCGGAATATTGTTTGCAGAGCTTGCGCTTGTTGGGTTTGCGCGTGGCGGCGATGTACCAGGCCGGTTTGACTCAGCGCCCGGCGCGGAGACGAATACAGAGGCTATTGGCGGTGTGCTTTACACTGACTATTTGTTGCTCTTTCAAATGGCGGGCATTGTTTTGCTGATTGCAATGATCGGGGCAATCGTTCTGACATTGCGCCACAAGCCGGGCGTGAAACGACAAAATATAGCTGCGCAGAATGCACGCACGCGCGCAGACGCTTATGAGCTCAAGGATGTTGAGCCGGGACAGGGAATTTAGACAATGGCGATTACGATCAATCATTTTCTGGCCTTGTCAGCTGCGCTCTTCACCATTGGTGTTGTCGGCATATTTGTGAACCGCAAGAATATTATTGTCATCCTGATGGCGATCGAGCTGATCCTGTTATCGGTTAACCTGAACCTAATTGCGTTCTCTGCTTTTACGGGGACGATTGAAGGGCAAATTTTTGCGATGCTCGTGTTGACGGTTGCAGCAGCCGAAGCCGCGGTGGGGTTGGCTATTCTAGTTGTTTATTTCCGTAATCGCGGCGATATCGCCGTTGAAGACGTTAATTTGATGAAGGGCTGAGGCACCGAATATGTTACCTGATATTGCCCTGATATTTATCGTTCTCGGGCCTGGCGTGGCGGCGTTGCTGGCTGGGTTTGGCAAGCCCGTATTTGGCGATAAGTTTGCCATGGTTGTGACGACCTTTACCGTTTGTTTTGCGGGGCTGTTGTCAGTTTACCAATTGTTCAATTACGCATTTGGCGCAGATGCAGGCCACGCCACGGCGACGCATGCGCTGTTTGCTGAAGGCGCGGCAGAGGCTGTTGCCTATCATCCACATATTATCACGTTGATGAACTGGATTGATGTCGGTGGTTTTAAGGCTGATTGGGCGATCCGTGTGGATGCCCTTTCAATGACAATGATGGCCGTGATTACTGGTGTATCCGGTTTGGTACACGTCTATTCATGGGGGTATATGGCTGAAGACCCGCATCGCGGGCGCTTCTTTACTTATCTATCGCTTTTTACATTCACCATGCTGATGTTGGTGGTGGCAGATAACTTCCTGCAGCTTTTCTTTGGCTGGGAGGGGGTCGGGCTGGCATCCTATTTGTTGATCGGCTTCTGGTTTACCAAGCCTGCGCCTAATGATGCAGCAATCAAGGCGTTTGTAACAAACCGAGTTGGCGACTTTGGGTTGGCGCTTGGTATTATGGCCGTGTTCTTTGTGTTTGGTTCGATTGAATTTGGACCTGTTTTGCAAGCTATAAAGGACAATGCATATGTTACACCGTTTGCCTTTGCTGAAGCCGGGTATGCACGTGATATTGTGATCGAATTTTTGGGATATAACATTAATGCGCTGGAACTGATCGGTGTGCTTCTGTTTATCGGCGCGATGGGGAAATCAGCCCAGTTGTTCCTGCATGTCTGGCTGCCGGACGCGATGGAGGGGCCGACACCTGTTTCTGCGCTTATCCATGCGGCCACTATGGTGACGGCAGGTGTTTATCTGGTTTGTCTTGTTTCCCCGATTTATGAGTACACAATTTATGCAGCTGGAATGGTGACCATTGTTGGTGCGCTGACCGCGCTCTTTGCAGCCACCGTTGGCCTAGCGCAGAATGATATTAAGCGCGTTATTGCATATTCAACCTGTTCTCAGCTTGGCTACATGTTCTTTGCCGCCGGCGTGGGCGCTTATCAGGCGGCGATGTTCCACTTGTTTACGCACGCTTTCTTCAAGGCGCTTTTATTC
>CAYUFN010000066.1:0-9606 GCA_964443965.1 uncultured Hyphomonas sp. | reverse complement strand
GCTGGGCGGTGTGTGGCGGTATCAGAAGTTCACCTATGCCGCGATGCTGATTGGGACGATTGCGATTATTGGTCTAGGCTATCCACACACAAGCCTTGGCTTTGCTGGTTTCTTCTCCAAGGATGCAATTCTGGAAAGTGCATTTGTTGCTGGTCAGCAGGGTGTTATGTTTGGAGACGTTGCGTTCTGGGCTGGTATTGGCGCGGCGCTGTTGACTAGTTTTTATTCCTGGCGCTTGATTTACATGACCTTCCACGGCCCACGCTATGAGCCAACGGCGGAAGATTTGGCAGCGCATGCCCACCATGATGAACACGGTCATGACGATCATGGCCATGAGCCGCATGAGAGCCCGCTTTCGATGCTGGTGCCGCTGGCCATTTTGTCTTTAGGAGCGATTTTTGCGGGCTTCCTGTTCTACGATCCTATGTTCCATGGAACTGCTTTCTGGGCAGGTGCTATCTATACTGCCCCAACGACTGATATTGTGCATGCGATTGATGAGATTAAGCATGATCATAACTATGCTTGGGTGTTCTGGGCGCCACTCGTGGTGACCATTATCGGTTTCCTGATTGCGACCTTCACGTATTATTTCAATCGCGGGATTGGGAAACGTATGGCCGATCAGGGCGGGCCGTTCCACTCCATGTTTTCCAATAAGTGGTATTTCGATGAGATTTACGAAGCAACCATTGTAAAAGCGACGCGTGGACTTGGTGATCTTTTCTGGAAAGTTGGCGATATGAAGATTATCGATCGGTTTGGACCAGATGGTGTGACCTGGCTCACCCGATGGGGATCACGGCGGATTAGTGCGATGCATACCGGCTTTCTCTATCATTATGCATTTATCGTCATTCTCGGTGCGATGCTGTTTGGTGGCGTGATCTTCTTTCTTAAAGGAGGGATAAGCTAATGGGCGGTATCCCTATTCTCAGCCTGTTGACATTCCTGCCGGCAATCGGTGCGCTTGTTATCTTGCTGATCGGCAGCGTAACGCGTGGTCAGAACAGTAATGTGCAGTCTCGCAATATCATGATGGTTGGCGTTTTTGTCAGCATGGCGACGTTTGTGCTGTCCTTGCTGGCTTACTTTATGAGCTTTGACTCTGGGGTATCTGGCTATCAAATGATCGATGAAGTCACCTGGTATGCAAACATAAAATATAAGCTTGGTGTTGATGGTATTTCCATGCCGCTGATCTTGCTGACAACATTTCTGACACCGATTTGTCTACTGGCTAGCCGCCACAGCATTAAAACGCGTGTGACGGAATATGTTGTTGCTTTTTTGGTGCTTGAAACATTGGTGATAGGTGTTTTTGCAGCGCTTGATCTCTTTATATTCTATATCTTTTTTGAAGCAGGCTTAATTCCGATGTTCATTATCATCGGGGTATGGGGTGGCCAAAACCGGATTTATGCGGCGTTTAAATTCTTCCTCTATACGCTCTTTGGCTCTCTCTTCATGCTGATTGCGATGGTTTACATGTACCTGCAAGCAGGGACGAGTGATATTGTGCTGCTTGAGCAATACGAGTTTGCAAAGGGCGCTCAGACTTGGCTATGGCTAGCTTTCTTTGCCAGCTTTGCTGTGAAAATGCCGATGTGGCCGGTGCATACTTGGCTACCTGATGCGCACGTTCAGGCCCCGACAGCAGGCTCGGTCATTCTGGCGGGTATTTTGCTGAAGCTTGGTGCCTATGGATTGCTGCGGTTTTCTGTGCCGATGTTCCCTGATGCAAGCCTGTTGTTCCAGCCGCTTGTATTTGCGCTGTCGGTTATCGCGATTGTTTACGCATCACTGGTTGCTTACCGACAGACCGATATGAAGAAGCTGATCGCCTATAGTTCCGTGGCGCATATGGGCTTTGTGACGATGGGTATTTTCTCATTCAACCAGCTTGGTGTTCAGGGCGCGGTTTTTCAGATGCTGTCCCACGGGTTTATATCTTCGGCCCTCTTCCTGATTGTTGGTGTTGTTTATGATCGCATCCACACGCGTGAGATTGCCGCTTATGGGGGGCTTGCAACGAAGATGCCAATTTATGCGGCGTTCTTTATGTTATTCACGATGGGGAATGTCGGTTTGCCTGGTACGTCCGGTTTCGTTGGTGAGATTATGAGTATGGCAGGCGGTTTCCTGGCGGCGCGCTGGGTGGCTGTGGCCGCTGCTCTGGGGGTTATCTTCTCAGCAGTTTACATGCTGCGTTTGTATCGCGAGACCATGTTTGGTGAGTTGACCAATGAGAAACTTGCCGGGATCAAGGACTTATCGCCAACCGAAGTGATCACCTTAGCGCCTCTGGCGATATGTACGATCCTTTTTGGGGTTGCTCCCTGGCTTATTTTTAATGTTACCGATGGCGCGGTTACCCGTGTCCTCACACTGTTTGCGGGAGCCTAGTCGATTATGGACATGACGTTGATCCTGAACGCAATGGCTCCGGAGGTGCTGCTTGTCGCCGCTGGGCTGATTGGCGTAACGCTGGGGGCGATCTTCCGTGAGAAGTTTGCAACTGTTTCCTATCTGCTTGGTGCGGTAACATTGTTTGGCGCTGCTGGGTTGGCGGCCCTTTATTTTGAAGGCGGTGAAGCTTTTGGGGGGCTGGTGAAAACAACGAGTTTTGCCAATTATGCGAAGGTTGTAAGTTTCACACTCGGCGGCATGGCGTTGCTTTTGGCCAGGGGCTTCATGGCGCGGCACAAGACGTTGCGGTTTGAGTATTCCCTGCTGTTTATTTTCGCTGCGCTTGGCATGGGAATTACGCTCTCTGCTGCGAATTTGATGACGCTATACATGGGAATTGAGACACTTAGCCTGTCGTCTTACGTCTTGGCAGCTTTTCACCGGGATAGTGTGCGTTCTGCTGAGGCTGGGTTGAAATACTTTGTGCTTGGCGCGCTGGCCTCAGGATTGTTGCTCTATGGCGCATCGCTGGTTTATGGCTTTACCGGGTCAACCGACTATGCGGAGATTGCGCGGTTTGCTGGCGGTGAAGGGCTTTCTGTTGGGTTGACGTTTGGCATGGTTTTGATGATTTCCGGCTTGGCCTTTAAGATTTCAGCAGCGCCAATGCATGTCTGGACACCTGACGTTTATGAGGGGGCGCCAACGCCCGTTGTTGCTTTCTTTGCTTCTGCGCCAAAAGTGGCCGGTATTGTGATGTTTTCGGTTGTGCTGTTTGGCGCTTTTGGAACATTGATCGATGATTGGAGCCCGGTGATTGCTATTATTGCGGCTGCTTCCATGCTGATCGGTGCCTTTGGCGCGCTTGCACAGGATAATATTAAGCGCTTGCTGGCTTATTCCTCGATCGCGAATATTGGTTATGCGTTGATTGCAGTGGCTGTAGGGCCTGAGCTTGGCGCTTCTCCGCTCTTATTGTTTATGACGATTTACGGCTTATCTTCGTTAGGACTATTTGCTGGTGTGCTGACAATGCGCCGTGATGGCGGTATGGTGGAGGACATCAACGAGCTGTCTGGTTTGATTAAGACCAATCCTGTGCTCGCTCTCTCCTTGTCGCTGTTGATTATTTCAATTGCCGGGTTGCCACCCTTAGTTGGTTTCCTGCCGAAACTTGCCATTCTGGAAGCGGCCTGGGCGGGTGGTTATTTGTGGCTGGCGATTGTTCTGGTGCTCTCGTCAGTCATTGCGGCGGGGTATTATCTGCGGTTGATATATATCATGTGGTTTAAGGAGGCGGGCGCGCCGTTCCTCTCGACGGATCTGTCTGTTAAGGTCATTGTTGGTGCTGCTGCTGCTTCAACGATTGTTCTGCTGATCTTTATTGGTCAGATCGATCAAGCGAGCGAGTTGGCCGCATCTGGGGTTATTCAGTGAGTCTAAGCTGGCCTGTCTTCTGGCTAGATGAGATTGATAGCACGAATGAAGAAGCCAAACGCCGAGCTGGGCAGGCAGGCTTTGTTCCCCAATGGATAGCTGCGCATAGACAAACTTCCGGGCGCGGGCGGCTTGGCCGGCAATGGGCTTCACCACAAGGAAATCTTTATGCAACGGCGCTGTTTACCTGGCAGCGTGAGCCACGCGACATGACGCGTATTCCGTTTGCGGCTGCGCTTGCTGTTGCTGATAGTGTGGACGTGCTTGCGCCAGCTGCGTCACCAAAACTCAAATGGCCCAATGATGTGCGGTGTGAAGGTGCGAAGGTTTCAGGTATTCTGGTGGAAGCTGGCGAGGCGCATAATGTGCGCTGGGTGGCCGCAGGTATAGGTATCAATATTGTCTCATTTCCGCTGGATATTGGGCAGGATGCAACAAGTGTGGCAGCGCTACGCCAGGATGATTTGATTGATGCAAGTACAACTCTGGAGACGTTGCGGCAGGCCTTTGCCCTGCGGCTGGAAGAGGCTTTGGTAGATTTTTCCAAGACGCGTCAGGCGTGGCTCGCGCGTGCAGAAGGACTAGGTGCGCGTGTGCGGGTAAATGTGAATGGCCATCCGCGTGAGGGGGTGTTTAAGGATATGGGACCGGATGGTGCGCTGATCTTGCAGTTGCATGATGGCTCTCTAACCCCGATAAGAGCAGGTGATGTTGAGTTGATAAGAGAAGTGGGCCCTTAAAATATGCTTCTGGCGATAGATGTGGGAAATACGAACAGTCTTTTTGCGCTGCATAATGGTGCCGATTGGGTAGCTCAATGGCGGATTGCAACCGATGCAACACGAACAGCAGACGATTATGCGGTCTGGTTCAGGCAGCTATGCGAGATGCACAGCATGGACTTTGAGAAGATTAGCGGTTGCATCGTCTCGACTGTTGTTCCGCAGGCCAAGTTTAATTTTCGGAATTTTGCCCGGCGGTATCTCAAGGTTGAACCACTTTTTATCGGTGAGGAGAGGGTTGAGCTGGGCGTACCAGTCCGTATTCGGCGTCCTGAACAAGCAGGAGCCGATAGATTGGTAAATGCGGTTGGTGCGCATATCATGCATGATGGCGCTTTGATTGTTATTGATAGCGGCACGGCAACAACGTTTGATGTTATTGGGCCAGATGGTGGGTTTGAAGGGGGGATCATATGCCCAGGTATAAACCTTTCAATGCGGGCCTTGCATGATGCAGCGGCCCAATTGCCGCGTATTGCTATTCAGCGCCCTGAGAAGGTGATCGGGCAAGATACGATTGGGGCGATGCAGTCTGGTGTTTTCTGGGGCTATATTGACCTTATTGACGGCCTGGTAGAGCGGATCAAAGCTGAGTATGGCGCACCGATGAAAGTGATCGCAACAGGTGGGGTTGCATCGCTCTTTGAAGGCGCTAGCGAAACAATTGATGTTTATGATTTTGATTTGACCGTGCGCGGTCTCCTGGAAATTTATCAGCGCAACACGGCGGTCAGCTAAGCATGGATAAACGTGCAGAGCTTGTCTTTCTACCGCTTGGTGGCTGTGAAGAAATTGGTATGAATCTTAACGCTTATGGTTATGGCCCAGCACATGATCGACGCTGGATCATCGCAGATATTGGCGTAACGTTTGGTGGCCTTGATACGCCGGGAATAGATATCATCACACCCGACCCGACCTTTTTGGAAGATGAAACCATTGAGGCAATCTTTTTTACGCATGCGCACGAAGATCATATCGGGGCAGGCGGCTTATTGTGGCCGCGTCTAAAGGCACCAATGTATGCTACGCCTTTTACCGCTGAGTTGCTGCGTGCAAAACTGATCGAGCGTAATGTTGATGAGAAACATCTCCATACGATCCGCCCTGGTGCAACTGTGGAGGTCGGACCTTTCAGCGTTGAGTATATCCCTATGACACATTCGATCCCGGAAATGCATGGCCTTGCCATACGCACACCGCTGGGGCTTGTGTTCCATACTGGCGACTGGAAAATCGATGCTGACCCACAACTGGGCGATGATATTGCAATTGATCGGCTTGAGGCGCTTGGAGAAGAAGGCGTTTTGGCGATGATATGCGACTCGACCAATGTGTTTGAGGATGGTGAATCTGGCTCTGAGGCGACGGTGCGTAAGGCGCTAACAGAACTGGTCGCCAAACAAACCGGTAAGGTAGCGGTGACGACATTTGCTTCGAATGTGGCGCGTGTGGAAACTGTGATTCTTGCAGCTGAGGCGGCTGGGCGGCGTGTCTGTCTTGTCGGGCGAAGCATGCATAAGGTGACCAATGCGGCCAAGGTGGCAGGGCTTTTAAAAGGCGTGCAGGATTTTGTTGATGAGGCTGAAGCGGGCTTTTTCCCCCCGAATAATATTCTTTACCTGTGCACAGGCAGCCAGGGGGAAGCGCGTGCAGCGCTGGGGCGGATTGCCCGTGGGGATCATCGCCATGTAACACTTGGCAAGGGAGATACAGTAATCTTCTCTTCACGCACGATTCCGGGCAATGAGACGGGCATTTATCAGATGCAGAACCAATTGGCCGACAAGGGCGTAGGGCTGATTACACCTAAAATGCTAAAAGATCCGATCCATGTGTCAGGTCATCCGTGTCGTGACGAATTGCGGCGTATGTATCAGTGGATCAAGCCTGAAATTTCTGTGCCTGTGCATGGTGAGCGCCGACACCTGCTTGAGCATGCCAAATACGCCAAGAGCTTGCAGGTCAGGCAGGCGGTAACACCGAAAAATGGTGATATGGTGCGTCTTGCGCCTGGTGAGGCTGAGATTATCGATAATGTCCCTGCTGGGCGACTGCATTTAGATGGCGGATATTTGGTGCCTGCTGGCTCTGCTGGACTTTCAGAACGTCGGAAGATGTCTTTTGCCGGGCATATTAGTGTGGCTGTTGCGCTTGACGGGAATGGACGTACCGTTGATGGGCCGGTTTGCACGGCGCGCGGATTTTCTGAGGCTGATGGCGGCGAGGCCGATGCGCTTTTGGATTTGCTCGATGAAGTTGCCGAAAACGCGTTAGAGAAGATGAAGTTGCGCAGTCGACAAGATGATGAGCAGGTTGAAACCCTACTGGGCCGAGCTGTTCGTAAGGCTTGTGAACGCACGGTTCACCGTAAGCCACTGGTAGATGTGATTGTGCTGCGTGTATGATTGCGCAGAAGAAGGAGAGATGAGATGCAAATTGGACCGCTAAACCATGTGGGCGTGGCTGTGCCTGATATTGAAGAAGCAATTGAAACTTATCGCACCCTTTATGGCGCAACTGATATTACAACGCCATTTGATATGCCCGCGCAGGGAGTGAAAGTGAGTTTTGTGAACTTGCCCAACTCGCAAATTGAACTAATTGAG
This sequence comes from uncultured Hyphomonas sp., assembly GCA_964443965.1. GTDB lineage: Bacteria > Pseudomonadota > Alphaproteobacteria > Caulobacterales > Hyphomonadaceae > CALLCD01. The sequence continues at coordinate 2,366 of CAYUFN010000066.1, read as the reverse complement.
CCGCTGAACGAAGACTCCCCGATCTGGAATTTTATTCAGAAAAATCCGAAAGGCGGGCAGCACCATGTCTGCTTTGAGGTTGAGGAGATTCATGCGGCTGTTACGGCCATGAAAGACCGCGGCGCAACTGTGCTGGGTGAGCCGCGCATTGGTGCGCATGGGACACCGATTGTGTTTATTCATCCGAAGAATTCAAATGGTGTTTTGATCGAGTTGATGGAGACACCGAAAGGTGGGCATTAGACTTGCACCCCGTTTCCCGGATCAGGTCCGGGCTCACGGTGGGACGCAGCTTCGCGGGCGCACGGTTTTTTGGGATACTCCCGGCTACGCTTCGTCAACTCATGGCTGTTTTGAACCAAGCTTGAGAGGAACAGACTGATGCATTGGATTCAGGGGCTAATCGTCTTTTTTGTTTCTTGGTGGCTGGTATTTTTGCCGGCGCTTTCGATTGGTATCCAAAACCATGAGGAGGGTGGCGAGGACGTTGCGCCCGGCACAGAGGCAGGTGCGCCGGTGGCACCAATGCTGTTGAAAAAGGCCAAATGGGCCACAATTGGCGCGGCAATCATCACGCTTGTCATGGCGATTGGCATTACGGTGCTTGCACCGGGATAGCGACCGCGGCTAAAGCTGTGTAGAACACTTATACTGGATAGCCCTTATGCGTCTTTCTCAATATTTTCTCCCTGTCACCAAGGATGTGCCTTCTGATGCGGCGATTGTCTCTCATCAATTGATGTTGCGTGCAGGCATGATGCGCCAGAATGGGGCCGGCATTTATTCCTGGTTGCCGCTTGGATTTAAGGTGCTCAAGAAAATCGAGCAGATTGTGCGCGAGGAAATGGACCGGGCGGGCGCTGTAGAAATGCTTATGCCAACGCTGCAACAGGCTGATCTGTGGCGTGAATCCGGACGTTATGATGATTATGGCGAGGAGATGCTGCGCATCACCGACCGCGGTGGGCGGGACATGCTTTACGGGCCGACCAATGAAGAGATGATCACAGATGTGTTTCGCGGCTATGTGAAAAGCTATAAACAATTGCCGCTGAACCTCTATCACCAGCAATGGAAATTTCGTGATGAGGTACGCCCACGCTTTGGGGTGATGCGCGGGCGGGAATTTCTGATGAAGGATGCCTATAGCTTTGACCTGACCGAGGAAGCCGCACGGGTTTCCTATCAAAAAATGTTCGCAGCCTATCTTAATACGTTTGATCGACTGGGCGTAACCGCAATCCCGATGCAGGCTGATCCGGGCCCGATTGGCGGGGATTTAAGCCACGAGTTTCTGATGCTTGCTGAAAGCGGTGAAAGCGCAGTTTACTGTGACAGTGAAGTTTTGAATGTGCCTGCGCCGGGCCTTGACTTTGATTTTAGCGATGAAGGCGCTCTTGCCGAAGAGATGAACAAGCGGACAAAGTATTATGCAGCCACCGATGAGAAGCATGACGAGGCGGCCTATGCGGCTGTGCCGGACGCGCGCAAAACAGCCGCGCGGGGCATTGAGGTTGGTCATATCTTCTATTTTGGCACCAAATATTCAGCGCCTATGAACGCAAGTGTGCAGGACAATGAGGGACAGGTCGTACCTATTCATGGCGGCTCTTACGGGATTGGCGTCTCGCGCCTTGTCGGCGCGATTATTGAGGCGTGTAATGACGAGAGCGGCATTGTCTGGCCAGCCTCCGTTTCGCCTTTTGATGCGGGGTTGATTTCCATGCGCCCCAAAGATGAGGCGACAGCAGCTGCCTGTGAGGCGGCTTATGCGGCGATGGGTGCGGCGGGTATGGATGTGCTTTATGATGAGACCGATGATCGAGCGGGTGCCAAGTTTGGCCGGATGGATTTGATCGGTCTGCCCTGGCAAGTGATTATCGGACCGAAAGCGGTTGAGAAGGGCGTTGTGGAGTTGAAAGCACGCGCGAGCGGCGAGCGTATCGAGCTGCCGTTGGCTGAGGCAATTGCGAAAATGACGGGTGCTGGATGAGTGATACAATCGGTCAAGCTGCCCCTTTTGGAACGCTGGAGCGCTCGCTAGCGTGGCGCTATATTCGTGCCAAGCGCGAGCATGGCGGTGCGTCGCTTATATCTATCATCTCCTTTATCGGGATCATGCTGGCCGTTGCTGCGCTGATTGTCACCATGTCTGTGATGAACGGATTTCGCGGGCAGTTGACCCAAAGCCTGATTGGCGGCCAGGGGCATGTGTTTGTCAGTGTTGGAGACTTACCTGAAGAAGAGGCCTTGGCTATGGCTGAGGAGCTTAAAACACTGGACGGTGTTGAAACAGTAACGCCTCTGCTTGAAGCACAAACACTGGCGACCGGACGCATTGGGCAGTCTGGCGCGCTTGTGCGCGG
>CAYUFN010000065.1:0-15320 GCA_964443965.1 uncultured Hyphomonas sp. | reverse complement strand
GCAAAACAACAGCCATGAGCCCGCAAAGCGGCGTCCCATCGCAAGGCGAAGCCGATGCGGGGGACAAGCAAGAATGGAAAGGATCGCCCATGTCCAGTCATAAGCATCAAAGCAAAATACCGAGCAAAGCTCGCAAGCACAAGCGTGCGCCGGGCGAAGCCCGCCCCGCCGGAGGGCCTTCAGCCCGTGAGGCAAAAAATGACGCGCCAGCGGGAAACAAACATAAACCGCTGCTGCGCAGCGCGAGGCAAAACAAGAAGCAGAAATTAGCCAATTTTAGCCTGGCTTATGCATTTTGCGGGCTAGACGGGCACAGTCCACTTTTCAAATCGCTCAGCAATCTCGCTGTAAACGGGACGCTTGAAAGGGATGACCATTGGCGGCGTCGTCACCAAAGATGCCCAGCGCCATGCATCAAATTCGGGCGTGTGCAGATCAAGCCGGATATCACTATCTGAGCCCCGAAACCGCAGCGCGAACCATTTCTGTCGCTGTCCGACATAGGATCCCGGAAGACGCTTTTTTAAATCTGGCGGAAAGTCATAGTAGATCCAGTCTTCGGTTTCTTCCAGAATGCTGGTTAGCTTGGGCGGGACACCGATTTCTTCTTCCAGCTCACGCATCGCCGCTTCTTGTGGGGTTTCACCGTCATCAATTCCTCCCTGGGGCATCTGCCATTGAAAGGCGCCACGTGAATTAATTCTGCGCCCAAGAAAAACGTGCCCGGCTTTTGAGAAAAGGGCCAAGCCAACATTCGGTCTGTAAATATCAGGGTTACGTTTAAGGGCAGTCATGGTGTCGGATCAGACGGCACCGACGTCGAAGCAAGCTGTCTTTTTGCGCGCGCAAGAGACCGCTGGCGCGATCTTTCAGCTGCAACGGCAGACGCTGGTGCCAGTAAAATCCCTTTCTGATCGAGGCGCTGCGACCATCTGGATACGATATCAACGGTTTGTGGGTAGGCAAAACCAGTTCCAAAGGCCACACCCTCATCCAGGGACTGTGTTTCAAGTTTGAAAAGCTTCGCCTCAATCGCACTGGCACGTATCTCTGTATCAATATTTTCCTGCCCAACTGCAAACGACATATTCAAGCGCTCTGCTTCTTCTTTAAAGCGCGCACGCTCAAGCGAACTATGCTGGAAAAAAGCAAGACCTCTATCACTCAAATACGCTAAAATAGCCGGAATACTCTCCTCCGCCCTGACGAACTTGCCGCCCTGATAAGTGATCACACCGTAAAGCTCGTGGCGTCCTCGCAAAAGCGACTTTAAGCGTAAAACATTATCTTCTGGAGGCGAATTGGACAGCAATGTATCGCGGTGCGGGCGCGCACGTCCGCGGTCAAGCGGTTCCATAGGCACTTCCAAAAGAACTTCATGCCCCTTTTTTCGCGCATATCTAAGCAGTTCATTACTGGCTGTAGGTACAAATGAGAGGGTGACGTTTGCTGGCAATTCATCAATCGTTGATAGTGTCTGGCGGTAAGAGGTCCCAAGGCCACCAATAATCAGGCTAACAATCGGTTTGCCCTGAGGGTTTTCAAATGGTCGGGCATAACTTGCCAGCACAGGCGCAGGTTCAACTGCACCTTTATTAAGGCGCACTTCAGGTGCCGCCTGGGCGGACGCGCCCACATCAGATTTAGCAACAGTTTGAGTGGCTTCAACCTGACTATATCTCTGTCCCGGCTGAACAAGTTTACCATTAATGCGAATACCACGTGGAGCTTGCTGTGCTTGTGTAAGCTCAGGCTCACGGCTCTGAACAGCCTGCACACGCGATGGATCAGCAACCCCGAGGTTAGGCTCTTGAGGGGTAACATCTGTATCACTAGCCTCGTCCCCAGCCGACAAAACAGAGAGCGCGAGGGCATTCGTTGCGCGCGAGCGTAAAGCCAAGGCTTGGTTGTTTTCGGCTTCAAAAAGAGCAACAACATGCTGCGGGCCAGCTTCTGCTGGGTCACCGGTGAGATGGATAGCGCCCCCAACGAGGGCACCAAGGCCCACAAAAACAGCGACACTCAGAAACCCATGAACCAAACCAGCACGGAATGGCGAAGGATCAGCAGTCTTGCTATTGAGCATTACGATTCCTCATAGATTAGACCAGACTCGAAAAAGACAGTCTGACCTAAATCAGTTAACAAGGTGCAAAGCTTTATTAACCCGCGCGCCCATTTATACTGGCGAACTTTGCTGGATCACGCAAGATTTCGAGGGCGCGTTCAAGCTGATAATCATCCCCCTCATAATCTTCAGGGGGTTGATCGTCGGGAATGTGCGGCCCACGCCGTTCTGTTCCCTCTTCATTCTCGAGCGCATTTGGAAGATCGGCCTCAGTAAAGTTCAAGCGAAGACGCTCAAGCTCTTCCTCGGTAATCCGCTCCTGTGCAATTTCCAGATCGGGGTCAATGCCAGTCCCCTGAATTGAGCGTCCTGAGGGGGTATAATAGCGGGCCGTCGTCAGGCGCAGTGCCCCGCGATCAGCCCCGAGCGGCATAACGGTCTGTACCGACCCTTTACCAAATGAAGTAACACCGATAATGCGTGCCCGCGCGCGATCCTGTAACGCACCTGCCACAATTTCAGCAGCAGACGCAGACCCGCGGTTGATCAGCACCACAATTGGAACGCCCTTAAAGACCTCTCCTGGCCCCGCATTATACCGGCGATCATTGGAAGAATGTCGCCCAAATGTAGAAACAACTTCCCCGCCGGAGAGGAACATATCGCTGACACTTACAGCCTGATCGAGCAAACCACCCGGATTATTGCGCAAATCAAGGACAAGCCCTTCAGGGCGCCCACCTGATTCCTTAGCAATTTCGGCTAACCCTTCCTCAAGGAGGAGCGTCGTGCGTTCATTAAATCCAGATACGCGCAGATACCCTATATTACCCTCTTCCATTTTCACACGAACGGATTTGGGCTGTATCACTTCACGCGTCAACGTCACATCAAAAGGGTCCTCGCCACGGCGTAAGACCGTGATCGTGATATCCGTTCCGGGCACGCCGCGCATTGTTTTAACCGCGTCTTTTGCCACAATCGGCGTGCCATCAATGGCTGTTAGCAAATCTCCGCTTTTCAGGCCTGCCCGGCTCGCAGGGGTATCATCAATCGGCGCAACAACCTTGATGAAGCCATCCTCTGTAATAATTTCAACACCAAGGCCGCCATACTCACCAGATGTGTCAACCTGAATATCGCGATAATCCTGAGGGTTGAGATAACCTGAATGAGGGTCAAGAGAGGTCAGCATACCGTTAATACCTGCCTCGATAACCTTGGTATTGTCGACCTCGGTGACGTAATCGGATTCGACGAAAGCCAACACTTCGCTGAAAATGCCCAGTTTTCCATAAACCTCAGCGCGGGGGTCCCCGCCATTTGTATCGGGCCACGCCACAGCAGATACCCCAACAAGGCATCCACCCAGTACTGCACCAATGCCGACACCTGCTAGCCAAGATTTCATCATCTACTCCTCATCAAACCAAACGGTTCCCGCTTCTAGCGCTCCAACCATCCAGCCGGGTTCTCCGACCTATCACTCTTGCGCAACTCCAGATACAATTCCGGAGGCGGATTTCGTCGTGCAGACATGCGCCCAACCGGCTCACCTGCTGTAACACTCTGGCCACGCGCGCCAAATGTATCACTTAATCCGGTCATTATGACACGATAATTATCACTTGTCCGTAAAATCAGCATATGTCCATAGCTTCTAAATTCGTCTGAGAACTCTATCACACCATCCACAGGTGAAACCACCTGCGCGTCCTGGCGTGTCACAAATGTAATTCCCTCCGCGCGCCCACCTGTTGGCTTGCGCCCGCCATAGGCAATTAACACTTCACCAGCAACCGGCTGGACCATGCTACCAATCTCCCGTGCACCAAGCGGTCTAAGATTATCAGGTATCGGGATAATACGCGGCTTAGACGCTGTATTATTTGGTTTTAACGCGACTTTTTGAGGGCGAGCAGGTTTCCGTCCTGGTAAGGTTGGCGCGTCCGCCTCCAAGGCAGATAGCAGCCCTCGCAAATCATCTGCCTGCGCGGCTAAAACCTCAGCACGCGCGCGGAGTTTTGCCGCATCGGCACTAACATCTTCATATTTTGTGCGCTTGGCAGCGGCTAATTGTTCAATTTCAAGCTTTTTCACAGCTAAAGTTGCCTCAGCCGCTTCAAGACGTGCTTTTTCGCGGTTTATGCTCCGCTCCAGCCCATTAAGCACTTTGATCTCCTCAGAAAGCGCTTCAGCACGCGCGGCAAGCGCTGGGGCAGCATCCCCCATCAAAATAGCAGACCGGACCGAAACATTCGCTTTTTCCGGGCTCACAACAAAGGCGGGCGGGCGGCTGCGCGAAGCCGACGCCAATGCCGCAAGCAAGTCGCCCAGAGCTGCCTCGTCTGCGAACAAGTTTGACGTGGCGGTTCTGCGGCGGATCTCCAGATTGATCAGTTTGCGCTCGGCAACGGTCGCCTGTTCTTCGCGACGGCGGCTCTCAGCAGCTGCTGTTAAAAGTGATGAGTTTAGCTCAGCAACATCAAGCTCAGCTATGGTTTCAGCCTGCTCAAACGCGGCAAGCTGGCGCTCGGCAGCTTTCTTTTCAGCTTCAAGCGCCCGTAATTCGGCGCGAGAGAAAGTGTCAGGTGGTGCAGCCGCCAACAAGGCAACTGCCAAAACGATTACAAAAAAGACCCAGACGCGTTTCATTCACACACTTATACAGACACATACTAACCGGGATATTAACCTTAAAAAAAGTGCCCCTAAAAGTAACGTTTTATAACACCTTCAGCAGCCATGTGAACTTATAGCTGCCCGCACCCACAACATAATCCGGCAGCACATCCGGTCCGCAGGCTCCCGTGCCGAGGCCACGCATCGCGGCATCAATACGCACTTCGTAGGTATCGCGCGCGACCAACTCAGCCAGTGTTTCAGCTGCAGAAAGATCCACATCATGATGCGGACGCGCAGTGAAACTAAGAGGCTTGGGGAACAAAATTTCAAAACCGCACCCGTCTTCCCCGGTCAAAGTCAATCTGCGCGCGGCTTCATGGGCACCATATTCCTGCGGACGCACATAAGGGTGATACTGATCCTCGATATGTGACGCCCAGAGCCCAAAAGTTTGCCCTCGCAAACGATCTGGATAGGTCTCATCCGGCCCCAGCCCCAGCCATTGCAATTGAGAAAAGTTCCGGGGCACCTCAAACCTCACACCCACGCGCGGTATATCTTGCCAGGCTTCGGGCACACCAATCTCCTCATCGACACGCAGACCAGCCTGTGTAAGCGTCCACAAGCTGCGATGGACCATCACAGCGCCATCTATTCCGCGCCACTTGCGTTGCAGGCCAAGCACCGCTGCCCCACCCCCGACACTGTAAGAGGCTCTAACCGGTTCTGGCTGCAGCGCATCCAGACCCATCTTTGCCCACCCAACGCTTTTTCCGGTCAGCATGCTGGTAACGCCCGGTTTGCCGCCATCATTATCAGTTGGCGCCCGCCATAGGCTTGGGCTTACCGTACCTGTAATTAACGTCTCTCCTTTACCTGTTAATCTGCAGACAGACCGATCTGCATCAAGATGCAACACCAGATCGCCGACATTCATCTTGGTCGGCACGTCTTTGCTTACTGCAGGCCAAACTAATCTGGGCAGCGACGCTTCATCCGGCATATGCAATTCAATTTGGTCATGGCACACCACAAAGCCCGCTTCCGCCCAGTCGGTTGCCTGCGCCAATCGCCATTCCAGCAGAAGGTGCGTATAAGCATCGGTCGTCAGGTCTTGAGTTACAGGAACTGTGATCTCCTCTGTAGCCCCGGCAGCAATGGTTGGTATTAAAACCCCCGTCTCAACCGCGACACCGTCACGCTGCAAAGTCCACACACACTCCAGATCACGCGTATCGGCAAAACTGCGCCGGTTCTCTACAATCACCATATAACCACCACCATGCGTAACCTTTACAGGCCTTGCAGCCCATTTGTATTCGCGCAAGGCTGGGTGCGGCACGCCATCAGGCCCAACAAGGCCGTTAATGTTGAAATTCCGATCGTTCGGCTCATCCCCAAAATGTCCACCATAGGCCCAATAAAAGCGCCCCGTCTCATCAGTTTCAGCCAGCCCCTGATCACGCCAATCCCAGATGAACCCGCCCCCGAGCGCGGGATATGCAAAAAATGCGTCAACATAATCAACCAATGATCCATTCGAATTACCCATCGCATGGGAATACTCACACATAATCAGCGGGCGCTCATCTTCCTTGCTCGCCTCGGCCCATTTGGCCCAGCTGATAATCACATCAAGTGGTGGGTACATCGGGCAGACGATATCGGTTGCTACCAGCTCGCTCTGGCTAGGTGCCGTGTTGATCAGACTTTCATCCCGATGAAACTCGCTGCCAAAGCGCGTGGCGGCAGCTCCCTCATATTGAACAAAGCGCGTCGGATCCAAATCACGCGCGAGTGCTGCTGCCCCATTGTGCGCAGGGCCATGCCCAGCTTCATTTCCGGTCGACCAACCGATAATAGACGCATGGTTACGGTCGCGCAACACCATGCGCAACGTCCGCTCCATAATTGCCCCCTGAAATGCTGGCATATGTGAGACTTCCTGATAGCGCGCATGAGCCTCGACATTCGCCTCATCAATCACATACAGTCCCAACTCATCGCATAGATCAAGCAAGCGATGATCATTGGGATAATGCGCCGTGCGTACTGCGTTTATATTGTGCCGCTTCATAGTCACCAATTCAGCGCGCATGGCTTCAACCGACACTGTCTTACCATTGTCAGGGTCATGATCATGTCGGTTCACGCCAGTTATAATGATCGCGCGTCCATTTACCTTCAAACGCCGCCCTGCTATCTCGACTCGGCGAAAGCCAACCTTATTGATATGCGCCTCAACAACACGCCCATCCGGTGCGAGCAACTCCGTCTCCAGCGTGTAGAGATTGGGGGCCTCCGCTGACCAGGGCTGCGCCTGCCGAATATGAAGCTGCAGCTTCGCCTCATAGCCATAAAACTGATAAGACGAAATCGCCTGCTCCAGACGGCTTCCATCAATCTTGTATTGGCAAATATCAGTCGCGCTTAATTCGCCAACGACGCGACCGACTGCATCGATCAAACATCCACGCACTTGATACCCGTCCGATCGGCCTAGTGCAGAAACAGTCACGGTCAACGCGCCCTGCCCCGTTCCCTCATCATAGTCCGCAACAACTAGCTGATCGGAAATGTGCACATTGCCGCGCGATTCAAGCCAAACCGGCCTATGAAGCCCGCCATGATACCAATGATCCTGATCCTCAATCCACGTGGCCTCGCACCAGCGCATCACCATAATTGCAAGTGTGTTTTCACCCTCTTTTAAATACGGACTAAGGTCGAACTCACTTGGCAGGCGAGAATCCTTCCCCATGCCAACAAAATCACCATTGCACCATACCAGCGCCATGCTCTCAAAACCGCCAAGATGTAACACCGTTTGGCGGCCCGCCCAATCTGGCGCAAGCGTAAATCTACGCCGATAAAGCCCGGTCGGATTATCCTCTGGAATATCTGGCGGATACTGACAGCTCCATGGCATCACCATATTTGTGTAATGAGGATAATCTCCCGTATGCTGACGTGTCCAAACGCCGGGCACATTTATGTCCCGCCACTCCCCTGCAGCTGACCCATTATGCCAGCTATCGGGCGCCGCTTCAGGGCGCGCGACAAGCTGGAAACCCCACACCCCGTCAAGGCTCTGGCGCCAGGCTGTCTCATATCCTGCTTTGGCTGCCTGAAGAGATGGATAAGGCGTCAGGGAAGCACGCGCTGGCAATCGCCCGATTTGAGTGAGATCCGGCTGCATCAGCGCTTTGAGAGAGATTGGAAGCATATGAGATCGATCTTGTCTTATAAGAAGCTTTATGTCCGCGCGATAAGGGCAATTTGAGAGAGGCTTGTCTAGAGTCATTTTCACCAGAGCGGCAGGCCTGGGCATATTGTCGGTTACCCTTGCCTTCGCCCCGGTGTTCCCCTATAGGTCGCGCCTTCGAAACGACGGGGCTGTTCCCGCGCGTGTCAGGTGATCATCTCAATATTGTCAGAGACGGATCTCAGGGCGAAAGGAAAAAATTATGGCCAAGAATATCGAATTAAACGTCGAAGTGCGTGAGCGCATCGGTAAGGGGGGAGCACGTGAAGCCCGTCGCAACAAACTTGTTCCAGGTGTGCTCTATGGCGGCGGTGAAGCCCCGGTTGCCATTACACTCAAATATAATGAGCTTCTAAAAGCATTTAACTCAGGAAAATTCCGGGGGAATACAGTGTCCCTTAATCATAAGGGCGAAAAACAACTTGTGATTCCACAGGACATCCAGTTCCACCCAGTTACAGACCAACCCGTGCATGTAGATCTCTACCGCGTCACTGCAGATCAGGTTATTTCGATCGAGGTTGCCGTGAATTTTGTCGGCGAGGAAACTTGCCCAGGCCTCAAAAAAGGCGGCACGCTTAACGTTGTGCGCTACGCAGTTGAGCTTAACGTTGCAGCCAGCGCGATCCCTGACAGCCTCGAAGCAGACATTTCAGCGCTTGAAATTGGCGACAATGTCAAAATCTCCGACATCGCACTTCCAGCAGGTGCAACCCCGACAATTACAGATCGTGATTTCACCATTGCGACGATTGCTGGGCGCACTGCAGAAGTCGAATCAACTGTCGAAGACGGTGCAGAAGGCGACGAGGCCGAAGCAGCTGAAAGCGACCAAGCCGAAACTGAATAAGCTCATTTTATGGATTTGCGGCGCGTATTCGGTCATTTTACTGATCGGCTACGCGCCGTTTTGCGTTCTAAACCTCACGCCCGGAGAGGAGAGCCACCCGTGATAATTTTGGCAGGACAAGGCAATCCTGGGCCCAAATATGCTGGTAACCGGCATAATATAGGCTTTATGGTGATCGATGAGATCATGGCTCAGTACGATTTCCCCGAATGGCGTGAAAAATTCAACGCAATGGTCTCCCAAGGATGGGTCACGTCCGGTGATAGCCGGATCAAAGTCTTGTTAATGAAGCCCATGACCTTTTACAATGAGACTGGGCAAGCGCTGGCCAAGGCAGCAAAGTTCTACAAAATCCCACCAGAAGACATTGCGCTCTTTCATGACGAAATTGATCTGGCCCCCGGGCGCTGCCGCGTCAAAACCGGCGGTGGACATTCAGGCAACAATGGCGTGCGGTCTGCCATCGCGCATTTGGGCAATACCATTCAACGGGTAAGGCTTGGCGTCGGCCATCCTGGAGACAAATCACGTGTCATGCCGTATGTATTATCAGACTTCTCAAAGGCAGACAGCCTCTGGGTTGATCCCCTGATTAGCGCGTGCGTGCGTGCACTCGGCTTTCTGGTTACAGGCGAGTCTGAGCGCTACCAGACCGAGGTCATGCGCCTGGCTCCGGCCCCAAAGTCTGACCCTAGAAAATAAGCTGCCTTAATTATCAACATCATTGATAATCGGCCCAGCCTCAAGCGTCTCCGATGCAAAGACATCCCGCGGCATTGTCCCTGCCGGACAAGTTGCAACCACTTGAGTGACCAACCCTGCCGTTCTGGGCAGGGCTTGCGTCCGATTCAGCCACGCAAACAGAAACAATAAGCCAATGCCTAAAAGCAAAAGCGGGATCATCCATTCAAATCCGTGGTCTTCCTCAACAACTGTCGCCGTAGAGCTAAGCGGTGCAGCCTGCACAGGAGTTGGCGAGGACCTGCCTGATCCAATTGCTGATGCAGCCAGGGCAGCTGCCCCCGTTGCCGCAGCTGCCCGGGTTGGGGCGACCCCAAGTTTCTTTTCACGCAGGGCGTTAGCATGAAGTGCCAATGGATCGGTTGGATGTGCGGCCAGCCAGGCGGTCTTCGTATCCTCATCTTTTGTCGGAATATCGATCCATTCGCGCAAATCTACACGGCCATCCCGGCGTCCCAATTCCTGGACAGTCCCATACCACCCCTCAACATTTGTTCGAGATGTAAAGCCAGCCAGCTCGTAACGCTTGTCCAAACGAAAAGGCTCGTAGGGGATGGTGTCATCAAGGCCAACCTGCACCAGCATGCCCGGGCGAGAGTGCCCGATAGAGGCAGCTGCGCGCACCCAGTCAGACTTCACCGCACTTTCAGACCATAGCACGAGCATGGACTGGGATTTCAATGCATCGCGTGCATCCTTATCATCAAAGGTAGGTGCCTCACCTTTTTTATTGAAACGGACCTTGAATTTTAAAGCCCGCAGCCGCCTGGCAACCAGATTTGCCATGTCCATATCTTCAGGCGCATACGCAAGAAATACATCGTAAGCCATATCTTCAACCCCTTACTTTCCATCGACCATACCGAAAAAAATCAAATTTTCCACCAGATTTAGCTCCTGAGCCGTATCTAACCCCTGTCTTTTCTAATAAAAACGGTCTATCTCGCGCTGTGTAACCATGCGCAAGGATAAGATTATGGGCTTTAAATGCGGTATTGTCGGTCTACCAAATGTAGGAAAGTCGACCCTTTTCAACGCGCTCACAAAGACAGCAGCCGCGCAGGCAGCTAATTATCCTTTCTGCACAATTGAACCAAATGTTGGCGAAGTGGCTGTGCCTGAAAATCGCCTTGAAAAACTTGCAGCCATCGCAAGCTCCAAAGAGATTATCCCCGCGCGCATGAACTTTGTCGATATTGCGGGACTGGTAGAAGGTGCTTCTAAAGGCGAAGGGCTAGGCAACCAATTTCTGGCAAATATTCGTGAAACAGATGCTATTATCTATGTTTTACGCTGTTTTGAAGATGACGACATCACGCACGTGAACGGCAAGATCGATCCGATAGCCGATCTTGCGACGGTCGAAACTGAGCTGATGCTGGCCGATCTTGAAAGCCTGGAAAAGCGGCGCAGCAATGCCGAAAAGAAAGCACGCTCAGGCGACAAGGAAGCTAAAGCGCTAATTGAGCTCTTTGACCTTGCGCTAAATGAGCTGAACGAAGGCCGCCCTGCCCGCTGTGCGAATATTGCTGAAGATGACGCCAAACAGTGGAAAATGCTTCAATTACTCACATCAAAACCGGTTCTCTACATCGCCAATGTCGGCGAGGATGATGCAGCCAGCGGCAACGCTTACTCTGAAAAGGTTATCGTTCACGCCAAAGCCGAAGGCGCACAATCGGTCGTCATCTCAGCCCAGATCGAAAGCGAACTGGCAATGCTGGAAGATGAAGAAGCCGCAGAATTTCTCGAAAGCTTGGGGCTTGAAGAACCTGGCCTTAACCGCTTGATCCATGCCGGTTACAAGCTACTTGGCCTACAAACTTATTTTACCTGCGGCCCAAAGGAAGCACGCGCCTGGACCATTCGCGAAGGCTATACCGCCCCGCAAGCCGCCGGGGTGATTCATGGAGATTTTGAAAAGGGCTTTATCCGCGCTGAAACCATTGCTTATGAGGACTATGTGGCCTGTAACGGCGAACAAGGCGCCAAGGATGCAGGCAAAATGCGCGCCGAAGGCAAGGACTACACCGTGAAAGACGGCGATGTTATGCATTTCAGGTTTAACGTGTAAAGCTTTGCTTTCTGCTTCATCTTCACAAGCAGGGCAATCAAATTAGACAACCCCACATGTTCCTGTTATGTTCAATTAACCTTAACCGGAGAATCGGACTAGACAGAAAATATGAAAACGATTGTTCAAATTGGTAGCGTTGGCCTTGATGGCTTGCATCTTGGCTTTTTCGCCCTAGCGCTTGGGGCGCTGGTTTGGCTTTATATCTATTCTAACCGCATCAAGCAGGAACGGGTTGCCTTGGATTTGCAGCTTGAAAACCTTCAAAATACAGCTCAAGAGGCTAAAACACAGCGTTTAAGAGCTGAAGAGGCCGAAAAACAGGTCGCTGCGGCTGGCGCTCTGGAGGCCAAAACCAAAGAACAATTTGCCACCCTCGCCCAGGATGTCCTCGCCAAATCCCAAAACCAGTTTATGGCGCTGGCCAACGAAACCTTTGCCAAGCATAAGCAAGGCGCAAAAGGCGATCTTGAAAAACTGATGGAACCAATTGGTGAAAATTTTGCCGAGTTCAAAAAGCGCGTAGAGGCAATTGAAAAGGTGCGTGCAGAAGATCGCTCAGCCATTGGCGAACAGATAAAGGCAATGGCCACTGATCTGGAGCGAAACCGTAACGCAACCTCCAAACTGGTCACCGCCCTCTCCGCACCCAAAGGTGGCGGCCGCTGGGGCGAGATGACGCTTCGTAATGTGATGGAACATGCCGGGCTCTCTGCCCATTGTGATTTTTCCGAACAGGTTAATGACTTGACTGATGAGGACAAAGTCTTCCGGCCAGATGTCATTATCCGCCTGCCGGGCGATCGCGAAATTGTGGTTGATTCCAAAGTCTCAATCAACGACTATCTTAAAGCAGTAGACGAAGCTGATCCAGCACTGCGCACGGCCCACCTAAAAGCCCATGCGCGCAGTGTGAAAGCCCACATCACCAAGCTTGCGTCTAAAAGTTATCAGGGCAATGCCACTGAGCGGGTTGATTTTGTTGCCATGTTTATTCCCGGCGAAAATTTCTATGCTGCCGCGCTCGAACAAATGCCCGATCTGATGGATTATGCCGCTTCCAAACAGGTGATTGTCACAACTCCCTCTACCCTACTCGCGCTTGCCAAGGCCGTCTCTTATGGCTGGCGTCAGGAGCAGGCGAGCGAAAATGCACGCGAAGCTGCTGAGCTTGGTCGCCAACTCTACGAACGCCTTGTCACCATGGGCAACCACATCGAAAAGCTCGGCAAGTCACTCAATACCACAGTCGATACGTATAATAAGATGAGCCGCTCTCTAGAGACCCGCGTCTTACCGAGTGCACGTAAGTTTCAAGAACTATCTATCGCCCCGCCCGATAAAGTCATTCCACATACAGATACTATCGAAGTGCGTGCCGCCTTGCCAGACCGTACTGGCGAGTTAGATTTTGAAGACAGTGCAGCCTGACCCGCATCATATATTTGCGCGAGACACACCGTAAATGTTGATATTTAAACCTAGCCGACCTATTTAAAAACGTATGGCTATCCGAGAAATCTTGACTGTCCCCGACCCGCGCTTGAAAGAAGTATCTGTTCCTGTCGAAGGTGGCGTTACTGACGAGCATCGTGCGCTCATGGATGACATGTTGGAAACCATGTATGATGCACCGGGCATTGGCTTGGCAGCTATACAGATTGGCGTGCCCCTGCGCATCATCGTGATGGATTTGCAGGAGAATGAAGAACCCAATCCGCGCTATTTCGTAAACCCTGAAATTTTCGACACCGTGGACGAAACCAAGCCCTACGAAGAAGGCTGCCTGTCCGTGCCTGAGGTTTTCGACGAGGTTGAGCGTCCGGCCGAATGCCGCATTCGCTATCTCAATTATAATGGCGAGCAGGTTGAGGAAAAAGCCGAAGGGCTCTTTGCCGTTTGCATTCAGCATGAGATGGATCATTTGGAAGGCACGCTCTTCATTGACCACCTTTCCCGCCTGAAACGCCAGCGCGCGGTAGATAAAGTCAAAAAAGCCAAGCGCCAAGCCGCCATGGATGCGGCCTAAATTCTTTTTTTTGCTTTTCTCTGGTAAGGGCTGCGCAGGCGAGGCTATATCCAGCCTATGAACACGTTACGTATCATCTTTATGGGGTCGCCTGACTTTTCTGTCACTGCGCTGCAAGCCATCCTCACGGCTGGCCACGAAGTCGTCTGTGTCTATTCCCAGCCGCCACGCCGTGCAGGGCGCGGCAAAACCCAGCGCCCCACCCCGGTTCATACTTTTGCAGACAGTAAGGGCTTGCTGGTGCGCACGCCCAAATCCCTCAAAAATGCGCCGGAACAGAACGCACTTGCCGCATTAAACGCAGACCTCGCCATAGTCGTTGCCTATGGCTTGATCCTGCCCCAGGCCGTACTTGATGCCCCACGCCTTGGCTGCATTAATCTGCATGCGTCCTTATTGCCACGGTGGCGGGGAGCAGCCCCCATACAACGTGCGGTTATGGCAGGCGACACTGAAACCGGCGTGCAAGTTATGGTAATGGAAGCAGGATTAGATACTGGCCCTGTGCTCGCCACTGCAAAAACCAGACTTACCCCACAAGACACTGCCGAAACACTCCATGACCGGCTTGCCGGCCTTGGGGCTGAATTGCTCGCCCCAACAATCCGCGCTTTGGCCGAGGCCCGCCTCACACCTGTTCGCCAGGCTGAAGAGGGGGCAACCTATGCGAAAAAACTAACCGCAGGCGATCAAGTAATTGATTGGTCTCGCCCCGCCGCCCAGGTCGACGCGCAAATTCGCGGCCTCTCCCCTTTCCCGGGCGCCCGATTTGAATGGACACCACCGGGCAGCGATACGCCTCTCAAAATCAAAGCGTTGATGAGCGCGGCAACCAAAGGTGAAGGCACCCCCGGCTTGGTACTTGACGATCACCTTACCATCGCTTGTGGCACAGGTGCGATCCGTCTCACGCGCCTGCAACGTGCGGGTAAAGGTCCAATGGATGCTGTTGATTTCCTCCGCGGCACGCCGATCCCTCCCGGAACAATTTTTTCATGACGCGCTACCTTCTACGCATAGAGTATAATGGCGGGCCATATTGGGGCTGGCAGAGGCAGGATGGCGGGCCAACTGTACAAGGTATTCTCGAAACAGCAGCAAAGACACTCACCGGGCAGGCAACGCTTGTGTATGGCGCCGGGCGCACAGATGCTGGCGTACATGCGCGCGGTCAGGCTGCGCACATAGATGTGCACGCGGGTATTCCAGAACGCAAAATCGCTGACGCCCTGAATGCGCATTTGCGGCCCGAACCCGTCACAGTGCTCTCAGCCCAAGCTGTGCCCGATACGTTTCATGCACGCTTTGACGCGACAAAGCGATACTATCGCTACGAAATTATCAACCGCCGCGCCGACTTGACGCTGGAGCATGGCCTTGCATGGCGCGTTCCGTATGCGTTGAACACGGATGATATGCAAATCGCTGCGCAATCCCTGATTGGCCAGCATGATTTTTCCACCTTCCGCGACACACAATGCCAATCAAAGACACCCGTAAAAACACTCGATACACTTCAAGTAAAGCGCGAAGGCACACGTGTTATAATCACCTGTTCGGCGCTGTCTTTCTTGCACAAGCAAGTCCGCTCCATGGTCGGCTCATTGGTTGAGGTTGGCCGCGGACAACAGCCCTTTACATGGCTTGACCAAGCTTTGGCTGCAAGAG
>CAYUFN010000064.1:0-15399 GCA_964443965.1 uncultured Hyphomonas sp. | reverse complement strand
GTTCCTTGCGGCCAAACTCGGCAAGGGAAATATCGGCGACGGCATAATCGGCCATTTGAAAGCCCCTTCTTATCATATTCACAATATTTGCTTGCCTTTAGCAGTCAAACCATTTCGCAGCAAGAAGCATATAAACACATGTTTGTATGTTTAATATGGAAGCTTTCTAATCGTTAATGATGCGAATCTGACATCTCTTGTAGTTTTCCTACATCGCCCATAGTAAGTTACTTACAAGTAGATTGAGGAGCCGCTTCATGCTGGCAGATATTAAATCTATCCTAGGAATAGTGTTTCTTCTGATCGGTTTCTTCTGGACACCAGCACTTGCACAAGAAGGTGCTGCCTTTGAAGAAGAAGAGCTAGTCAGGCTGCCTGGGCAAGGCGAACTAAGACAAGGTGCAGTAAGAAAAGGTCAATTAGAACGGCTAGTTCCCGGCGGCGGCTTACTGTTAAGTTTTGATGCGGATGCCAATGGCTGGATCACGCCTGCGGAAATAGATCAGGGCATTACACTTGCATTTGGGAAAGCTGATACGAACGGGAATGGCCGCATTACACCGCTTGAACAAATTAAGTGGACAGAGACACTGCCCACAAGGGATGTGAGCCTTGCAAACCCTGCCCGCTTCGATCCGAATTTGGATAGATCAGTCAGGATAGATGAATTTACGGAAGTTATCGTCGATTTTGCAGCCATATATGCAGATAAGGTCACGGGGGAAATTTCAGTTATGGCGCTCAAATCAACTAAAGACGACAGTAAGACTACAGAGATAGAGGCGACGCAATCAGAGCAAGATGAAAAGGTGCGACCCCGTTCACGTGGCAGATCTTCAAGGTAAAAAAATGCCTTGTCTCTTTTAGGACTTACTCAGAGGATAGTTCGCCGAACCCCTCCAGAACGAGCGCACTTAGTGCCTTAACCGCAGCACTTGCATCTTCGCCTGTAGCAGAAATCTTAATCTGACAACCTTTATGAGCAGCCAGCATCAACAAATCCATAATATGGATACCTATGGCCGTTTCCCCCTCATGACTAACTGTAACATGACTAGAGAACGTGGTTGCTAAACGTGCAAATTTGCTTGAGGCGCGGGCGTGCAGGCCCTTTTTATTTATAATTTCAACAGTCTGGCTGGCGTCCGGCATTATAAACTCTACTTGCGTTTTTCAAGCAATTGAGACGCAATTGAGATATATTTTCGGCCGGCGGCGCTTGCATCTTCAGCAGCACTGGTAAGATCGCCCTGCCCGCGCACTTCGGCCAACTTTATCAACATCGGCAAATTGACTCCGGCGATGACCTCTATCTTGCCTTTGGGCATAACTGATATTGCCAAATTAGAAGGTGTGCCACCGAACATATCTGTCAAAATGATCACGCCGTTACCCGTATCACTGGCTTTGGCCGTTTGGATAATTTGCTCACGACGTGCTTCCATATCATCATCAGCTTCTATGGAAATTGAGGTAAAGTGCTCTTGTGGCCCGACAACATGTTCGGCAGCGGCCACCAATTCTCGCGCTAATTTCCCATGGCTGACAACAACGACACCGATCATGGACAGTCCCTCATCTTTTCGATCTTAAACGATGGCGCGGCTGGAAGCGAGTTTCAACTGTTTTTTTGACCCGTTCGCAGCTCTAGAGAGAGGCATAGTCGATATGGCTTGTCTTATCGAGCGTCAAAGGCGCCTCAGGCATCGGGTATTTAAGGCCCGTTGCACAATTAAACAGAACCGCCCGTTCGCCTTTATCAATTTGCCCACTCGCTAACGCTGCTTTATAAGCAGCCAAAGTTGCCCCGCCCTCAGGACACATTAAAAAGCCATCTGTTTTTGCTGCCTCATCAGTTGCAGCCAAGATCTCCTCATCAGGCACAGCAATCGCAAAGCCGCCAGATTCGCGTACAGCATCCAGGATCATAAAATCGCCCACAGCGCCTGGTACACGTATACCAGAAGCCACCGTGGACGCATCCTCCCATCGGGTGGCATGGCGCGCGCCTTCTTCAAAAGCTTTCACCATCGGGGCGCAGCCGGTTGACTGCACGGCGACCATTTTGGGCAGCTTGCCGGAAATAAAGCCAAGTGCTTTAAGCTCGTTAAAGCCTTTCCACATACCAATGAGCCCCGTACCGCCGCCAGTGGGATAGAAAATCACATCAGGCACCTGCCAGCCCATTTGCTGGGCCAGCTCGAGCCCCATCGTCTTCTTGCCTTCAATCCGGTAGGGTTCTTTCAGCGTGGATAAATCAAACCATCCCTGCGCGCGGCAGCCCTCCCCAATCAGCTTGCCGCACTCATCAATCAAACCGTTGACGCGATAAACCCGTGCGCCCTGAGCAGCAATCTCGCGCACATTAATCTCTGGGGTATTATCTGGACAAAAGACAATAGATTGCAGGCCGGCGCGTGCACCATAGGCCGCCAGCGCTGCGCCAGCATTGCCATTGGTCGGCATAGCCACATGCGTAATACCCAGCTCCTTCGCCATAGACACAGCCATAACCAACCCCCGCGCCTTAAACGAGCCCGTCGGTAGACGGCCTTCATCTTTTACAATCAGGTTTTCTCCATCCACGCCCAGTTTTTCAGCCGTATTAGTTAGCGCAATAAGTGGCGTCTCTGCTTCACCAAGGCTCACCACATTTTCAGCCTTACGCACCGGTAACATCTCTCTGTAGCGCCACATATCACGCGGTCGGGCATCCAGTTCATCCCGGTCGAGATGTCCTTTAAGTGCGGCTAGATCGTAATGCACCCAATAAGGTCGTCCAGCTGGAGACAATTTATGGATCGTATCAGCTTCAGCGTGTGTACCCTCCAGGGCACATGAGAGATGTGTCACAAACGTTTGGCGGTTAGCGGTAAGGTTTATGTTGCTAGCAAGGGTCATATGAGGCTCCTGAAATGTATTTTGTTGCCATATCAGGACAGATTACAAATCACCACCCACCTTGACGTGATTGATGGGAAAGCTCACATGCAAGAAAGATCTTACCTCCAAAAAAGGCCAATCCTATGTCTGATGAAGCACAAAAAGCTATTGATGAAGCCGTAAAAGCACATGATGTGCTCCTCTTCATGAAAGGCACACCAACCTTCCCCCAATGTGGGTTTTCTTCAACCGTTGTTCAGATTCTCGACGTTGTTGGCGCCGAATATACTGCGACAAACGTGCTTGAAAATCAGGACATTCGCGAGGGTATCAAAGCCTATTCTGACTGGCCGACCATTCCGCAACTCTATGTTAAAGGTGAGTTCGTAGGCGGTTGTGATATTGTTCGCGAAATGTACGAAACCGGTGAGCTAAAAACTCTACTCGAGGAAAAAGGCATCGTGTCTGGCACCTAAAACACATCTTACAAGTGACGTTCGAACGTATCGCCTGCACAGTTTTTTATTAAATATTATCTATTTTTATCAAAATACTGTTTTTTGATAAACCTCCATAACGCCTCCTGTATCATGACTTATGATTGTTATGGAGCAATCGTGTCATAAAACACCGGAGGATACGAATAATGTTAAAGATCAAACATCTTATTGCGGTCATGGGCTTTGCCATGCTGGCTGGGTTTGGCCAGACCGCTATGGCTGAAAATAACGAAGTCACGACAGTCAAAAACACAAGCCCGGCGATCACCACGCTGAGTGGGGCAACCTCTTCAGACACGCAGAACGTTAATGACGAAGCTGCAAGTGAAGGAGTCCTGACCGCCACAGAAGGGACTGTCATTATTGGCGAAGTGTTCTCATTTGACGAGTTGGAAGGCTTGATTTCTGAAATTCAAACCGAAAGAATGGGCCGCCGCCTTCCCGCATGTCCGCGCTGTGACGCTAGACGACGTTGCAGATCAGGTGCAAGAGTATTTTCCTGCAGGCCGACAAACGGTGGCTTTTAAAAGCTACATCCAACCAACTGCCGGATAAGAGAGTATAACTTATCTCAGCAAACGGAGCGCTTTACAGGCGCTCCGTTACCTTTTTTACTTGCAATCAGGCACGGCAAATTATTGGGTTCGGCTCGGCTGTGTTCGCAATGTTCGTACACCCCCTGGGTCCGCAAAGAAGTTGCGGCCACTGGCAACAAGATCATCAGGGATACGCACCGGCACATGAACACCGATTGTCTCTTGCACGTTCAGTACCTGATCGACAATTTGGGTTCCTTCCGCACTTAAGAAAAACCAATAGGGCGGGAAAGCCGTTCCCGTTGTTTGCGCCTGCCAATGTGCTTCATAGGGAGAATAGTGCGTAAGCGCCGGATCAGCATCGCCCATATGCATGACGGTTGCTGCGCTTTCCAGCGTGACACGGTAGACGAGGTTTTCAATCTCCCGACGCCCGGGACCACCCGCGTGCGGGATGCGCACAGCCTCCACGTTGAGCCCTTCAAACTGAACGGTAAGTGGATCAGCGCCATAGTCGAGCCCCATGGGCACGAACCGCGACCGAAGCGCTTCTGTTACCTTCCCGGTTTTCTCAATCGCCTCAAAGGCCTGTGGCGGCGCGATAATGAGTGTCTCAGGGTTAGACTGATGGTAAAGGACGATATCTTCTGCATCGAAGTGATCAGCATGCGCATGACTGATCAGAATCGCATTTATGTTGTCATATGGGGCATGGCCAGCCATGACATCGGCTTTTACAGCCTCTGGCACGAGATGGTAATTATTATAACCATTGCGATACAGCGGATCGAACAGGATTTTTGTGTCACCACGCTTAATCATCACGCCTGCATTGCCGATATGATGAGCTGTAACAATTGACTCAGGAGATGGAGGGACGTCTTTGGCTTCGGCAGCTACGCGTCGTTCAGGTGCATTACAGGCCGCCAACATGCTTATAAGCATAATAAAGATCAATGTGCTGCGCATGTCATCCCTCCAATATTTCAAACAGAGTATAGACCTATTCATTACAAAACGATAAACCCGCGCCATGACACAGACATCACTTACACCCGCGCGCGCCAGCCAGCCCAAAGTCGGCATTGTTTCGCTCGGCTGCCCCAAAGCCCTTGTCGACTCAGAACGCATCATTACGCGCCTGCGTGCCGAAGGGTATGCACTATCAGGTGAATATGACGGCGCAGACCTCGTTATCGTCAATACGTGCGGCTTTCTTGACAGCGCCCGCGACGAGAGCCTCGATGCAATCGGGGAAGCCATCGAAGCCAATGGCAAGGTTATCGTCACCGGTTGCCTTGGCGCAGAACCGGACGTGATCGAAGCGGCACACCCCGCCGTGCTCGCCGTCACAGGTCCGCACCAATACGAGCAAGTGATGGAGGCGGTGCACACACACCTCACCCCGCCGCATAACCCGCATATGGATCTTGTGCCCGAAGCCGGCCTACGCCTGACACCGCGCCATTATGCCTATTTAAAGATCTCAGAAGGCTGCAACAATCGCTGCTCCTTCTGCATCATCCCGAAACTGCGCGGCGATCTCGCCAGCCGCCCGATTCACCATGTCCTGACAGAGGCCGAACAACTCGTGCGCTCTGGTGTCAAAGAATTACTCGTTATCTCGCAAGATACATCAGCCTACGGATTGGATGTAAAGTATGCACCGCAAACATGGAAAGGCGAAGAATATCAAACCCGCTTTCTGGAACTGGCGCGCGGGCTTTCCACGCTCGGCGTCTGGACGCGCATGCATTATGTCTACCCCTACCCCCATGTTGACAAGATCATACCAATGATGGCCGAAGGCCTCATCACGCCTTACCTTGATATACCGTTTCAACATGCCTCGACCAATGTCCTGCGCGCTATGAAGCGACCCGGCAATCAGGACAAGGTTCTCGCCCGCATCGCAAACTGGCGCGCGCAAGTTCCGGAGCTTGCCATCCGCTCGACCTTCATTGTCGGCTTTCCGGGCGAAACCGAGGAAGACTTCCAGGTCCTGCTGGATTTTATCCGTGAGGCCAAAATCGACCGCGCGGGATGTTTTAAATATGAAAATGTCGCCAGCGCCGACAGCGCCGCCCTGCCGGGGCACGTTCCCGAGGAGATCAAGGAAGAGCGCTGGCATCGCTTTATGCAAGGACAGGCTGAGGTTTCAGCTTCACGCGCGCAAGCACAGATTGGAACAGTGCAAGATGTCATTATTGATGGGCTAGGCGACCAACCCGGCACTGCGATTGGCCGCACTAAGGCCGATGCGCCAGAAGTTGATGGTGTGGTGCATTTGTCAAAAATGGGAGATATTGCCGCTGGTGATATTATCAGCACAAAGATTACCGATGCGGACGAGTATGACCTATTCGGCAAGCCTGCTTGAAAAGCAGATAACCGACTGCCTAATATTTATTTATAAACCGAGTCCGTCAGGGTCGATAATCTTATCAAGAGCCTTCCAAGTAACTCGGTTATCTTCGGCAGCCTGTTTCTTTAAGCTTCTAATTTCCCAATACAGAAGCAAAAAACCAAAAATCTGCAACAGAACGATACGATTAAACTCATCCATGACCTTATCCTTAGTTAGGCTCAGTTTATCGCATAATTCTCATAAACATTTTCTTGAGTCGAATCGGTGGCGGGCTTTCTAACCCGCAAACCCAATCTCTTTCATACGTGCGGCCCATTTGCCGATATTTTCGTTTTCCTTCATCGGGTTCCATTTCATCACGCGGCAAAAGCCACACGTAATGTAAGCGGTGATGTCGGCATTGGTAAAACGCCCTGCCGCAATAAAGTCATTTTCGCCGAGATGCGCGTCCAGACGCTTCACAAAAGCACGCGCATTGCGCTCTGATTTTTCGGCCATTTCCGGCACTTGCGGGTTTTCCAGCGGCGCCATGATCGGATGGGCGTTACGAAACCAGAAAGCAAATTGCAGCATCCATAAAAGCTCGATCCGGCGTTCCCACATCTCAATCTCACCTTTTTCATAAGGGTCTGCCCCGAACAAATTTGGCTCAGGCCAAAGCGCCTCGAAATAAGTGCAAATCGCACGGCTTTCGGTCAGTGTTCTGCCATCATCAAGCACCAGCGCTGGTACTTGGCTCATTGGGCTGATCGCACGATATTCCGGCGTCTTGTGCTCTTGCTTCATGATCGAGATCTCTTCCATTTCGACCGCATCAAGCTTTCCTTTTGCACGCAGAAAGAAAACCACGCGATCCGGATTGGGCGCCATAGGTGCTTGATAGAGTTTCATGTGTTTTCCTCCTAAAAATTGATCTTGAAACCGCCGCTAAACAAGCGAGGTTGTCCGGGGCGGGCCCGGCCATTTGGCGCGAAGAATGGTGCGTCCGCAAAGACAGCGAAATTATTATCCGTCACATTTTCGACGCGAACCTCGACCGCGATATTATCCGATAAGCGCCATTCGCCTAACAGGGTCCATATTTGCTCATTGTCCGTGAACAGTGTATTAGCTGCGTTAAGCGGCCACTGCCCTAAATGCCGTAAGCGGCTGGTAAGCGTGAGGCGGTCATAAAATTCCGGCGTCCAGTTGATCGTCAGATTGCCAATCGTTTCTGGCGCTTCCTCGATCTGGTTGCCATCGAAAGGTGATCCCGGCACGGCGGCAAATTGGCGGAACGCGAAATCCTGCCACGCAAAACTCAACGCCGCATCAAAGCCCCAGGGCAAGTCCGCCGTCACAGCCGCCTCGATCCCGGCAAAGCGCGAGGAGCCTGCATTGATGGAGATATTCCCCGCGTCGGTTTGCGCCAGTGTCACAACGCCATCGCGCGTCACCTGATAATACCCGATCAGTTCGGTTGAGAGTGCGCCGTCAAACCAGTTCGCCCGCCACCCAATCTCACCGCTATCAAAAATCTCAGGGTCGAGATCAAACTCTTCCTGATCTGCATCAAGTTCATAAAGGTCGCCCGCGCGTGGCGCGCGGAAACCTCTGGCATAGCGCGCAAACAGTTGCTGCGTGTCGGTCACATCCCAAAGCAAACGCACTTTCGGGCTAAACGCATCAAATGTATCGACCTGATCGGGGAGTTGCAGGCGCGCATCCCCGGGCACTTCTTCCAGATTATTATCAAAGTCATAGCGTAAGCGGTCATAGCGCAGGCCAAGTGTCAGCTTCACGCGATCATCAAAAAAGCTCCGCTCATGCTGGATATAAGGCGAATAGGCGTTAAACCCGACATTATAATCAAACTGCACACCCTGAACGAACAGGTCGCCAAAAACGCTCACCGTCTCGCGCGATTGGTCGAGCAAGAGGTCAAAATCTGTAAACTCCAGATCAATGCCGACAATCGTCGTGGAGCCATCATCATGGTCCCAATAAACGCGCGGAAGCAGCCCGAGCGTATCGACATCGGCCGTTTCGCGCGGCGTTGTCGCGGGTTGGAATGTCAGCGTGGAGGCGACCTCCTGAGAGCGGAAATACGGCGTTACTTCTGCGCGGAAATTATCGCCTTCATAGGCAATCTTCGACTGGATGCGGAAATATTGCACATCCTCCTCGGCCTCTTCCAAATCAACCTGCGCATTCAGGCCAGAGCCGGTGATATTGCCCGCTTCAAAGTCTGCAAACGGGATGCTCGTTGCGCTTTCGGTAAAGCTATCGGTGAAAGTCACAACACTATCTGTAGACCATGCCCCACTTTCAAAACTGTGCCGCGCGAGAACATGCGCGCGCCGAAAAGCTGTCTCATCGCGGAAGCCATTTTCGCCCGCCACCGCGCCTGTAATACGCAGCGCCTGATTGTCACCAAGCGGCGTGTTAACGCTGGCCGCGACATCAAACAGCCCATCGCCACCTGCGCGTGCGCGGAGATCACCGGTGAAGACATCAGCCGTGGCTTGAGAGCTCGCCGCGATCACGCCGGTTAGCGCATCCGAGCCATAAAGCACTGTGCCCGGCCCGCGCAGCACTTCGACACTGCCCGGGCTGGCAAGCGCCGTGGAATAACCCAAAGCCGACTGGTCGAAAAAGACAGACGATTGCAGCGGCACGCCATCCTCGACAAATAGCGTGCGATTATCAAAAGAGAGCGTATTACGAATCTGCGGCGTCTCGCGCGGCCCGTTCAAGCCAGAGAAAAACACGCCCGGCACATTCGCCAACACATCCCCGAGCCGCAGCGCATTGATGCGTTCAATCTCATCCCCACCGATGACGGACACAGAAGCGGCTGTTTCTCCTGAACTTTTTCGCCGTCCTTCAACCAGAATCGGGTCGAGCGGCGTGATCCGCAAATCCGCAATGATCACACAGTCTGAATCGGCAGAATCGCAAGGAATCAGGTCCTGCTGCCCCGCCGCAGCGCCTGCCTCCATCGCACAGAGCAAAGCCAGCGCGGAGACACGCCCTATCCGCATATTCATATCGTTCACTCTACTTAACTCCCAAAAAACAAATTCGCCGGCAGCGCACCAACAACCGCGCCGGACATACATGTGGCAAGCGTTCCAGCCAATAGCGTCTTCCAGGCCAACTCCAAAAACGTCGTGCGTCGCTCCGGCTCAATGATGGACAGCCCGCCGATTAAAATACCAATCGACCCGAAATTCGCAAAGCCGCAAATCGCGTGTGCGGTAATCATGCTGGTCCGTTGAGACAGCCCCGCTCCCTCCGGCCCGGCAAGCTGCAAGAAGGCAACAAACTCGGTCAGCACCGTCTTTACACCCATCAGCGAACCAGACTGTGCCGCCTCGCTCATCGGCACACCAATCATGTACATCAGCGGCGAGAATATCCAACCGAGCACACGCTCAATTGAGAGCGCCACCCCGCCCACTTTCGGCAATGCACCAAGACCAAGGTTTACCAGATAAAGGAGCGCAAAAGCTG
Source organism: uncultured Hyphomonas sp. (assembly GCA_964443965.1). Classification (GTDB taxonomy): domain Bacteria; phylum Pseudomonadota; class Alphaproteobacteria; order Caulobacterales; family Hyphomonadaceae; genus CALLCD01. The sequence continues at coordinate 5,617 of CAYUFN010000064.1, read as the reverse complement.
CAATCAGCATTGTGATGATATTGGCCAGAATTTTCAGCCCATCAGAGGCGCCCGTGGCAAAAGCATCCATTGTGGACTTATATTCGAAGTCCGGCTCGTGGGCGCGTTGCCTCTCTTCAATTGTCTCTGGCACCATGATCAGGGCCATCGCCACAGCCGCCGGCGCTGCGATCAGAGATGCGGCCAACAGCTGGCCCAAGGCATTTGGCAAGACATCTTTCAAGAACACGCCATAAAGTACAAGTACGCTGCCCGCCACGGTGGCAAAACCGACCGTCATCAAAATGAAGATTTCTGATCGCGTCATGCCTTTAATGTAGGGTTTGACCAATACAGGCGCTTCGGTCATGCCCATGAAAACATTCGCCGAAACCGCCAGCGAGGTCGCCCCGCCCAATCCCAGAAAACGACGAAAGACGGCGGCAAAGCCTTTGGTCACCCAGCGCAAAATATGCCAGTGCCACAAGATCGCCGACAATGCCGCGACCACAATGATCAACGGCAGAAGATGGATCGCAAAGATAGGCCCGGCTTGCCCGGTCAGCCCTTCCCATCCGGCCTGCGTCCCGAACACGGGACCGAACACGAAAGCTGTTCCATAGGCGGTGGCTGCTATCAGTCCGTCAACCAGCGTGTTAGCGGCAAATAAGACCTCCCGAATGATAGGAATACCAAACAGGATCAGCGCAAAGGCAAACTGAATGCCTACCGCACCCAGCGCGATCTTCCACGGAAACTTCTTCCGGTTCTCCGAAAACAGCCATGCAATCGCGATGATCAGCGCGATCCCAAGCAGCGCGCGTGCATTATCCCAGCCCCAGTCCATGGCGTATTCCCTCTTGCTTATTATTGTTTCTATAAATGCTTAGCGCGGCGTGCGAATAGTCTCCACCATTTCCTGCACGTTTTGCGGCGGCGGGGGCGTTAAAAGACAAACTGTGACCGAAACGACAAAGTTTATCATCATTCCGAGCGTGCCAATACCTTCCGGCGAGATCCCAAACAGCCAATGCTCGGCCGTATTCGTCCAGCCAAAGACTTTGAAACCCGCAATATAGATCGCAGTAAAACTAAGCCCGGTCACCATGCCTGCAATCGCACCTTCACGGTTCATCCGCTTCCAGAAAATGCCGAGCAATATGGCCGGAAAAAAGCTCGCGGCCGCCAGCCCGAAGGCAAACGCAACCACAGCTGCGGCAAAGTCCGGCGGATACATGCCTGCTATAATCGCAATGATCACCGCAACCACAGAGGCTCCACGCGCCAATTTCAACTCGTCCTTATCACTCATCTCCTTAAACAGCGTGCGCTTTCCCAAATCATGGCTGATCGCCGAGGAGATCACCAAGAGTAGCCCAGCCGCCGTCGACAGCGCTGCGGCCAAGCCGCCCGCTACAACCAGCCCGATCACCCAGCCTGGAAGCCCGGCAATCGACGGATTCGCCAGCACCATAATATCCCGGTCGACCTTGACCTCATTCGCACTCGCCGGATCATCATGCGCGCCCGGCGCATACTGGATACGTCCGTCACCGTTCTTATCGTTAAATTCCAGAAGCCCCGTCTCTTCCCATTGATAGAACCAATCGGGGGTTGCGCTGTCATCGGCAGCCAGCACCTGCCCTTCGCTCGGATCATAAACGCTCTCATGCACGGTATCGACAAAGTTCAGGCGCGCGAACGCGGCCACAGCCGGAGCGGTCGTATATAGCAGCGCAATAAACACCAGCGCCCAGCCCGCAGACAGGCGCGCATCTGACGCCTTTGGCACAGTGAAGAAGCGGATAATTACATGCGGCAGACCAGCTGTCCCAACCATCAAAGCGGCCGTAATGAAGAACACATCCAGCGTGGACTTCGTCCCATCCGTATACGCTGTAAACCCTAGATCCGTGACAACCGTATTCAGCTTGGACAACATCGGCTCGCCCGTGCCTTTAAAATCTCCTAGAAAACCAAGCTGGGGCACAGCATTCCCCGTCACAATCAGCGAGATGAAAATCGCAGGCACCAGATAAGCAAAGATCAGCACGCAATATTGCGCGATCTGCGTATACGTAATCCCCTTCATCCCGCCGAGCATGGCGTAAAACAAGACGATGAAACCGCCAATCGCCACGCCGGGCTTATAGGGCACGCCCAAAAAACCCGAGAACGCCACGCCCACGCCCTTCATCTGGCCGACAATATAGGTAAACGAAACGAACAGCGCGCAGATCACCGCCACAATCCGCGCTGTGTCTGAATAATACCGGTCGCCAACAAAATCCGGCACGGTGAACTTATTGAACCGGCGCAAATAGGGCGCAAGCAAGAGCGCCAGCAACACATAACCGCCCGTCCAGCCCATCAAATAGACTGACCCGTCATAACCTGCAAAAGCGATGATCCCTGCCATAGAGATAAAACTCGCCGCCGACATCCAGTCAGCCGCCGTCGCCATGCCATTCAGCACGGGGTGCACATCATGGCCAGCCACGTAAAAATCATCGGTGGATTTGGCGCGCGCCCAAATGGCAATGCCAATATAAAGCCCAAAGCTCAGCGCAACGAAAATATAGGTCCAGATCTGCTCACTCATCGGCTTGCCCTATCTCTTCAGCAAAGCGCGCATCGAGCCGGTTCATGGCCACGCAATAGACAAATATCAGCGCCACAAACACATAGATCGCCCCCTGCTGCGCAAACCAGAAGCCGAGTGGCACCCCGCCAATCGAAACCGCATCAAGCTGTTCGCGAAGCAAAACCCCAAAGCCGAAAGACACGGTAAACCAGACGACCAGCAAGCCCGCCATAAGCTTGAGATTGGCTCGCCAATAGGTAGCTTTGGCTTTATCTTTATTGATCATTCGATAGCTCCAGCATCCCGTACGAGCACGATAAGCCCACCGCACGGACATGAAAAGACGTGAAGTGATTTGACCTAGCGGAAAGCTATGGCATAATTTTAGATTAACTTAGGAGACTATCGATGCGTACCCTAGTTTTTGCGCTTAGCATAGTGCTGTTCTCAGCTTCATCTTCGGCTCAGGCGGTAAATCAAGACGCAATCGACTGGATTTACGAGAAGCTCTGGGAAAGTGCAGACTATCTTCGGGCTGGTGAACCTGATCCTTATTCCATTTCAACAAACCAGCAGTTTGCAGCGCTGATGGGCCGGGAAGATTTGATTCCGACAGAAAGAGAGTTTCATTTACGCAAGCGCCAAGCCCCATGTGGGGTTTCCATTGGCCCAATTGCCCAGACTCTCCTGGCAGAGGCCGAAACCGCGCAAATTGTTATCTTCAATGAAGCTCATATGATGCCGCTCCATCGCGCGGGTACTTTGGGCATAGTTGAAGCTCTCGTTGAGGCTGGCTTTACACATTACGCATATGAATCTTTCGGCGAGAAAATTACGAACCGAACCGAGCCATATATCCGGGCCGATGATAGCTTTTATTCAAACGACCCAATACATGCGCGCCTGCTACGCCAACTTAAAGCCAAAGGTATAAAACTTATACCGTATGAAGATAACCGGGAGGAAAGCCGCGAAGTCGCCCAAGCCTTGAACCTGAAAGAGCGCGTCTTTGATCAAACCCTGAGTGCCAAGCTAATCGTAATTGGTGGTTGGGATCATGTCATTGAGCACCGCTATAACGAAGCAGGCGGTATGATGGCCCACGAGGTAAAAGAGCTTACAGGCCATGACCCTCTCACCATCAGCCAGACAGATTGTTACGCGACCACATACCAACCCGTGCTCGCCAAGACACGTCTCAATAAAAACGGTGCAGAAGAAGCCTTTAACCTCACCGACTTCATGATCGGCCACCCGCAACTTACCTTTACGAAAAATCGTCCGGATTGGCGTCGTGCGATAGGCGATGTCGACACGCCCGTGCCTGCCGCTTTTCTAGAGAAAGATGTGCCCGTCATTATCGAAGCCCGTCGCCCCGGCGAGCCAGATCTCGCCGTGCCTGATGAACGCCTTCTCCTCCTGCCCGGGGAAACCGACATCCCACTGCTCCTGCCGCCAGGCACATACCGCGTTGAAGCTTTCACCCAAAAGGGCAAAATAGGTGACCCTGTCATCATTGAGGTCGCCGCCCCCTAACCCCGCTCTGTCCGCCGTCGTTCGCCGGGGGCAAACACGCCTATAATTTTCAGCATGGAAGAGAAGAACCCCAATTCTTCCAGAGCCAGTTGGACATGTTTTTCATCCGGGTGGCCCTGAATTTCGGCGTAAAATTGCGTGGCTTGAAAAGAGCCGCCAACCTGATAGCTTTCTAATTTGGTCATGTTGATGCCATTCGTGGCGAAGCCGCCCATCACCTTGTAAAGGGCGGCGGGAATGTTGCGGACCTGAAAGATAAAGGCGGTCACCGCCGGTCCATCGCTGGCCTGATAGTCCCCCGGATCGCGCGACATAATAACGAAACGAGTTGTATTGTGGTCGGCGTCTTCAATGTCTTCGGCCAGAATCTCCAGCCCATAAACCTCTGCAGCCAAACGCGGCGCAATCGCGGCGGAGGTCGCATCGCCCAGCTCTGCCACTTCGCGCGCCGCGCCTGCCGTATCGGCTGCGGTAATCGCCTCAATCTGGTGTTGCCGTAGAAAATTCCTGCACTGGGCCAGCCCCATAATGTGTGAGCGCGCGTATCTTACCTCGCGCAGCGCAGTCCCCGGCAACGCCATCAATTGAAACCGAATCGGCAAATAATGTTCCCCTATAATTGAGAGCGGCGTTGTCGGAAGCATGTGATGAATATCTGCCACGCGCCCAGCAATCGTATTATCAACAGGGATCATAGCAAGCGCAGCGCGCCCGTCTTCAACGGCTGCGAAGGCTTCTTCAAATGTCCGACATGGCAGTGGTTCCATGTCCGGATAGGCTTCATTACAGGCGATATGGGAGTTTGCGCCGGGTTCTCCCTGATAGGAAATGCAATTTGACATGATCTGCTCATAACCTGCCTCTAGGCAGAATCATAGAGATGAAGCACCGGGAAAGACGCTGCGGCGGATCGACGCGAACCCCTTCTATGGGGCGTCGTTTATGCGCCATTATGTTGTCAGCTTGATGCTCTCGTGCCAAAAGGCGCGCGATAGTTAAACATGTGAGGGAACTCTTTAAATGGGTGAGCTTGGCTTTAATAAATTCTTTGGCGCAGCACTTGCGACTTTTCTTCTGATCTTCGGCCTGAACGAAGTTTCGACATATGTGTTCGGCGGCGGCGGTCACCATGGCGCGCATGAGTATGAAACCAAAAATGAATGGGCAACAGACAAATTTCACGGCTACAGAATTGACATTGCCGAAGCGAGCACAGGTGGTGGCGCTGATGAAGGACCGGTCTTCGATCTTGGTGCGCTTTTGGTTGGCGCTGATGTCGCCGCTGGTGAAACCGTATTGAAGCGCCAGTGCGCCACATGCCACACTTGGAATGAGGGCGGTGCAAATGGTGTAGGACCAAACCTTTATGGCGTGATTGGCCGCGATATTGCCTCTGCGGCTGGGTTTAATTATTCAGGTGCACTGTCCGGCATTGACGGTAACTGGACCTATGAACAAATGAACGCTTGGCTCATCAACCCGGGCTCCTTCGCACGTGGCACAAGCATGGCCTATGCC
>CAYUFN010000063.1:0-15903 GCA_964443965.1 uncultured Hyphomonas sp. | reverse complement strand
TGCACTCGGGCTGGGGCGGGGGGGTGATGTGCTTTGGTGCCGTATGGGGCGGGGGTGCCGGGCTAAGCATGGTGCAAACCTATCCCGCCCTGACCGCATCATACACGCTTATTGGGGGCACAGTGTCGTAGAAACGCGACTGGTTCCCTGGTGGCGCAGACGGATTGCTGCAGCTTATCAGTTTCCGAATATAGAGGATTGAATTTATGACACAAATTGCTCTTTCTGCTGTTGGTCAGGCTGCTGGCTCGGCTTTGTTGCCAAGTGGCCTTGGTGCGCTTGGGTTTCAAATATCAGGCGCAGCACTTGGACAAGCGGTTGGTGGATTTCTTGGCTCTCGGCTTGATGGGCTATTGTTTGGCAATACAACTGAGGGGCCGCGGATTGAAAGCATCCGCGTTATGGAGAGTCGTGAAGGCGCAGGCATTGCTAATATTTATGGACGGTCGCGTGTGGGCGGACAAGTAATTTGGGCAGCGCAGTTTCGTGAAACCAGAACAACCCAAAGAGCCGGAGGCGGCAAGGGTGGTCCGCGTGTGGCGAACTTTACGTATTCTGCGAGCTTTGCGGTTGCGCTTTGTGAGGGTGAAATTAACCGTGTTGCACGCGTTTGGGCCAATGGAGAGGTTGTTCCGCTAAATGATCTTCCGTATCGACTTTACAAGGGGGCTGAAGATCAGACTGTCGATCCTTTGATTGAAGCTATTGAGGGCGCTGATTGCGCGCCCGCATATCGTGGGATGGCGTATATTGTTTTTGAAGATTTACCGCTAGAGCGATTTGGTAATCGATTGCCTCAGCTTAGCTTTGAAGTTCTCCGCGATGCACCAGATCCTGCAAATTTGAGCACAAGTGCGCCTTTATCCAAACGAGTGACCGGCGTAAACTTAATTCCGGCAAGTGGGGAGTTTGTGTATGGTACTGAGCCTGTTCGGCAGCACTATTTCCCGAATATTGAGACACCTGAAAATACGCACACATCGACTGAGCGTACAGATATGCTGGTGTCACTTGATCAGCTTGAAGATGATTTGCCACTCGTGCATACCGTTGCGATGACTGTCGGCTGGTTCGGGAATGATTTGCGGGCAAGGCATTGTCAAATCAGACCGGGGGTTGAAACGCGTGAAAAAGAAACAAGGCCTTATTCATGGCAGGTAAACAGCCTTGGGCGTGATGATGCGATGCTCATTTCCGGGGGTGATGTGGGTGCGCCCAATTATGGCGGCACGCCTGCTGATCGGGCTGTCATGGAAGGCATTAAAGAGCTGAAAGCGCGCGGTTTAAAAGTAACGATGTCACCATTTCTGTTCATGGATATACCAGAAGCAAATGGCTTGCCGGACCCTTACGGAGGCGATGAGCAGGCAGCTTTTCCCTGGCGCGGTAGAATTACAGATATCGATGGGCAAGTTGAAACGCGCGTAGCCATTGAGCAGTTTCTGGGGAATGCAGGTGCAGATGATTTTGAAATTGACGGAGAAATGGTTCAGTGGCGCGGTGCAGAAAGTGATTTTGGCTTTCGTCGCTTTATTTTGCATCATGCGTGGCTTGCAAAAGCAGTTGGTGGTGTTGAGGCATTTCTTATTGGATCAGAGATGCGCGGTGTGTCGCGAATGCGAGATAATTTGGGTCAGTTCCCTTTCGTGGAGGGGCTCGTGTCTCTGGCTGCAGATATCCGCAGTATTTTAGGCCCAGCTTGCAAAATTTCATATGCGGCTGACTGGTCAGAATACGGAGCTTATATACCAAGCGATGGCAGTGGAGATGTGCTTTTTCCGCTTGATGCTTTTTGGGGAGATCAGAATGTCGACTTTGTTGGTATAGATTGGTACCCGCCAGTTGGCGATTGGCGGCCTGGTCAGGCTCACTTAGATGCGTTGGCTGGTTTTGATGCGGCTGATGACCCGGCTTATCTTTTTAGCCAAATGGCAGGGGGCGAGGCATATGATTGGTTTTACGCTTCTGATGAAGACCGGCAAGAGCAGATTAGAACACCGATTGTGGATACAGCTCACGATGAGCACTGGATTTTTCGGCAGAAGGATTTGCTCGGTTGGTGGGGGGCAAATCATCACGAAAGGCCAGGTGGTGTACGCAACGAAGTGTCAACAGGCTGGGTAGCCGGGGGTAAACCAATACGCCTCTCAGAGATAGGGTTTCCAGCACTTGATAGTGGTGGAAATTCTCCTAATTTGTTTTTTGATCCTAAGAGCTCTGAGAGTGCATTTCCGCCGTTTTCAACAGGTCAGCGTGATGACCTTTACCAGCGAGCTGCGCTGGATGTGGCGCTGTCTTACTGGCAGGGACAAATGGCGGTTGAGCAAGCGCTTGTCTGGGCTTGGGATGCGCGTCCCTGGCCTGTATTTCCAATCCGGAATGATATTTGGACGGATGGACAAAACTGGGCGTTCGGACACTGGTTGAATGGGCGTGCAGGCCTTTCCGTACTTGGTGGCGTGTTGACTGATATTGCATCGCGGGGTGGCATAACGGTAGATGCTAGCGCTGTCACGGGCCTTGTGGACGGGTTCACTTTGACGGGAGTTTGATCCGTGCGCAACGCTTTGCAGCCGCTCTTGGCTGCTTATGGGCTTGAAATGATTGAGCGGGATGGTGCTCTGGTTCTTTCAGTTATTAATGCGGGGCCAGTTAATGAGGTTGTTGATGCAGAGCTGGTTGATGGAGGCTTATTGCAGACGCGCAAATTACTCGACAAGGTTCCCGGTGCGCTTAGGCTGACATATATTGACGGGGCTGAAGATTATCAGCCAGCAACCATCGAAGCCAGAGTGCCGCATGGGGATCGCGGGATGGTCCTGGATGTGTCAATGCCGCTCGTTTTGACTGAAGCGCGCGCGCAGTCGGTTGCTGATTTTATGCTAGGGCAAGCTGCTGATGGTGACGAAGCAAATCTTGGGCTTCCACTGAAGTATTTGGCGTTGGAGGCAGGTGATGGCTTACGGGACGAGCGCGACCGGATCTGGCGCGTCACGCGCTTGACTGACAGAGCGCAGATAGACGTTGAGTTGCGGCCAGAAGCGCCTGCATTGGAGGAGGTTAGAGCGATCACTCCGCAAGATGCAGCACCGACGGGCACCGGCTTGGCCGTCCCGGATATACTTCTTATTGATGGGCCGATTATACCTGGCGCAAGTGATGATGCGCGGCCTCTCCTGGCTGGCATAGGCCAACCATGGCCAGGCCCTGTAAGCGTTTCAGCGGGCGTTGAAGAATCCTCACTAAATGTACGGGCTGAGATTACTGACCCTGCCGGTGTTGGTCGTTTAATCGCGCCACTCTCAACAGGCCCGCTTGGGCGATGGGACATGGCTTCTGAGCTTGTTGTCGAGATGCCCGCAGAGCAGCTGCCGTCCCTCAGTGCGCAGGCGGCCCTGGCGAGTGCAGAGCCGCTGCTTGTTCAAAATTCGCAAGGTTGGGAGCTTGTGTCTTATCGCGACGCTGAGCTTATCGGGCAGAACCAATATCGCTTGACAGGATTATTGCGTGGCTTGCAGGGAAGCGAAATTGCATCTGCACAAAGTGGGGCAATTTGTGTGCGTCTTGATGCGCGTTTGCAGCGGGGAAAGATCGCTTCTAACGAAATTGGATTAAATCTCCTCTGGCAAGCCGAGGCGCGTGGATTATTGAGTGATCTTCAGATTGCCCGATTTGACAATAAAGCAGCCCTTAGCTTTTCCCCGGTTCATTTGCGCTCGACCATTTCTTCTGATGGCACTTTAACGCTTAGTTGGGTACGCCGCGGCATGGAAATTACAGATAGCTGGATTTTGCCAGATAGCCCGAATGAAGGTCGATTTAATGTGCACCTGAAACGAGGGGTTAGCTTACTTCTTGATGTTGACGTAGAGGCAATTTCTTTCGGTCTTCCAGACATTTGGCAGCATGGAGATGAGGTTCTTGTTGGGGAATATGGACCCGATGGCCGGGTAGGGCATCAGGCAAGATTAATGCTCTAGCGCATAAACAAGGTTTCAATCGTAGACCAAGCGCATTAGGTCTATGACTCGCAAGGAGCTTGATGGACTTTTGAGTATGGACCCATATTCTATTTTAGGTGTGTCTCGATCTGCCAGCGATGGTGAGATCAAGAAAGCTTATCGTCAAAAAGCCAAGGCATTGCATCCCGATCAACATCCCGGAGACGAAGCAAAGGCAGACGCGTTCAAAAAAGTATCTTCCGCTTATGATATTCTAGGAGATAAGGCCAAGAGAGGCCAGTATGATCGTGGGGAAATTGATGCTGATGGTCAACCACGCGGGTTTCGCGGGGGGGCGAGCGGTCCGATGGGGAGCGGGCGTGGAGATCCTTTTGAAGATATGCTCTCAGGTATTTTTGGCGCCGGTACACGCGGACGGCGTGGACCTGGGCCGCGTAAGGGACGTGACTTGCGTTACCGTGTCGAAGTCGATTTTATCGACGCGATTATGGGCGCCCGGCGACGTATAAAAATGTCCGATGGGCAATTTCTTGATATTAATATACCCCCCGGTGTTGAGACAGGGCAAACTTTGCGCTTGAAAAGTCAGGGGCAAGCGTCTCCTTATGGCGGCCCGCCAGGGGATGCGCTGGTTGAAATGGCAGTGAAGCCTCACAAATTGTGGACGCGCGAGGGGGACGATGTGCGCATGGCCGTGCCGATTTCACTAGATACAGCCGTTCTAGGCGGGACAGTAAGTGTTGAGACGCCCGCTGGTGTGCTAAATCTGAAGGTTCCAGAGGGATCGAATACCGGCGCTGTGTTGCGTTTGCGAGGCAAAGGGGTTCAGAGATCCGCAAAAGCTGGGCATCTGTATGCTCGTATAGAAATTGTGCTTGATGATCCAAAATCTGAGAATTTGAGAGACTTTGCTTCTAAAATCAGACAAAGAGAAAATGATAGATAATGAACGCGCTTATTCACTGGGTGTTCAGTGAGGTCGAATTAAAGTAGTTGAATGAAACGCATATTTGCATCTCTTTTGATACTGTCCTGCCTTGGGACACCTGTCGTGAGCGCTCAAAGTTGGGCCGCTGGTGATGCGAGAAGTGCGCGCCAAAATGGTGATATCATTCCTTTGGCAAAAATCATTAAGCAGCTCAAGCGCGAACACGGTGGCCAATATCTCGAAGCGGAACTTTTTTCTAAGCCTAATGGTGGCTCAGTCTATCATATTGCTTGGGAAAAGAATGGACGTAAGCTTTTATTCGTGGTCGATGCGAAAAGCGGTAATGTAATCCGTTCAAGCGGAGGATAAGTTTTATGAGAATACTTGTTGTTGAAGATAATGCGGACCTGCGCCGCCAATTAGCCGACGCTTTATCACAGTCTGGATATGCTGTTGATTTGGCATCTGATGGTGAAGATGGGCATTTTCTTGGCGATACTGAGCCTTATGATGCCGTGATACTTGATCTGGGGCTGCCGAAAATGGACGGCGTTACAGTCCTTGAGCGCTGGCGTGAAGATGGCCGTGATTTTCCTGTTCTTATCCTCACGGCTCGTGATCGTTGGAGCGAAAAAGTTGCAGGCTTTGATGCTGGCGCAGATGATTATCTCACCAAGCCATTTATTACAGAAGAGCTGCTTGCTCGCCTGCGCGCGCTGTTACGGCGCGCAACTGGGCACTCCGCGGCAGCTTTAGAATGTGGCGAGCTACGTGTCGATACGCGATCAGCGCGGGCGACAGTTAAAGGTGCCCCAATCAAACTGACAGCGCATGAATATCGCGTTCTGGCTTATTTGATGCATCATCAGGGCCGTGTTGTGCCGCGTACTGAGCTGGTTGAGCATATTTATGATCAGGATTTTGATCGCGATTCGAACACGATTGAGGTATTTATCGGACGCCTTCGTAAAAAAATTGGGTCCGACCGCATTCAAACCGAACGTGGGCTTGGATACAGGCTTATCAATCCTGAGGCAGAAGCCGCGACTGCTTGAGGCAAGCTTGCCCGGTTCTCGCGTATAGCCTAAATGACATATGGACTTTTTCCAATCGACATTTGACAATTCGCTTGCGCGTCGTTTGCTTGTTACGGCGGCGTTGATGTCACTTGTGTTATTGGCAGGGTTGGTCTTGATTCTTTCGGCCGTGTATCGCGGCCAAACTTTGGCATTGTTGGATGCTGAGCTGGACCGCACACTTACATCACTGCTTCGCTCGGTTGATGCCGACGATAGTGGCAATTTATTTGTTAATGATGAGACGTTGCCAGCTGATGAACTTTTCAATACCGCATTGTCCGGTCGATATTGGGTGATTGCAGGTGCAGATCAGGAAACTGGCACTTATACACAAGAGCTTATCCAGCCAAAAAGTCTTTGGGAGGGAGAGATTCCCTGGCCTGAGAAAAATATTCGCCGCGTGATCGATGGACAAGGGGACATCATACGTTCGACGGGTGTTGGCCCAATTGGTGAACGGGTCAGAATGGCAGCACAATCCATTACGTTGTCTGGCCGGAGTAATCCGATTATCTTGCTAACAGCCTTCGACCGGACAGAGACTGATCGCGGCGCTGAGCGGTTTACCTGGATCCTTGTGACAGCAATGAGTGCGCTTGCTGCAATCATCTTGCTTGCTTTGAGATATGGTATCCGGTCTGCTCTGCGTCCACTTAGCCGTGTGAGGCATGATATTGAGGAAATACGTGAGGGCAGCCGAACAAAGCTGGAGGGTGATTATCCATCAGAAGTTCTACCTTTGAGCGAAGAGCTAAACAAGCTTCTTGATCATAATCGCGGTGTCGTGGAGCGCGCCCAAACGCATGTAGGAAACCTGGCGCATGCTTTGAAAACTCCCCTTGCTGTAATGATGAATGAAGCAGCTGGCGATACACCGCTTGATGATGTTGTCCGGCGCCAGGCTGGTGCAATGCATGATAATGTGCAGCACTATTTGAAGCGGGCGCGCGCGGCTGCCCGTGCGCAAACGCTTGGTTCGCGGTCGGCGGTAGCACCTGTTCTGGCAGATATGGGCCGCTTGCTGACCAAATTATTTGCCGCAAAAGGCATTACGGTAACCGTGGCAAATCCTGAGAACTTATACTTTCGTGGCGAGAAGCAAGACCTTGAGGAAATGGTTGGAAATTTGATGGAGAATGCCTGTAAATGGGCCAAAAGTCGTGTTCAAGTTTCAGTTCAGATAACCGAGGGTGGTTTCCTTTTGCACGTAGATGATGATGGAAATGGTTTGACGCTTGATGAACGCGGCGCAGCGCTACAGCGTGGTGTCAGATTAGATGAAGCGGCACCCGGCACAGGGCTGGGCTTGTCAATTGTAACCGAATTGGCTGAGATGCACGAGGGAAGATTTGTGCTTGACGACGCGCCTGAACTTGGGGGGTTACGGGCGACATTAAGGTTACCAAGTGCATGAGCTGGATAGTTTGGTCTTTTGGCTTTTTTGCGATTTTAGGTGCATCACAACTTGCACGGTTTAAAGGTGCTGGTGATACGAAAGTGAGTGCCATTCTACTTGTTGGTTTGATTGGTGCGTTTGGATATTTCTTTATTGGGCGCGCCGAACTTCCAGGGCAACCTTACAAGGACCGCGTCGCCGAAATCGCTCAACGCGACCCAACTACGCTCAGCCCGGCCGAGACACTCGCCAGACTTGAAGGCTTAGTCAAGGAACAGCCTGATGCGCCCCAACCTCATTTTTTTATTGGTGAAATGATGCGCGCGCAGGGGCGTGATGGCGATGCAATTCGCGCTTATCAGTCTGCTCTTCGCCGTGATGATCGCTATGTGCCAGCTATGGTCGCCCTTGGGGATGCGATGGTGCGATTATCAGATGGAAAGATTGATGATGCAGCAAAACAGATCTACTCACGCGCGGTCATCCTGGATCCGGCACAAGTGCGCGCGGGATTTTTAGCTGGCCTGGCGGACTGGCAAATAGGAAACGATAAAATAGCGCGCGCTAGATGGAAAGCCGTGCGTGAAGGCGTCGCCCCTGAAGACCCACGCCGTGAAATGCTCGACGCGCTAGTCGCTCAGGTAGAGGAGCAGGTATCTGAAATACCTGAATAAGGACGTAAGGATGCTTGTGTCGCAGGCGCTAATGCTGGCAAAATCATTCAACAAACCTTATAGACGGGCATTATGAGAGCTAGGACGAGACGATTAAATGTAGTTTTCTTTGCTGGCCTGCTTTTGTTAGTGGCGGCTGGCTTGGCGTTTATGGCGCTTCAGCAAAGTGCCAACCTCTTTTACACACCAACAGCACTTGCCGAGCGCGGTGGACCGGAGCCAGGCTTGACAGGCAAAGTTGGGGGGTTTGTCGAGGTTGGGTCATTGACCTATACTAAAGGAACACAATTCACATTTCGCGTTGTGGATGATCTGCATGCCATACGGGTTGAATATGATGGCATCGCGCCAGCTTTGTTTCAGGAAGGTGCTGGCGTTGTTGCCGAAGGTCAATTCAATGCTGAGGGGCGCTTTATTGCTTCCCGCCTCTTAGCCAAGCACGATGAGAACTATGTGCCGCGTGAATTGGCCAATGTAGAAAGCCCCGATACGTGATTGAGATCGGGCATTTTGCAGCTTTTCTGGCACTCGCGGCCAGTCTGTTCCAAAGTTGGTATGGTTTGCGTGGAAACCGCACTATGGCGGCTAGCGGTGCTCATACAGCGTTTCTGCTTATGTTGTTTGCCTTTGCTTTTCTGGTCGTTGCATTTATCCAATCAGATTTTTCCGTAAAACTTGTTGCTGATCATTCTCACACGCTGAAACCTCTTTTTTACAAGATTGCCGGGACTTGGGGAAACCACGAAGGCTCAATGGCACTATGGTGCCTGGTTACGATCGGGTTCGCGGTTGGCGGGGCCTTGCGCCTCAAAACAGGACGTGCAGATTTCGAGGCAAAGGCAATTGGCATTCAAGGGGTCATTGCAACTGGGTCGCTGACTTACCTTCTGTTCGCCTCAAATCCTTTTTTAAGGTTAAACCCGGCCCCACTTCAAGGAAGTGGCCTTAACCCTGTTCTCCAAGATCCGGCATTGGCGATACACCCCCCCATGCTTTATCTTGGCTATGTTGGGTTTTCATTCGTTTTTGCTTTGGCTGCTGCGGGTTTATTGCAAAGCCGTGTAGACAGGAACTGGGCACGTGCAACCCGCCCATTTGTGCTGGCTGCATGGGTGCCGCTGACACTTGGCATCGCGCTCGGCAGCTATTGGGCATATTATGAGCTCGGTTGGGGTGGTTGGTGGTTTTGGGATCCGGTAGAGAACGCTTCGTTAATGCCATGGCTGATTGGTACGGCGCTTTTACACTCGATCATTGTGACTGAAAAACGCGGCGGCTTTGCGGCGTGGACCGTCCTTCTGGCTGTCCTGGCGTTTTGCTTTTCTATACTTGGAGCTTTCCTGGTGCGTTCAGGGATACTGACATCTGTGCATGCGTTCGCGATTGATCCCTTGCGGGGCAGCCTTTTGCTGGGTGGGCTAGTGGCTTATGGCGGCTGCGCACTTGCTCTTTTCGCTTGGCGCGCGCCGGCTTTGAAGGGTGGTCCCGATTGGCAGATGATCAGCCGCGAGGGCGCCCTGATGTTGAACAATCTGGTATTTGCCGTTGCTACAGCCACGGTACTGCTTGGAACAATGTTCCCATTGCTTGCTGAAATGACCGGGCGACAAATGTCGGTAGGTGTTCCTTATTTTAACGCCACATTTGTACCGATTATGGCTGGTCTTCTTGTTGCCTTGCCGCTTGTGCAAGCTTGGAGCTGGGGACGTGCCAAGCTGAAGTTTATTTGGCAGCGCAGTGTTATTATTGGTGCCGCTCTTGGTGCTTGTGTTCTGTTTGCGCTCAGCTGGGCAAAGCTACCACTTGGTGCAGGCCTGGGTGTTGCTTTGGGACTTTGGCTTTTGTACGGAGCTGGCTATGAACTTTGGCGGCGGGCGATGACGCTAAACCGTCTCTTCAAGTTGCCCGCCCGCGTTTGGGGAATGAGCCTTGCCCATGCCGGGATCGGCTTGTTTGTTATCGGCGCGGTCGTCGAAACAAGTTCGCGATATGAGCAGACACTCGCTTTAACTGCAGGTCAAAGTGCGAGCCTGGCAGGTTGGGAAATCAGCCTTGAAGGTGTTGAAACATCTGAGGGGCCGAATTGGTACGCCGATCGTGGAATTTTGGTTGTCAGCAAAGGCGCAAGTAAGGCTATTCTTCGTCCTGAAACGCGTTACTATCCTGCTGCACAAATGCCCACTACGGAAACGGCGATCCATAAAACCGCCTTTGGGGATTTATATGCCGCTCTTGGTGATCGTCGATCAGTTGATGGTGTTATAAGATGGACTTTCAGGGTCTATTTCAACCCCCTGATTGATCTGATCTTTCTTGGCACGATCTTAATGGCGCTCGGTGGTGGGTTTGCAATTTTTGGTCAGACGCGTGACGCCAGAAAAGAGCAATCTGAGGCATCAGTAGAGGATGTCACTCTTAATAAGCCGTTGATAACGGCTATGGTGTCTTCTGAAGCAGCTGAGGCGGAAGAATAATGCGCTGGCTCGCTTTTTTGCTCATACCGTTTCTGATGGCGCTTGATGTGCCACTTGAAGACGCTAAAGCAGAGGCGCGCGCCAAAGCGCTGATGGAAGAAATTCGTTGTGTGGCGTGTGAGAATGAACCTATCTCGCAGAGTGGCGCCGATATCGCTGGTGACATGCGCGCGCGCATTCGCGAAATGATTGCTGCTGGTGCGACGGATCAGGATGTTCGAGACTGGTTTGCGGGCCGTTATGGTGAGTTCGTCCTTTTTCGACCTTCTACTGAGGGGCTATCCGGCCAGATCCTATGGGGGTTACCTTTTGGGTTGCTTCTGATTGGGGCATTGGGGCTCGGATTGGCGCGCCGTGGAAGCAAAGTTGATGGTGAGATAATAGCCGTTTCCCCTGATACTTTTGATGCTGATCACAAGAAAGAGACCGACGCCTAGTTTCCCTTTGAGGATGTTTGTCCTATCTAGAGATACGAACAAGACACAGGTGCCGCATTATGAGTAGTGAACACATCGATTTCCAAGGCCCTAATGGTCAGAAACTTGCGGGTATTTTGGAGCTTCCTTCTGCACAATCCCCTCATGCTATGGCGCTTTTTGCGCATTGTTTTTCATGTTCAAAGGATATTGCAGCGTCGCGGTCGATTGCTCGGGAACTTGCGCGGCAAGGCATTGGTGTTCTTCGGTTTGATTTTACTGGTTTGGGTCAATCTGAAGGCGACTTTTCTGATACAAATTTTTCTACCAATCTCCAAGACCTTGAAGCGGCCGCTATCTGGCTGAACGAGAATTATGGTGGGCCGGATCTTCTGGTTGGGCACTCACTGGGCGGAGCCGCAGTTATTGCAGTGGCCGGCAGCTTAGAGTCAGTCAAAGCTGTTGCGACAATTGGCGCGCCATCCGATACGGGGCATGTGGTGCATAATTTTGGCGCAAAGCTTGATGAAATCCAAACTGAGGGTAAAGCTGAAGTTTTGCTTGCTGGACGCCCTTTCACGATCAAAAAACAGTTTGTTGATGATGTTACTGAAGCCAATGTTCTTGATGCAGCAGCCAGTCTTGGTTTGCCTCTTTTGATTATGCATGCGCCAACTGACCAGACTGTTGGGATTGAGAATGCATCAAAGCTGTTTGTAACAGCCAAACACCCTAAGAGCTTTGTAAGCCTTGATACGGCCGATCATTTGCTGTCGCGAGCATCTGATGCCATTTATGCAGCTGATGTCATTGCAAACTGGGCAGCCCGATATTTGCCAAATGAGAGCCCTGGTGCAAAGGTCGCCCATACTGGCGGTGTACATGTTGCTGAGACACAAGGTGGGCTTTACCAGAACCGCGTTTCCATTGGTCGGCATCGCTATCTGGCAGATGAGCCGGTTTCTGTTGGCGGCGGTGATACGGGGCCTGGCCCTTATGAATATGTTGGCGCGGGTTTGGGGGCATGTACCTCTATGACGCTGCGCATGTACGCTAATCGTAAGAAGTGGCCGCTTGACTCTGTTGCAGTGACGGTCAACTTCTCGCGTGAACAAAATCCGGCGGACCCTGATGGCGAGCGTATTGATACGTTTCTAAGGCTGATCACAATAGAAGGTGATCTGGATGAAACGCAGCGCGAAAGATTGCTGGAAATTGCTGATAAATGTCCTGTCCACCGGACTTTGGAACGTAAAGTGGCAGTAAAAACGCAGTTTGCCTGAGAAAAAACACAGTTTTGCCTGCTCCCTAAATACAATTTAATGAGCAATTATGCTGTGATAGACTAAATATAAACAAGGCGCTAAATGTGTAAGCGTAAGAAATAGGATTGAACATGAACTGGTTTGGTAAAACATCGACAGCTTTTGCTGGCATTCTCCTTGGTGGCGCGGCGATGGGAGCCCTTTTGATTGGGCCACAATTTTCTCAACTGGCAGAAGCCGATCCAATAAAGATAGAAGCCCCGCGTGGAGCCCCGTTAAGCTTTGCTGATCTTATCGAAAGCGTAAGCCCTGCCGTCGTCAGCGTGAACGTACGTGGTGAACGCGAAGTTGGTGAAGATCCACGCGAACGCCTGCTTGAGCGGTTCCGCGGTGTACCTGGCCTTGAGGACTTTCTTGAAGAGCGCCGCCGTGAGGAAGAAGAAGATGGCCCCGCTACCCGTGAAACACGCGCACTTGGTTCTGGATTTTTTATTTCTAAAGACGGTCTTGTTGTGACCAATAATCACGTCGTTGACGGTGCAACAGAGATACAACTGGTTATGACGGATGGAACTGAGCTTGATGCTGAACTCATCGGTGCTGATCCGGAAACTGATCTGGCTGTTGTCAAAGTCATCGATGGTGGCACGTTCCCCTATGTCGAGTTCGAGGATTCAGAGGATGTGCGTGTCGGAGACTGGGTTGTTGCTCTCGGGAACCCTTTTGGCCTTGGCAATACGGCGACGGCTGGCATCGTTTCTGCCAATGGACGTGATATAACAGGCTCTCAGTATACCGATTTCTTGCAAATTGACGCTTCCATAAATCAAGGTAATTCCGGCGGCCCTACCTTTGACCTTAAAGGGCGTGTAATCGGTGTAAACACACAAATCCTCTCCCCCACTGGCGGATCTGTTGGTATCGGCTTCGCGATCCCTGCAGACCTTGTTGTGACGATCACGGATGAGTTGATTAAAAATGGCGAAGTGAAACGCGGTTGGCTTGGTGTTTCAATTGGCGATTTTCGACCTGAATTCGCTGAGGCGCTTGATGTGAAAGATGGCAAAGGTGCGCTGGTTGCGGATGTAACGTCTGGTAGTCCTGCCGATAAGGCTGGGATCAAGCGTAGCGATGTCATTGTTGAGCTTAACGGAGACTCGATTGAAGACGCCAATGAGCTAACACGGCGCGTTGCAAAACTCATTGTCGATTCAGAAAATGACTTTGTTGTACTTCGTCGCGGAGAGCGGCGTGTCATTAAAGTGACCGTTGGTGAGCGGCCGAAAAATCTAACAACTGGCCAGAACCTGCCAAATGAACCTGAAAAAGAAGACGATAAGAAAGAAGAAGGTGAGAGCGTTCTTGGCGTTTCACTCAGTGAGCTTGATGAAGAAGCACGCGAGGCTCTTGGTCTCAAAGATTCCGAAAAGGGGCTGATTGTAAACAGCATTGAACGCACAAGCCCGTTTGCGCGCGTTATGACGGCAGGCTTTGCTTTATTAGAGGTCAATGGCCAACCCATGGAAACGGTCAAAGATCTTGAACGTGTTGTCGACGCAGCCCGTCGTGCCGGGAAAGAGCAAGTATTGGTAACTGTTCGATCTGTCCGTGGGACCAACTTTGCGACTGTAGACATCTCTGAAGACGAATAATCTCGGCTGAACTCCTAAGGGGATGAGTATGCAAGTATTGATCATTGAAGACGATAAGGACATGGCGTCCTTTGTCTCCAAAGTCTTGAGTGAAGCGGGCCATATTGTTGATATGGCCCATCGTGGAGACACCGGGTTGCAACTGGCGCGTGTCAGAGACTTCGATGTGCTGATCGTCGATAGGATGTTGCCTGAAAAAGATGGCCTGACGCTTGTGAAGGAATACAGAGACGGCGGTGGTACATCTCCAGCCCTTTTCTTATCGGCACTGGGAGACGTTGATCACCGTGTTGAAGGATTAAAAGCTGGTGGCGACGATTATTTGGCAAAGCCTTTCGCCCCGAGTGAGCTTGTTGCGCGCGTTGAGGCGCTCGCTCGCCGTCAAGTCACGGATGCGCCAATCACCAATCTGAAAGCCGGTGATTTGGAAATGGATTTACTGTCTCGTAAAGTATCTCGCGCAGGGCAGAAAATTGATTTGCAGCCACGTGAATTCCGTCTACTGGAATATCTTATGCGAAATGCGGGACAAGTTGTGACACGTACTATGCTGCTGGAGAAAGTCTGGGACTATCATTTTGACCCTCAGACGAACGTTATCGATGTTCATATTTCCCGCTTGCGTGGAAAAATTGACAAAGGGTTTGATGAGGTCCTTCTGCACACTGTGCGAGGCGCTGGCTATCGCCTGCAAGCATGAGGTTCAGCCTACCTAATCTGATGCGGACAACCACGTTCAGGTTGGCTCTTCTGCACTCTGTCCTGTTTACAATCTTCGTCCTTGGTTTGCTCGTATATCTGTATTCGGCGACTGTTGTTTTTGTGCGCGCAGAAGCAGGCGCGACACTTGATGCTGAGCTCTCTGAATTACTGCAAGTTTATGATGATGGTGGACTTGTACAGTTAAACCGATCGGTACGGGAACGTTCGACACCTTCTTTGCCTGGATCTGGCTCAAGACAGCTGCTGTATTTATTGCAAGATGCTGAGGGGCGGAAAATATCTGGGCAACTTTCCGGCTTGCAACCATTACCTCCCTTAAGTTTGCAAAAACTATTTATTGATATCGATTATCCGACGCAGGATGGCGGAATAGAATCGCGTGCTGCCGAAGGACGCGCGGCTGTACTCCCTGATGGTACGACGATATTTGTCGGCTATGATATTCAAGAGTTTGAACGTGTTCTCCCACGTATCACATCTGTTTTGCTCACAGCTGTTCCCATTGGCCTTCTCATGTCGTTGCTAGGCGGAATTATTATTTCCAGGTCAGCAGCTCGACGCGCTGATCAGCTTAGCAAAACCGCAGAGGCTGTTATGACGGGAGATCTATCCCGGCGTGCACCTGTGGTTGGCTCTGGAGACGAGTTTGATCGGCTGGCTGAACAACTTAATGCGATGCTTGCAAGGATCGAGCAACTTATGCAGTCATCGCGACATGTTGGCGATTCTATCGCACACGATTTACGCTCCCCTCTTACGCGGCTGAGAAACAGGCTGGAGACAACTTTGGCTGGGCCAATGTCGCAAGGTACTGCTGAAGAAACGCTTGAGCAAACGCTTGGCGAGGTCGATGGGGTTTTAGCAACCTTCAATGCGATTTTGCGCCTTTCGCGCCTGGAAACAGGCCAGGGTGCGCGCATGGCGGCAACAGACTTAACTGCTCTCTTATATGAATTGGTAGAATTATACGACCCGGCATGTGAGGAGGCAGGCCTTGCCTTTTCCAATTCTATTGGACGTAATCTTACGGTTTTAGGACAACGGGAAATGATTGCGCAGGCGATGTCAAACCTCATTGATAATGCCATTAAGTACACACCTGATGGGGGCCATATCAAACTGGAGGCTGCCAGAGGGCGTGACAATATGGTGGTGATCCGCGTGATAGATAGTGGTCCAGGTATCCCTGAGGCACAACGCGCGCGCGCTATAAAACGCTTTGTTAGATTAGAGGATAGTCGCTCAGAACCGGGTTCTGGCTTGGGGCTTGCCCTTGTTGCAGCGGTTGCCGAGGTCCACAATGGCGCGTTTGAGCTATCTGATGGGAATGGAGA
>CAYUFN010000062.1:15364-16222 GCA_964443965.1 uncultured Hyphomonas sp. | reverse complement strand
GCGCGGTAAGCGACCTCTCTCCTGAAACACGAAACGGGATCAGCGAAAGCTGGTCTCTTTTCTCTGCAAGTGATTGAGGTCACAGTCAGCTTCTCCTCTCGACGATATCATGGAAATATAAAGAAAGAGGTGACATCTTGTGGCCTCATAGGCTATTTACTGAGGAGAATAATTATGGCTGGGTTGACTGAGAAAACTTTTGTAGATCTGCTCTTTACTGAGAGAAGAGATTTATTTAACCGGACACAAAACCGTCAAATTGAAAACTTTAAAGATTATCTGTTTACGTATTTTGTACTCGAGGGGTTGCGTAAACTGCAAACCGGAGATCGCAGGGAAGACGGCTCAATTACGATAGATATACCCAGCATAGACGTACAAGGAGCCGATGGTGGGGGGGCTAATCAGCCTAGCGTGAATTTAGCGCGGTTCCCTGATTTTAGTAATATAGGATACCTGAAAGAGAAGGGCTTATACTTCAAGCTACTTTCTGTTCTGCTGTCGAAGCCATATATGAAACCTCTGACTGCCAATCAGTTAGGTGCCCTTGAGGGAGGAGACACTGCGGAGAAAGAAGATTTCAGTACAACAGATATTATAACGCGGGGGGGAGTTATACCCTGTTTGGACGCATTAGAGCCGTAAGCTTTCAATTTAGATGAGTATAAAAGTCTAATTACATTCCAGTTTAGACAGGATGTTACGAAGCTCATCCATCACAACTGTATCGAATTCGACATTTGCGCGCTGTAAATGCTTGCACGTGTCGTCTTCGATCACCCCTCTTGCATTAGCTGTTCGTGCCAAGCCAATCCAAAGTGCTGATTTCAAGGCCACATTTTGATGTTCAGAGTTTAA
>CAYUFN010000062.1:12105-15354 GCA_964443965.1 uncultured Hyphomonas sp. | reverse complement strand
AATAAACCCTGCCGGTAAAAATATTCTGCCGCCTCCAACTCATTGCGTGCAAAAGCGTTATCAGCTAAATTCTGTATCGCCAATCCAACATTATACGGAGCCCCCAATCTCTTCGCGATTTCCAGCGCAGTTAAAAGGTCGGCATGGCCCTTTTCCGGCTCTCCGCGAAGATTGTTCATTACTGCACGGAGGTTTAGGCTAGCGCCAAGTTCATGCAGGTCGCCTAAATCTGTTTGTGAACTTATCGCTTCGCTCAGTAAAACATCATTACTTTTTAAGGTCGCCTTCCCACGCCTAATGTTTAAACCAACTAAATGTCTTCTGGCTTTTGCGGCAACCCGTTCTAGTTGAAGTTCTTCAGCTGACTGAATTATTCGCCGGAATTCGCTTTCCGCATCGTCAAGATTTGGCGTGTGAACTTTTAGCTGCGCAATAAGTAGTTCTATTGGTAGTCGCTCGCTTGTTGTGAGTGTTGTTACTTTTAATGCTAGGTCAAACCGCCTTTGCGCATCTTCTATTTTACCCTTTTTGCGAAACAAAACGCCTGATCGCTCCAGCCCAAGCAGGTCTTCGGGTAGAAGCAAAAGCAGGCTCTGATAAACATCATGTGCCTTAGCCGGGTTATAATCAAAAGCAAGCGCACCGATTTGATGCAGCATATCGGCTTCCACTTCCTTAGGGATGTCTGGCCCCATGTTTTCGAGTTTGTTTTCCAGAAGCCGGATAGCATCATGTACATCGCCAGTTTGCACAAGGGCCGAGATAGCATCATCTGTTTTACGCCCTGTATCCTTCAGGCGACGGAGAATGTGGCCGGTCGCGTCTTCGTTTAGGCGGGGTTTTTCATAAGCTGAGACCGCATTAGCTGGCTGTGGTGCCAGTAAGGAAATAGCCGGTCCCCACAGGCCGACAAGGGCAAGCGCCAAAGATGCGGTTACAGCACCGGCGATGATCCGCGTGCGTTGGCGGGCTTTCTGGAAGGCCGACATGGACGGGCTGTCTGGCACCTCGCCAATCGCGGTCAGCAATCGCTTGCCTGCTTCATCACTCCATTTGGAGAGGTCGAGCGTCGTTAATTGGTCAAAAGGACGGGGCGCTGGTGTTTTATCAAGCGTTACAGGTATAAGGCGCGCGCTGCGCATACCTTCGTTGGCCTCGGATTTGACCCAGTGCGAGGCTACACTGCGCGCGCTCCAGCATACGATAACGGCAGTGGCTTTCTTGAGTTGCCGGTCGATCTCTTGCTCGAAATCTCCGCCAATAACCAGTGCTCTGTCCCACCACACGGTGTGGCCATTGTCTTCAAGAAAAGCGGCCAACCGACGCGCGCGCGCTCTGTCCTTGCTTGCATATGAAATAAATATATCCGCCATAGATATAACCCCCGAGGTCGTAGTCTATGGTTTTTGATAAATTTCTCAATACACTTCACGACTTGCAGCGTTCACATTTTAAAGTCGGATGAGGAAGGGGCGGCTAAACCCGTTCCACCGCCATAGCGATACCTTCGCCGCCACCAATGCAAAGCGATGCTATGCCTTTCTTCGCATCTCTGTCTTCCATTGCGGCGAGCAGGGTGATCAACACGCGCGCGCCTGATGCGCCGATGGGATGGCCCATAGCGCAGGCACCACCATTTACGTTCAACTTATCATGGCTGATGCCAAGCTCTTTCATCGCGATCATGGGAACCACGGCAAACGCCTCGTTCACTTCCCAGAGATCGACATCATCCTTGCTCCAGCCGGCTTTCTCCAGCGCTTTTTTCATGGCCGGGACGGGTGCTGTGGTGAAGTATTCCGGTGCGTGGGCGTGCGCAGCTGCCGAGACGATTTTTGCAATCGGGGTAAGCCCACGCTTCTCTGCTTCAGACTGGCGCATCATGACAATTGCCGCCGCACCATCGGAAATGGCAGACGCGTTCGCGGCCGTGACAGTGCCGTCCTTGTTGAAAGCCGGGCGCAGCTGCGGGATTTTGTCCGGACGCGCATTGCGCGGCAACTCATCCGTTTCAATAACAGTTTCACCTTTGCGGGATTTGACCGTAACCGGCGCAATCTCGCGCTTGAACTTCCCATCCTCGGTGGCTTTCTGCGCGCGCGAAAGCGTTTCCAGCGCATAAGCGTCCTGTTGCTCGCGGGTAAACTGGTATTCAGTTGCGATCATGTCAGCGAACGCGCCCATTGGGCCACCTTCATAAGCGTCTGTCAGGCCGTCGAGCGCCATATGATCCTGCGCGCCCATATTGCCGTATTTGTGTCCCTTGCGCACATCAAGCAGGTGCGGCGCATTGGTCATGCTTTCCATACCGCCCGCGATGACGACATTGGCTTCACCAGCCAGAATGGCATTGCGCCCCATGACCGCTGCTTGCATGCCTGAGCCACACATTTTATTTATGGTCGTCGCTTCAAGGGCTTTGTCCATCCCGGCTTTAAAGCCTGATTGGCGTGCGGGGGCCTGTCCCTGACCGGCGGGCAGGCAATTACCCATAATGATCTCATCAGCCTCATTTGGCCCAAGCTTGGCCTCGTCCACGGCCGCTTTAACAGCAAATGCGCCAAGCTCATTCGCAGAGAAGGAAGATAGCTCGCCTAGCAAGCCGCCCATCGGTGTACGGGCCATGCCGACGATAACGACAGGATCAGATTGAGACATTAGGAGCTCCTCGCATATGGTTTATTGCAGTTGCGAAGAAAAAGCCCCATGCGCCCGGTTTGGTCAAGGGTAAGTTCGCAACAAGACGCGATGCAGCGCCATATGAGTAGCTTCAGCAGTGACGAAAAAGCACTGAGTATTACAAAATCGGGGGTAATATCTCTAGCGTACGCGTTGCGGTGTAGATTGATCAAGTGCGATAGCCGCGATGATGATTTGCCTGATTTCATCGTCTATGTCGCTGACGGACTTTAGCTTTATATGGCGCAATGCTAGACCATTGCCCTCTATCCGAGCTGGAAAACCTGGGGCAAGGCGCGCGCCTGACCAGAGCTGTAGATTACAGTGGTCTTTATAAGCGGCGATAGAAAAGATACGCTCATTGCCGCTCCAGCAAGGAAAACCCCAGGCAAGCTTTACGCTCAGCCCGGGACCTTCTGTTTCGATCACGTTGCGGGCAGCCGCGGCAATTGGGGCCATGTTTGACCCAACCGCTTCAAACCATTGTGCAACGCTAGTGGTTTTCACCGCAACTTACTTCTTCTTGGCAGCTGTTTTCCGCGCGGGCTTTTTCTTGCCGCTCTTGGCTTC
>CAYUFN010000062.1:5457-12095 GCA_964443965.1 uncultured Hyphomonas sp. | reverse complement strand
GTTTTGCGGGGCTCACCGACTTCAAAAGTCATTTGCAGGTTTACCCGATACATAACGACTTTGCCTTTTTCGACAACGGTCGACATATTGTTGACGTTTGCCGACCGCAGATTGCGGACAGTTTTTGAAAAGCGCGTGACAGCAACCTGAATGGCATCCTCAAAGCTCTTCTTTGACTCTGACATGATCTGTTCGGACTTCATAATCGCCATAAGTGTTTCTCCCTTAGGTTTATGGTTCTCGCAGTGAACGCTAAAATGCGTGTAAATACAAATCCAATTGTTCCAAGATTGGTATCCAAACATTAAGCTTTGCTTATGAACACAAAAAGGCGACCCTTTTGAGGCCGCCTTTGAGGGGTTCAGAGTTGTAAAAGCTTACCAGATACGGATGCGCTTTTCAGGTGCAAGATAAAGCTCGTGATCCTCTGTTACACCAAAGGCCTCATACCACTCGTCAAAGTTGCGCACGACGCCGTTAACACGGTAGCGAGCAGGGGAGTGGGAGTCGCCGACCATTTGCTGGGCGAGGGCTTTATCACGGATCTTGTTCCGCCAGACCTGTCCCCAGGCCATAAAGAAACGTTGATCACCGGTCAGGCCGTCGATGACCGGGGCCTCTTCACCGTTCAAGCTGAGCTTGTAGGCCCGATAGGCCATTGAGAGACCACCAAGATCACCGATGTTTTCGCCAAGGGTTAATGTGCCATTAACACAGGTTTTGCCCTCATCAAGCGGACAGAAGCCGTCATATTGGGCGACAAGTGCGTCTGTTAGTTTTTTAAACGCGGCTGCATCTTCGTCAGTCCACCAATTGCGCAGAAAACCATCACCATCTGATTTCGAGCCCTGATCGTCAAAGCCGTGCCCCATTTCATGGCCAATCACGCCGCCGATTGCGCCATAATTGATCGCCGGGTCTGCAGAGACATTAAAGAATGGTGGCTGGAGAATACCAGCCGGGAAAACGATCTCATTATTGACGGGGTTATAATAGGCGTTAACGGTCTGCGGGAACATGAACCATTCAGTTTTATCGACTGGTCCACCCAGCTTGGAAATATTATCAGCCCGGTTCCACTCTGTTACGGCGCGCGCATTACCAAGGGCATTGTCGGCGCTGACGCTGAGCGTTTCATAGGTTTCAAACTTTTCAGTAAAGCCGATTTTTGGGTCGAACTTGGCCAGTTTATCGCGGGCCTCAACCTTGGTGGCTTCTCCCATCCAGGTGATATCATCGAGGTTTGCCCCCATAGCTTTGCGCAGGTTTTCAACCAGCTCATCCATGGCCGCCTTGTTTTCACTCGGGAAGTGACGGGCCGCATAGGTTTTACCAACGCCTTCGCCGAGCGCGCCTTCAACCGCGCCGACAGCGCGTTTCCAGCGTTCACGTTGCTCTTGCGCGCCGCGCAGGGTTTTGCCGTACATTTCGAACTGCGCATTATCAAAAGCGGCTGGTAAAACGCCCGCATTGTCACCCAGGAAGTGCGCGGTCAGATAGGCTTTCCACGTTTCAAGGTCAGTTTGCGCCGCAACATTGAAAAGTGCAGGGATACCGCCCCCCAGCTTTGCCAGTTGTTCGGCTGTCAGGCCATATTCGGAAATTTCTTCCTTGGTCGGCAGAATTTGGCCTGCCAACAGGTTCGCTTCGCCCTCGACGCCAATGGCTTTAAGCATATCCATAACCGGGAAATCGCCTGCCATGGCCACGAGCTCGTCTCGCGATATTTTATTATAAGTCAGGTTCCGGTTACGCCCGACCCCGCGATCCCAGTGTTCGGCGGCCATGCGTGTCTCCAGCGCGATAATATCATCTGCGACTGCACCGACATTTTCATAGCCTGCTTCACCAAGCAGCGTCGTCAGATACGTGCGATAAGCGGCAAGTGTGGTTTCATTTCGTTCGTTTTTGACAAGGTAATAGTCCCGGTCTGGTAGCCCCAGTCCAGATTGGCTCATCTGGAAAATATAAGTATCAGGTTGTTTGGAGTCCTGATTAACGAACCCTGCAACCGGGCTGTCAAAATGAGGGGAGCCAAATAAGGCTGCCAGATCATTGTACGAAGAGATAGCGTTGATCTGGTCGAGATAAGGCTGGGCATTGGTCAGGCCAGCGGCCTCAATTGCATCCAGATCCATATAGGCATTGTAAACAGCTGCAATCTTACCATCAAGCGTATCGACGGCAGGAGAGGCTGCAGCCAGTTCGCCGATAATATTGCGCACACGCTGTTCTGACTTTTCGCGTAAGATCGAGAAAGCACCATATCGGCTATCAGAAGCGGGCATTTCGAATGTATCAATCCAGCTGCCATTGACGTGCTGGAAGAAATTATCACCTGGGTGTACGTCTTTATTCATTGAAACAAGATCAAGACCAAACGTCCCCCAGTCATCGCGACCTTTGGTTGTCACTTCGATTGGCGTGAAGCTGCCAGTTGTTTCACCTTCAAGTGTTGTTGATGCAGGCGCAGATGTTGGGGTTGCGTCGTTTTGTTCGCTTGGGGAACAGGCGATCAAAAGTGCGAGAGCAGAAGTTGCAAAAAGCAGATGTTTCATGGATGACTCGATTATTTTAAAGACAGGATGAGGGGAATTTTATGCTTGATACCGCAGATGATGGGCAAATGTCTACTCTGCGGGCGATGCATAAGCGCCTTCCGGGACCGGTGCTTCATGATCATTGTCATCAAAGACTTCGCCTTCATAGCGATCACCGATCGAGCGATAAGGTGTTTTGCCAAAGATAGCCTTAAACCACCGGCCAACTTCTGTCCCGACGGCATAAAGAGACGGCACAAGCAGGAGAGAGACAAACAGCGCAAAAATGACAGCACAGCCTAGAGAAATCACCATGGGGCGCAGGAACTGCGCGCTAATCGAACGCTCCGCAATCAAGGGCAAAATGCCTACAAAGGTCGTCACTGATGTCAGCAGGATAGGGCGGAAACGAGAAACGCCAGCATCAATCAAGGCCTGAACCGCGCCAGCCCCTTCAGACCTTCGCCTGTTAATGTAGTCAACCAGAACAAGATTGTCATTTATTACAACCCCGCCCGCCGCAGCTATGCCAAAGAACGAGAACAGCGCCATCGGGATGCCAAACAACATATGCCCGAAGACCGCACCTGCATAGGCAAAGGGTAGAGCTGTCATTAACAGGAAGGGCTGGAAATAAGACTTAAAAGCTATCGCCAACAGCACATACATGCCGCCCAGCGCCAAGAGGAATAAAATACCAATTTCTGAGAAGAAGGCCTGCTGGTCTTCAAAGCCACCATCATTATCACGCAAGGCTTCTGGGAAGCGTTTGTCAAACTCAGGCCAATAATTAGCCTCCATATCCGCAACAATCTGATTGCGGACATCCCCCAAGACTTCGGCAAATACCACTGCCGATCTGACACGATCCCGGCGTTGGATTGCATTAATTCCTGGCGCGAAGGAAAGCTTGGCCACCTCTGAAAGAGGAATTTCGCGTCCATCACTTGTCCGTATACGCAAGCTTTGCAAGCTATCAATATTGTTGCGGTCAGCTTTCGCTAGGCGCACCATGACGCGCGCATCTTCCCCGTCTCGGGCAAGGCGCTGCGCCTGCTCGCCAAAATAGGCTTGGCGGATCTGGTTGCTGACATCTTGCAAGCTTACCCCTGTTGCTTCCGCGCCGGGCAACATTTCAATGCGAATCTCATCAGCTGCAGCTGAAAGATTGTCGCCAATATCATAAAGGCTGTCATAGGTTGATAATTGCGCACGAACGCTATCGGCCGCAGCGCGTAATACATCAAGGTCAGGATGACTAATTGAGAACGCAACACGCGTGTCATTCTCATTGATAGTGAAGTTAAACTCAATATCTTCAGCATCAGGAATATCGCCAACTTCAGTCCGCATTAAAAGCGCTGCATCCTTGGTTGAGGCTGTTTTCGGGCGCTCTTCAGGTGGAGCAAGCGTTAACCATGCCTGTACGCGCCCATCAGAAGCAGCCATTGAAATACCCTGAAGGAAGCCACCTTCTATCTCTGGATATTGTTTTGCGAGCTTATCGCCAGCCCGGTTCAATCCATCCTCCAATTGATCGCGTACCTGCGTAACGCGATTGAAAGGTGTCCCCGCAGGCATATCAATCGTAACCTGAACAAGGTCATTCTCGATTTCAGGCATAAAGCGGAAAGGCACAAAGCCGTCACCCACCAGCCGGGTAGCCAGGACAAAGAGGATAACAAAAATAAGCACAGTCGCATAACGGGCACGGATGGCCAGTTCCAGGACAGGTTTATAGAGCACATTCGCAACCCAGATCAGACTGTCGGCAATTCTGCGCTGTATGCGTGTCAGGCCGCCGCTAATGCCATTGAAATTTTGTGGCTTCATATGTGCAAGGTGCGCTGGCAGGATCAGCAAGGATTCAATCAGCGAGAAAACAAGCGCAGCGACCACCACAAAACTGATTTGCGATGTAAACGATCGTTCTGGACCGCTTAGAAAAGCCCAGGGCAGAAACACAATAATTGTCGTCAAAACCCCAAAGATAACCGGCTTCATAACGGCATGGGTGCCAGCTTGGGCAGCTTTCAGGCCAACATTACGGCCCGTCTCAACCTCTTTGTGGATGTTTTCCCCAACGACGATAGCATCATCTACAATCACGCCGATAACTAGCAACACAGCAAACAGGGACAGCAAGTTGAATGAGACACCGAAGAAAGGCAGCAGTAATGTGCCCCCTGCAAAGGCTGTGATGATACCAATGGTCACCCAAAAAGCGACCAGCGGGCGCAAAAACAAGATAAGAACGATCATCACCAGCAACGCACCGATAAGTGCAGAATTGGTGATCGTGTTCATCCGGTCTTTAAAATCTTTGGAAAAATCCATGAAGTAATCGATTTTGACCGCCTCAGGAAGATGCTTGGGGCTTTCTTCAATATACTTTTTAATGCCATCAGTGTAGCGGATAATATCCATTTTCTCAGGCGCATTGATGAAAATAAAAGCCGCCCGGTTACCATTGTAAGAGGTCTCCAGGTTCGCATCTATGAAGCCGTCTTCGACGGTGGCAACATCGCGTACACGGATAATGCCGCCATCGGCGGTTTGCGAAATGATTATTTTGCCAAACTCGTCTTTATTGTCTGCTTGCTGACGAGTTTGTATACCAATCGTGCCGACATTTGTCTGCACTTGCCCGCCTGATGAGTTAATTGAAGATCGCCTGATCGCATTGGCAATCTCTCCAAAGCTTAAACCATAGCGTCGCAGGCTTTCTTCGGTCACCTCAATGGACACCTCCTCATCAAGCACAGCTTGAACTTCTGCCAACTGCCCGCCGGGAAGTTTGGCAATATCGTCACGCACTCTTTCTGTGATGCGCTTTAAAGTGAGACGATCGACGTTGCCATGTACGGTGAAACCGAAATAGGGTGGCTGAAACTCCAACTGCGAGACATTAGGCTGGAAAGCCGCTGCGGGCAGATTGTTGATCTGGTTAACGCGTCGTTCAACATCATTGAGCAGCGTATCAATATCAACACTGTTGACGCCTTCAATGGTTACACTTCCAAAGCCTTCACGCGAGGTTGAGGTTATTCGCTTGACACCGTCGAGATCAGCGACAGCCTCTTCAATGCGACTGACCAATTGGTCTTCAACGTCTTCTGGCGAAGCGCCTTCCCAGGTAATAGACACTTGGGCGATGTTAATTTCACCGGGCGGGAAAAATTCCCGTTCCATCATGTTAAAGCTGATAATGCCGCCAACAAAGGCAATGACCATGAGCAGGTTTGCAGCAACTGTATTGGCCGCAAACCATGAGACAATGCCTCTCATTGGGCCGTCTCCTGCACGCCGGATGAGGCATTGCTTTGCAACAGGCCGTCTGTTTTGGGCTCATTGATCAAGGTGCCATCCGCGCTGCGCTCCTGTACACGCAGGATCATTCCGTCAAAGGCAGCTTGCACAGGGGAAACAATTGCCTGTTCGCCAATCTCGGCACCAGTTTCAAAATAAGCGCCGGTTTCATCTGAAAAGACCACATCGATTGGGCGAATGGATAGAATTTTCGTTGACTTCATATTCCGAAAAGACGGGCGTCTACCCCCTAGCAGGCCCTCGAGTGTCTTAAGTGTCCCGTCTCTAACCGTTTCATAAGTGCCTTTGTCTTCAGGTGTCACCCCGATGTAAAGCTCATCATCGCCGCGCACAGCAGAGCGAGGGGCCCAGAGGATCTTATCTATTGTTTCGCCCTCAATTTTGGCTGTTACAAACAGCCCAGGCGCCATCGGTGCGCCATTATCAGCGCCAGTACCATAAGGGTCGCGGACTTCACCAAAGACATTGATCAGGCGAGACTGCGAGTTCAAAGCGGCGGCTGTTCGTGTGATCTGCCCAGGCCACTGGCGCATTTCTCCGCCTACGTTGGCAGAAAAAACAACCTTTGGGCCTGGTGTTCTGGCGCTGTGTGAAAAGGCAATTGGCAACCCAAGTTGCCCCAATTGTTCATCTGTCAGCGGCAACAAAACCTCAACTGCATCAGTAGCAAAGATCGTTCCAAGACTTTGTCCCGGCGAAACAAACTGGCCCACATCTGCTGCGCGTTCCCGCACGCGAACATTAAACGGCGCGGTGATTGTTGTTCGG
>CAYUFN010000062.1:0-5447 GCA_964443965.1 uncultured Hyphomonas sp. | reverse complement strand
GTCCAAGCATGGCTTCTGCGAGTTGAGCTTTGGCTGAATTGAGTGCGGCTTGGGCTTCGGCCATTTGTGGCTCACGGCGCGCCAATGGGGAGGATGTCGAAATGCCAAGCTCACTCAGGTCTCTCTTGGCAACTTCAGCCTCGGCCTCTTCACGGGCAAGGGCTTGTTCAGCGGCAGCAACACCGGATCTGGCACGCACGACAGCAAGCTCGAAATCGGTTTTATCTAACCGCGCGATTGTTTGTCCTCGGGCAATAAAGCCACCATCGACAAAGCGGTCGGAGATATAGATAATCCGACCAGCGATTTGCGAAGTGACACTGATCTCGCTTCTTGGTCGAACTTCGCCTTGCGTTGTGACAGAGAGTTTTAAGCTGCGCGCCTCTATCGCCTCAGAAAAAACCGACAATGGCGCGCGGTCCTCAGTCGACTCTTCAGGGACGGGCTTATTTGCCGATAAGACCCTGAAGCCAAGTAATGCGCCGCCCAGTATGATAATGATTGGAAGAATAAACTTTAGAATGCGTAACATTATGATGGTGCTCCGGCGGGGATGCTGGCCAGGTCCTGTGTTTGTGGGGATGTGGTAAATCCACCGCCAAGGGCCATATGATAATTGACCCGGTTAACAGCTCTGGCCGCCTGTGCCTGAACAAGGCTGGCTTCTGCCGTTAATCGGTTCGTTTGAGATGTAAGAAGGTTGAAGATGGTTACAAGGCCGTTTTGATATTGCCGCGTTGCGATATCTTCAGCCAGAACAGCCTCGTCAAGTGCACGGCGTTGTGCCTCTTCCTGAATGGCTAACAGTCTGTCGGCGTCTAATGCATCTTCCACTTCACGCCAGGCGGTGAGGGCGGTTGTCGCGTAATTGTATGAGATGGCTTCAGCATTCGCCAGCGCTGCTCTTTTGTCTGCTTTGATTGCGCCGCCATTCCAAACTGATTGGGTCAGCGAAGCAAAGATATTGGCACTGATGCGCTGCGGGTCAAAAATGTCTGGAAACTCAATACTTGATGAATTCGAGATGCCGGATGAGACATTCAAAGATGGGAAAATTGCGAGCCTTGCCGCCTCTGCGCGAAAGCCAGCGGCCTCTAACCTGGCCTCAATCGCTGCAATATCGGGCCGGCGCGCCAGCAACTCTCCAGGACTCCCGGGAGACTGTATTGGAGACAAGGCCGGAATAACAGCTGGGGCTTCAATCTCTGTTGCCGGATACCTTCCCAGCAAAACCTCCAGAGCTCGTGTCGCCTCATTCCGGGTTTGAGTTTGGGCGGCAAGCTGTGCCTGTGCGGTTGCAAGCTGCGAGCGGGCTGTGCGTACATCAAGCGCGGTTGATAATCCCCTGCCAAACCTTCGTTCGGTCAGATCGACAACGCTCTTGCGGGATGTCACCGTTTCCAACCCAATGCGCTCTTGATTGAGCGCGGCATTTAAATTGATCCATGAAACAGCTACCTGCGAAGCCAGAGAGAGCTGAGCTGCGTTCAAGTCCGCCTGCGTGGCGATGAAGTCGGCTTTTGCGGCTTGGTTTGTTGCGCGAACACGGCCCCACAAATCCAACTCCCAGGAAATCTGAAAAGCATTGGCGAAAGTTGGTTGGTCAAATCGGCCGTCCACAACGACCCCGCCCCCCAATGCCTGTGAGCTGAAAGTGGTGCTAAAACCATTGTTAAAGTTAAATCCAACCGAAGGAAGAGACCGCCCGAATATTGCGCGCGCATTTTGTTGTGCCGCACGCACCAGCGCTTCATTGGACAGAATATTCGGATTTGCCAAAAGCGCCTCTTCAACAATTTCTATCAGACGCGGATCGTCAAATTGGTCAAGCCAGTTGGAAAGGAGCGGCGCTTGAGCCACCGTTTCAGCCTGATACGTAGCCGGTGTGGATGGCAGAGTGGGGGTTACATTGACAGGGTCTCCTGTCAGGCCATGACCGGCCGCACAGGCGGATAATGAAAGACTGGCAAGAATGGGTATCAAACGGCCCATATCTGTAACTCCCTGAATAGTGAGGCTAACTAGCAATGAGATGCACGAAAGTCAACGAATGATTATTGAAAAACAATAATTTCTTATTTGTGTATTCGAGCACTCTGTCTTGCTATGTCTTTCTGACCCCTCGTCTATATTACAGGCATCATTAAAGCATGGAAATCACAAATAAAGTGTGTAAAAGCGGTTGTATATGTCGCCCTATAATCAAAATAAAACCGCATCGAACCTCTTGAAGAGGGGTATTTCATCTCTGATTGGCAGTTTTTTGATTATTCTATGTCTCTTATGGGTCATAGGGGCTCTCAAGCTTTTGCCGACTTTACTCGCTTGTCTTGCAAGTCTTCTGCTTGGTTATATCTGCTTTCATCATTATGGACGCACATTCAATAGCGGTGGGCTATTACCTGCCGAAATAAGCCCTGAGGAGACCGCTGAACGCGCGTCTGATATCGAGAAAACCTTATTACAGGCCCTCAATCAGCCAGCTCTTTTAATTTATGATGAAAAGATAAAATTCGGGAACGAGGCAGCATTCAAGCTTTTCAACATATCCGATGATCAAAGCAATTTTTCTGTGGCTTCCCTGCGTGACCCTAACCTGCTTGATACAATTGAGGAGGTTGCTATATCAGCCGGGGCTGCGGGGTGCGACATACAGCCAGCGCGCAATGCTAGCGAGTTCTGGCGCGCCGATATTACAGCCTTAGGTGATAACCCGCAAAAGGATGGCATTCTTATCGTTATGACCGACCAGAAGCCTGTTCGCTTAGCCCAGCAGGCCCGTGCTGATTTTCTGGCCAATGCCAGTCATGAATTACGCACGCCACTGACATCAATTGCTGGCTTTATAGAAACGATGAAGGGGCCTGCCAGTGATGATTTGGCCGCCTGGCCGCGCTTTATCGATATCATGGATGAACAGACCCGCCATATGCGCGACCTGATTGGAGATTTACTATCTCTTTCGCGTATTGAGCTGAGTGGACACCTTTTGCCCGGGACACGCCTCGATTTAGGCGTTGCGGCAGAAGAAACCGTAGACGCCCTGCAATTAATTGGCGCGCCACGCGAGTTAACCGTGAACATGAAGCGCCCTGAAGCCGTTTTGAACATCCTTGGCGATGAAGGAGAAGTCAAACAGGTTATTCGTAATCTTGTCGGCAATGCGCTCAAATATGCACCCGATGGGTCTCGGGTCGATGTTCGCATTGGCCTTAGCCCGTCGCTAATTGAAGCGCAGACACAGGCAGCACGAAGCTGGGCAGGCGCAGGACGGTTGACGCTCCTCACACCGCCCGAACGCCCTGGCGCTGCCATATGGTTGCAAGTGCGTGATAAGGGGATAGGTATCGCACCAGAGCACCTGCCGCGCTTGGGGGAACGTTTTTATCGTGTGGATGGTTCGCGCGGCGGGCCGATTGAGGGGACCGGGCTAGGTCTGGCCATTGTCAAACACATCATGGCGCGCCATCAAGGCGGGTTAGCTGTGGAAAGTATATACGGCAAAGGGGCGTCTTTCTCTGTGTGGTTTCCAGCCGATGAGACTTAGTCTTTTGAACTGATCGTTTCACAAAGACTTGTCACAATTGTGTCAACAAAACACCCTATGAGCCTTGCCTGTAAGAAACTTTGCCTGAAGAATGAAGTATGAACGAACATATTGTGAAATCATACGCCGGTGAGCTGGAGGCCATGTCTGCCGATATTCTCCGTATGGGGGGGTTAGTTGAAACCATGATCATGGATGCCTGCAATGCTGTTGCCTTTGGAAATATTGAACAGGGGCAAAAAACGGTTGCACGTGATCTGGAAGTCGACGCACTAGAGGCCGATATTGAACAAGGCATTGGTCGAATTATTGCTTTGCGACAGCCGATGGCCCAAGACTTGCGCGAGGTTTTGGCCGCATTGAAGATCTCCAATGACCTTGAACGCGTTGGGGACCTTTCAAAAAACATTGCCAAGCGGACAGAGACGCTGGCCGAAGGGAATGCCGGAACCGTTCTCAAGGGCATGCTGCGTATGGGGCAGGCGGTAACGACCCAGCTTGCAAGTGTGCTGGATGCTTATCGCAACCGCGATGCCAAAGCTGCGCTGCGTGTGTGGCAAAACGATGAAGAAATTGACCAGCTCTACAATTCCTATTTCCGGGAAGTTCTAACATATATGATGGAAGATCCGCGTACGATTGGCACAGGCGCGCATATTCTCTTTATGGCGAAAAACCTTGAGCGCGCGGGTGACCATGCAACCAATATTGCTGAGCTGGTATATTTCTTTGTCACAGGCGAATATCTGGATGCAACCGAGCGCCCAAAAATCGATAGCGCATGAGATAAGCCAGAAAGCGCATGCGCGCAATAGGATCAGATCATGAGAATACATGTTTTAATTGCTGAAGATGAACTCGCCGTATGCGAACTGTTGCGCTATAATCTTGAACGTGAAGGCTATCATGTATCAGTTGCCAATGATGGCGAAGAAGCGCTTCTGATTATAGAAGAGAACGCGCCTGATCTGCTCTTGCTTGACTGGATGCTGCCCGAAGTGCCGGGCATTGAAGTTTGTCGCCGTGTGCGCAGCCGTGTGGCGACAAAAAATATGCCCATCATTATGCTGACAGCCCGCGCCGAAGAGACAGACCGTATTCGCGGGCTCGATACAGGGGCGGATGATTACATCACCAAGCCATTCTCGACGGTTGAGCTTATGGCGCGCATTCGCGCCGTGCTGCGTCGAATCAGGCCAGGGCTTGCCGATGATACGATTATTGTCGGCGATATCACCATGGATCGTGTCGCTCATACCGTCAAACGCGGTGACGTAGATCTGCATCTGGGGCCAACCGAGTATCGATTGCTTGACCATTTCATGCAGCATCCAGGGCGCGTGTTCTCACGCGAGCAATTACTGGATTCGGTGTGGGGGTCTGATGTTCACGTTGAATTGCGCACTGTCGATGTGCATGTCGGGCGATTGCGCAAAATTCTTAAAAGCGTTGGCGAGGATCCGATCCGAACTGTCCGCTCTGCCGGATATGCCCTAAAGGGATAGGTGTCAGCTTAAGAGTTCCAAAACGATGCGATCGGCCAGAAGCCGTCCGCTAGTCGTTAAGGCGAGCCTGTCTGGATCAGGGGCCAGCCAGCCCCCATTGCGTAAATAACTGAGGGTCTCATCAGAAATGGGTTTATCCATTAGTAATTCTATCCGTGTGCGCTCAATTCCAACGGCAGGACGCAGCCCCATGCTCAGCACTTCATGCAAGCTGGCTTCGCGCGAAAGCGTTTCGCGTGATGATGCGCCAGTGCCGCTTTCTTTAATCGCTTGACTGTAAGCGGCTGGCTTGGCGGTGGCCTCTGTCGCGATCCGTGCGCCGTTAATGGTCAGACGCCCATGGGCACCCGGACCAAGGCCAAGCTGCTGTCTGAGGCCGAAGCAGAGCGCGCGTC
>CAYUFN010000061.1:0-16394 GCA_964443965.1 uncultured Hyphomonas sp. | reverse complement strand
GCTTTTGGTCAGGGGGAGACGTAAACGATAACTCTGTCTTGCTCATTCTTTGCGTATCGGTTTATCAATCGAACAATGAGCGAAGACATAGCACAAGATTTTTATGGCTCCCTAGGCAGAGTTACGCCTACCAGCACTGGTTTTGTGCTTAGGGTTTATCCCTTTCTCTTTCAAAATGACCCAAGTCTAGAATGCGTATACTTGGTGGAAGCTCGTGATCCGACCGTTTCTGTCAATCAAATTTCTTCAATGCTGGGCGCGGAAGTCGAGGTAAGCGTCTCGTCCACATCAATTTTGATTAGCGAAGTACTCACCGAGCACGAGACTGCGATATCCGCGAAAAATGTAGCTGCCAGCTTCGTCACTTACGATTTGCAAGATTTTGTCGATCGCGTAGCGGGTCTCGAGAATGCTTGGCAACAGGAACACTCGGAGCTGTTCAAGGCAAAACGAAAGTATTCTAACATCTTTGCACTGTTGGAAGAACTGTCTAGGAGGGCGAAAATAAAGTCGAATGCTAACGATGAGCAGCGGGTGCTGCAAGCATCAGCGTTGCGCATATTGGGTCGTTTGCAGGCTGAACTTGAAAGTGAAAGCGATTAGTGACCAACGACCGCTTTGCCGCCGGAAGCGGACATTTATATACCCGCCCCCACATGAACCACCCCGCCTTTCATTACGAAGTCAACATCTTCCAATTCGCGTATATTTTCGAGCGGATTGGCGTCGACGGCGATGATATCGGCGTATTTTCCGGCCTCCAATGTACCGGTGTCTGCGTTGGTACCGAAGAGTTCAGCATTGCCAATAGTAGAAGCTTGAATGGCCTGTAGCGGGCTCATGCCCCACTCGACCATATAGGCAAATTGGCGCCCGTTCAGCCCGTGCGTGTAAACGCCCGCATCGGTGCCATAAGCGATCTTGGCACCAGCCTTGACAGCGGCTTGAAACCGCTCGCGCTGGGCCTTGCCGACGGTACGCTCTTTTTCGAGGCTTTCTTCAAGAATGCCCGCTGCGGCTCCTTCAGAGAGGATAAAGTCGGAGACATAAATATCCATGGATAGGAAAGTCCCCTGCCGCTTGGCCTGGCGGATGCCTGCATCATCGATCAGGCTGGCATGCTCAACACTATCAACGCCAGCATTCAGCGCTGTGCGGATGCCATCTGTGCCATGGGCATGAACGGCCACTTTAAGACCGAGCAGATGGGCTTCATCGACAATCGCGTCCATTTCTTCCTGAGTAAATTGCTGCGCGCCGATTTTGGTACCTTTGGAAAGCACCCCGCCCGTGCCGCAAAATTTGATAACGGTTGCACCATATTTCACATTCTCGCGGACCTTTTTGCGCACACCCCACGGCCCATTGGCCACACCGCCAGACTCGACGCCGTATTCATAGGGCAGAAGATTATTGTCGCAATGTCCGCCCGTAATGCCGATGCTATGGCCAGCCACGATCATGCGCGGGCCCGGCACCTCGCCGCTATCAATCGCGTTGCGTAGCGCCACATCGGCAAAAGCCGGGCCGCCAAGGTTACGCACGCTGGTAAACCCTGCATTGAGCGTCTTTTCCGCATGGACAACACCTGAAATCGCCGCCGCCTGTGAAGAGACGGTCAGCCGCCGATAGCCGTGCACATCGGCCCGGCTGGTCAAATGCACATGACTGTCCGACAGGCCGGGCAGGAGATATTTGCCCTGCATATCAATTGTACGGTCAGCGCTTTGCCCGTCTGCGGCTGCACCCATGGCCAGAATGCGTTCATCCTCAATCAGAATATCACCTTGCGTGATGCGCCCTGTTTCAACGTTAATAATGTTACCATTTGTCAGGCGAATACGCTCGGCATCAGCGGTTTGAAGAGAGAGAGCAGCAAGGCTGGCAGCGGCGAGGAAGAAGGCTTTCATGCTTGGTCCTGTCAAATTTATGTCCCACGAAAAAGCCATCTTCACACCCTCCTGTCCCTATTGTCAAAACAGATGTGCGTCAGCCCGTTACAAAGCTTCCCTTTCCCGGCTTTTTCCGGCATAAGCGCGGCCATGACTGACACACCGACAAAACGCCTCTATATTAAGACCTATGGTTGCCAGATGAATGTGTATGATTCTGAACGGATGAAAGACGTTTTGCGCCCGCTTGGCTATGGCCCGACTGACCGCCCATTTGACGCTGATCTGGTGATCCTTAACACGTGCCACATCCGCGAAAAGGCAACTGAAAAAGTTTATTCAGAGCTCGGCAAGATCAAGACAATGAAACAGCAATCGGGCGGCAAGATGACCATTGCCGTGGCCGGGTGCGTCGCCCAGGCTGAGGGCGAGGAGATTATGCGCCGTCAGCCAGCGGTCGATTTGGTGCTTGGGCCACAGGCCTATCACAAGCTGCCTGAAATGGTGGCCCGCGCAAGCCGCGCTGTCGGGGATCGGCTTGAAACCGAGTTTGATACGCTGGAAAAATTCGATGCCCTGCCTAAAGCCCGCCATGCCGATGGGCCGACGGCCTTCCTTTCCATTCAGGAAGGCTGCGATAAATTCTGCACATTTTGCGTGGTGCCCTATACGCGCGGAGCCGAGCTTTCCCGACCGGTCGATGATATTGTCATCGAAGCGCGAAGCCTGATCAATCAAGGCGTTCGCGAGATCACCCTGCTCGGCCAGAATGTGAACGCCTATCACGGCGCAGCCCCGGCCATGACACCCGGCAAAGAATGGACCCTGGCCCAGCTTGTGCGACACTTGTCAAAAATAGGCGGGTTGGACCGCATACGATTTATCACCAGCCATCCGCGCGACATGGACGAAGACCTTATTCTGGCTCATGGCGACACAGCTGCGCTGATGCCATTTTTTCATTTGCCCGTTCAGTCTGGCTCAAACAATATTCTCAAAGCCATGAACCGTGGACATACCCGGGAAGATTATTTCGAGATTATGCGCAAAATGCGCGCGCAGCGCCCAGATATTGCTCTGGCGTCTGACTTTATCGTTGGCTTCCCAGGTGAGTCTGACAAGGATTTTGCAGATACGATGGATCTGGTCGATACAGTCAAATATGCCGTGGCCTATTCCTTCAAATACTCCCAGCGCCCCGGTACACCGGCCGCTGATATGTTCGGGCAAGTGGATGAAGCGGTAAAACATGAGCGACTGCTCCGCCTGCAAGATTTACTCAAAGACCAGCAAACACAATTCAACGCAGACTGCATTGGCCGCACCCTTCCTGTGTTGGTTTCTGGCACGGGCAAGCGCGATGGCCAGCTACATGGTCGCTCGCCATACTTGCAGAGCATGCATTTTGACGGCCCACAAAGCCTGATGAACCAGATTGTCGAGGTGGAGATTACAGGCGCGACCATGTCGTCCCTCACAGGTGAGCTGGTGCGCAATGAGGCGCTTGCATGAGTGGAACAAAAAAGAGCATGGCCAAGGTAACGCGTCTTTATAGCGTTGTCTCGGCTGAGCGATTACGAGATTTATGCGGCCCCCATCACCGCCTGTTGCAGGTGCTAGAAACCAAGCTTGAAGATTTTAGCCTCTGCGCAGAAAGCCAGGGCGGCGGAATCAAATTGTCTGGCAAGGCAGAAGGTGTTGAACTTGCCGAAGTTGCGCTGGCTGAGCTTGAACGGCGGCTGGCAAATGGAGCTGAGTCGAACGATCTGGAGATGGAAGGCGCGATCGAAGCGGCCCTCACGCCGGCAGCGTCTTTCACGACACTCAAGAAACTGAAAAAACCCATCACAGCCCAGACCCGCGGTCAGGGGCGGTACCTGGCGCAACTCGCCGATCAGGATGCAGGCTTGATCTTTGGAACAGGCCCGGCAGGCACGGGCAAAACCTATCTGGCTGTGGCAGCGGGTGTCTCTGAACTTTTGCAAGGGGTTCGCGAACGGTTGATCGTGACGCGGCCTGCTGTTGAGGCTGGCGAAAATCTGGGTTTCCTGCCGGGAGATCTGGAAGACAAGGTTGACCCATACATGCAACCGATCTGGGATGCCTTGCGCGAGTTAATGGGACAAGAGCAGATGACACGGCGGCGCGCACGCGGTGAAATTGAGGTTGCTCCGATTGCCTTTATGCGCGGACGGACCTTGAAAAATGCGTTTGTTATTGTCGATGAAGCTCAGAACACCACCGTGCAGCAGATGAAAATGGTGCTGACACGCCTTGGCCGGGATAGCCGCATGGTGGTTACCGGAGACCCGGGGCAGGTTGATTTGCCCGGTCGTCAACCTTCCGGCCTTGCCCATGCACTGCGCATTCTGGAAGGTGTTAAAGGCGTACAGCAAATGCGCCTGACGGCCGCTGATGTGGTGCGACATGATCTGGTGGGCCGCATCATCAAAGCCTATGACGCGGCTGACAAGGCCAGTCACAAGGATACGGGCTAATGGCGCTGTTGATGGATTTGCGCGTCGAGAGCGAGGGCTGGCAACATATTTGCGCGCTTGAAACCGTTTGTCAGCACGCGCTTGATGCCGGAATTTTTATGCTAGGAACGAGCGAAAATGCTTGCGTGGATGTGCTGCTAACAAGTGATGACGCATTGGCAGCTCTTAACCAGCAATGGCGCGCTAAGGCCGGGCCAACTGATGTGCTTTCCTTCCCGGCAGAGCCGAACCCGCAAAGCTTTATGGGTGATATCGCCATAGCATATGGCATGCTGGCGCGGGACGCTGAAAGGGACCAAAAGACCCTTACAGCCCACCTTTCACATCTACTTATTCATGGACTTTTGCATCTGTTCGGG
The DNA here is from genome assembly GCA_964443965.1 of uncultured Hyphomonas sp. Taxonomy (GTDB): domain Bacteria; phylum Pseudomonadota; class Alphaproteobacteria; order Caulobacterales; family Hyphomonadaceae; genus CALLCD01. The sequence continues at coordinate 11,645 of CAYUFN010000061.1, read as the reverse complement.
CATGATCACATCGAAGATGATGATGCAAAACGTATGCAAGACCTTGAGCGACGGGCACTTGCCAAATTGGGAATTACAGATCCGTATTCCCGAATCGACCAGAATTGATCTATAGTCTTATATCTCATGAACAACATCCCTCCTCCTGACGACCCTGAGCCAAGCCCGAAACGCGCGCGTGGATTTTTCGGATTCACGCGCCGGGACAAAAAGGAAGCAGAACACGCCCCAACGCCGCTGGGGCCAGGCCCCAAGGCAATGCGGTTGCGGCTGGCTGAATTTGAAGAGGCCCGCGTTGAAGATGTTATGATTCCCCGCGCAGAGATTGTGGCTGTCGAGGTAGATACACCTTTTGAAAGCCTCATCACGCTTTTTGCAGATGTGAAACATTCGCGCTTGCCAGTTTATCGGGAGACACTCGATAATCCGGTTGGTTTTGTTCATATCAAAGATGTTGTGGGCGAGATTGCCCGTAGCGGCCCCAAAGAAGATGATGTGTTGCGCCGTATTGCGCGTAATTCACTGATCGTTCCACCATCCATGCCTTTGGCCGCTTTACTGGTTAAAATGCAGGCCACGCGCATACATCTGGCGATTGTGGTTGATGAATATGGCGGAACTGATGGACTTGTTTCTTTAGAGGATCTGGTTGAAGAGATCGTCGGTGAGATTGAAGATGAGCATGACGAGGACACACCACTCCTGACCAGCCGCGGGGCGTCTGTCTGGGAAGCTGATGCCCGCATGGAGATTGAAGACTTTGCCTCAGAGACAGGCATTGATCTGGAACTGGAAGACTATGAAGACGATATTGACACGCTGGGCGGTGTCGCATTTGCCTTAGCGGGCCGTGTGCCTGAGCGCGGCGAAATTTTGCGTCACCCCCGCAACATAGATTTCGAGATTGTTGACGCAGATAGCCGCCGTATACGTCGGTTGAAACTTCGTAAAGTGGAGCCCCCTGAATGAGGACATCGGTTGCCAGTAACGGCGTAACAGCCCTCGCCCCTTTGCATGAAGCGTTTGCCCGGTTAACGGGGCTGAAAGCGCACGGCGTCGCCTTCCTGCTGGGCGCGCTGGGCGCATTTGCTTTTGCGCCTTTCCATTTTACACCCATCCTGGTGCTCTCATTTACGGGTATTATCTGGATGATTGATGGCGCACGCGGCATGCCCAAACGGAGCAAGGCTGTTTTTGCGCGTGGCTGGGCTTTTGGCTTTGGATTTTTCTTTGTCAGCCTGCATTGGACCGTTTTTGCTTTTTTAGTTGATCCGGAAAAATACGCCCTGTTGACACCTCTGCCATTGTTAATTTTACCAGCAGGCATTGCTTTGATATGGGGTGCAGGCGCAGCCTTTGCTGGCGCCTTTTGGTCGGCCTCTCCCTCACGTGTTTTCATATTCGCTATCTTTATGGCGATTGCAGAGTATGTGCGTGGGCATTTGTTTGGCGGGTTTCCATGGAATCTGCCCGGCACAAGTTGGGCCGCTGGTGGTCCTTTATCGCAAACAGCGGCGATTGGTGGTGTTTACTGGCTGACTTTGTTGACAATTTTTGTGATGTCAGCGCCGGCCGCTTTTGTTGATACACGCGAAGCACGTGGCATTGGACAGCGCGCACTCCCTGCTTTGCTGGCCATGGTTCTTGTTGGAACAGGCTGGGCATGGGGCGCACAGCGCTTAAGCGCACCTACAGTGCTGTTAAACCGGCATGTGACCTTGATGGACGTTGGTATTCCTCAAGCTGAGAAATGGGAAATTGATCCAAACATTCCATTACGCCGCTATCTAACTTTACTCGAAGACGTTGAACAGGCCCCAACCGATATTGTGGTGTGGCCCGAAGCGTCTGTCCCTATGCTGCTCTTACAGGAGCCTTATGCGCTGGATGCTGTATCGAGCTATATTGGCGAGCGTACCTTGATTGTTGGCACCGCGCGTCGCCAACCGATTCTACGATCAGCGATAGCTGATACAGGAGTTGTGTCTGAGCGATCACAATTATCAAATGAATTTCAATACTATAACTCACTCGCCGTTTTGAATAAAGATAGCGCACGCTCAGGCCCGACCGCGATCTATGACAAGCATCGCCTCGTTCCATTTGGAGAGCTTTCAGCTGCAAGCATAATTCCTTTTGGTAATCGACTCAAACGCCTTCTGCCAAAATCATTACAGCAAGCTGTGCCTGAAGGGTTTGCCCCTGGCCCGGGACCAAAAGTTGTCTCTGATCAAAATATCTTTCCGCCTTTCAACGCACTGATTTGCTATGAAGGCCTCTTTCCAGGTATTCCGCGCCACAGAGATGCCGGACCGCGCGCTGACTGGATGGTGATTATCTCTAATGATGGGTGGTTTGGCCCAACCACAGGCCCCTCTCAGCATTATGCCCAAAACCGCTATCGCGCGATTGAAACAGGACTACCCTTGGCACGCGTGGCCAGTCGTGGAAACACTGCCATGATTGATGGCCTGGGCCGTGAAGTAGCCGAAGGGGCAACGGTGGCAGGTGATCTGGAGGGGTGGCAATCCTCCGTCGTTCGCGCCAGGCTGCCCCAGGCCTTGCCCGAAACGCTATATTACCGGCGCGGGAACGCTTTATTTTTTCTCACCTTCGTTCTGTTCTCACTACTGGCTTTTTTAAGCTGGCGGCGGTAACATAAAACCCGCAGTAAATGACAGAGTAAATTTATGTCTGAATCAAAACTTCCAAGTGGTATTGACCGCCTTGTTGGTCAGCGGTTGCGCTGGCGAAGAAGGGAACTTCGTTTGACGCAGGAAAAGCTTGGAGAATTGCTGAGCCTTACATTCCAGCAAGTTCAGAAATACGAGAAAGGTGTGAACCGTATCTCGGCGGGTCGGCTGTATGAGATCGCAGCAGCGCTTGGTGTGCAAGTTGCATATTTTTACGACGGTGCCTCAGAGCTGTTACCCAGTAGAGATTCTATTATTGCCGAAGAGGATGTTCCGCCCGCAACGCCTATCCTCAGTGCGGATACGCTGGAGTTGATTGCGGCCTTTCAATCCATAACAGATCCGTCTGTGCGTAAATCAATTCTGACAAATGTCAGCGCAACGGCGAACGCTTTGGGTAAAGAGCCCCACCCTGCTGGCTAATAGGCGCATTGACAGACTGACCGTGTGCCACCAATAAGGCCCAAGCCTGATGGGCGCTATTTTTCCATGACACTCTCAATAAAGGGTCCCTCTATCCATGAGTAGAAAAGAATTTATATTTACCAGCGAGAGTGTTTCTGAAGGTCACCCAGATAAAGTATGCGACCGCGTCTCTGATACGATTGTCGATCTGATCTATCAAGAGGCCATTGATCGTGGATTTGATACAAGTGCGGTTCGGGTGGCTTGTGAGACAGCTGCCACGACCAACCGCCTGGCATTGCTTGGTGAAGTGAGATGTCCGGACGGTTTCAATATTGAAACCGATAGCGCAGCGCGAGAAAAGGTTGAAACTGTTGTGCGCGCTGCCGTCAAAGACATCGGCTATGAGCAAGCGGGCTTCCACTGGAAGACCCTGGAATTTTCCAATTATCTACACGGACAATCGGCGCATATTGCTCAAGGGGTGGACGCTGGCGCTAACAAGGAAGAAGGCGCAGGCGATCAAGGTATTATGTTTGGCTATGCCTCAAACGAAACGCCTGAACTGATGCCAGCGACATTGGTCTATTCCCACAAAATTCTTCAGCGCATGGCAGAGCTTCGCCATTCAGGCACCCGTCCGGAATTTGAGCCGGATGCAAAAAGTCAGATCAGCCTGCGCTATGTTGACGGCAAGCCGGTCGGGGCGACGTCTGTTGTGGTTTCAACCCAACATACAGATGGCCTCAGCGCACAGGATGTGCGCGAGCTTGTGCGCCCGATTGTAACAGAGATTCTGCCTGAAGGCTGGTTTCCACCTGAGGAAGAATTTTACGTCAACCCGACGGGAAGCTTCGTGATTGGCGGACCAGACGGAGATGCTGGCCTGACCGGGCGCAAGATTATCGTTGATACCTATGGCGGGGCCGCTCCTCATGGTGGTGGCGCATTTTCAGGAAAAGACCCGACCAAGGTTGACCGATCAGCCGCCTATGCCAGCCGGTATTTGGCAAAGAATGTCATTGCCGCTGGTCTGGCCGAACGGTGTACGCTTCAACTCTCTTATGCGATTGGTGTAGCCAAACCACTTTCGATCAATGTGAACCTTCATGATTCAGGCCATGTTGATGAAGCCAAACTTGAGCACGTGCTCGCGGAGATTATGGACCTCTCCCCGCGTGGTATCCGGACACATCTTAACCTGAACAAACCGATCTACGCTCGCACAGCCGCTTACGGACATTTCGGCCGGACGCCGGATGCCGATGGCGGCTTTAGCTGGGAGCGTGTTGATCTTGTCGATGACCTGAAGGCGAGCTTTGCCTAGCAGGCCACCAGAAGGTCCTCGCCCGATGCGAACATTCGGACGCATTGGTGGACGCGCCCTTTCGGCACGTCAGCAAGGATTGGTCGATACGCTGCTGCCCTATCTATCTGTCCCAGAGGCTGAACCGGGCACCCTCTGTCCGGCAACTCTGTTTGATCCACCGGTCAAAGAGGTCTGGCTGGAAATTGGTTTTGGCGGTGGGGAGCATCTGACCGGGCAAGCTGCGCGCCACACTGATATTGGATTTATTGGATGCGAGCCTTTTATTGAAGGCATGGCAAAGGCGCTCGGGCAAATTGAAGACAATGGGCTGACGAACATACGCTTACACATGGATGATGCGCGCGCCGTAATCACCCGCCTTATGCCCGGGTCAATCTCACGCATCTTTATTCTGTTCCCTGATCCCTGGCCAAAAAAGCGACAACAAAAACGCCGCTTGATTCAGCCAGAATTTCTCGACGCTATCGCTTGCAGTCTAAAACCCGGCGGCCAGCTACGCTTTGCAACAGATGTGAAGTCCTACGCTGATGAAGCGCTCGCGCATTTTACCGATCACCCCTCTTTCTCATGGACGGCTCAGCAAGCCGATGATTGGCGCACACCGCCGGAAGACCATTTAACAACGCGCTACGAGACCAAAAAACTTGGCGACTGCGCACCGGTCTGGTTTGACTTTCTGGTCAACCCTGAACCGTAATTGGCCGGGTTGGGTTTGACGAAACGCCAAATATAACGCGATTTTACTTGACCCATCGTCACACATGTGAGCCGATGCTCTTATCGATACCACTCGGTCGAATATCGCACTACCACCGGACCGGTGGCATTGACCTTTTTGCCCGACAATATCGTTCTGTTATCTTCAGGCAAGCCGGCCTGTTTATCGCAGTTCATAAACACGGAATATTAGGAGCCTAATTATGGCGACTGGCACAGTAAAATGGTTTAATGACACCAAAGGTTTTGGCTTTATTAAGCCTGATGATGGCGGCGGCGATGTGTTTGTACACATTTCAGCGGTTGAACAATCCGGCCTGCGCACGCTCAAAGAAGAGCAAGCGATCGAGTATGAACTTCACACAGATGAGCGCCGTGGTAAAACATCGGCTGTTAATCTGAAAGTCAGCTAAGTCGACTTTTTTGACACCTTCCGCGAAAGGGAGGTGACAGACGATAAAAAGCGTTCTATATGAGCGTCAAGTCGAATACATATCGGCGGCGGTTCCGGAAACGGGGCCGCCGCTTTTCTTTATCTGAAGCCCTGATGGCAGGAGCCTGAACCCGCAATGATCGCTCAATCCGAACAGGAAAAGCGCATACTCTCCCTGATTGAACCGCAAGCTAGCGGTCTCGGCATGGAGATTGTGCGCGTGCGCGTCATGGGTGGAAAGCGGCCCCTTTTACAGATTATGACCGAGAAAGCTGGCGGCGCACCGACAGATGTTGAAGATTGTGCCAAGCTTTCGCGCGCAATGTCAGAAATGCTTGATGCTGATGACCCGATCAAGGATCGCTATACGCTTGAGGTATCAACACCAGGTATAGACCGCCCTTTGACGCGGCCTGGTGATTTTGCACGCTGGGTTGGGCATGCGGCCAAACTGGAACTGATCCGTCCGCTGGAGAACCGTCGCCACTTTCAGGGCGTAATTACCGCCGAAACGGACGGCCATGTCACCCTGCGCCTTGACGATGCAACCGAATTGGAAGCAGAGATCACAGAGCTTGCCAAAGCCAGCCTGATCCTGACAGATAAGCTGATTGATGCCGCTCGCAACGCTGGCACCCTGCCCCCGCAGGATAATGAGCTTGAAGACTACGACATTGACGACACAGAAGACGAAAGCCCCTCAGGAGACCTGACATGAGCAATATCGGTGTATCAGCCAACCGGCTTGAAATTATTCAAATTGCCCGCGCCGTTGCGGACGAAAAAGGCATTGATCGCGCCATCGTAATTGAGGCGATGCAGGAAGCGATCGAAAAAGCTGCCAAATCTCGCTACGGGCAGGAGCATGACATTCGCGCGGTTATTGATAATGATAGTGGCGAGCAAAGCCTCTGGCGTGTCCAAACTGTTGTTGCAGATGAAGAGATCGAGGATATGGTCCAGCAGATCCCGCTTTCTGAAGCAATCAAAATCGATGCCGAGCTTGAGCCCGGTGACGAGATTAAAGAAGAACTCCCACCTTTTGATTTTGGCCGCGTCGCTGCCCAGTCTGCCAAACAGGTGATCATGCAAAAGGTTCGTGATGCTGAACGCGAACGACAATTTAATGAATATAAAGACCGTGAAGGCGAAATTCTCAACGGTATTGTCAAGCGTGTTGAGTATGGCCATGTGATTGTTGACCTTGGCCGCGCCGAGGGGATTATCCGCCGCAATGACGGTATCCAGCGCGAAAACTTCCAGAATGGCGACCGCATTCGCGCCTACCTGTATAAAATCTCACGCGAGATCAAAGGCCCGCAAATCTTTCTCTCACGCGCCCATCCAGACTTCATGAAGCAACTGTTCACTCAAGAGGTGCCTGAAGTTTATGACGGCGTAATCGAAATCAAGGCCTGTGCACGCGATGCGGGCAGCCGGGCAAAGATTGGTGTTGTCTCAAATGACAATTCAATCGACCCTGTTGGGGCCTGTGTGGGTATGCGCGGGGCACGGGTTCAAGCTGTTGTTGGTGAACTGGCCGGGGAGAAAATTGATATTATCCCATGGTCTTATGATGATGCGACTTTCATCGTAAACGCCCTGCAACCTGCTGAAGTTTCCAAAGTGGTACTTGATGAGGATGAGCGCCGGGTTGAAGTTGTCGTTGCCGACGATCAGTTCCCATTGGCCATTGGCCGGCGCGGGCAAAACGTTCGCCTTGCCTCACAACTAACCGGATGGCAAATTGATCTTGTGACAGAGACACAGGATTCAGAGCGCTATCAGCAAGACTTTGCCGAGCGGACAGCCCTCTTCATGAAAGCCCTGGATGCTGATGAAACCCTCGCACAACTTCTGGCCTCAGAAGGCTTTGAGTCTGTTGAAGAGATTGCCTATGTTGCCGCAGAAGACTTCATGCAGATTGAAGGCTTTGACGAAGATGTCGCCGCTGAAATTCAGGCCCGTGGACGTGACTATCTTGAAAAGCTGACAGCCGAACAGGATGCCCGCCGCAAGGAACTTGGCGTGGAAGATGCTGTTCTTGAGCTTGAAGGGATGACCGTTGCATTCGCGATGAAGCTGGGTGAGAATGATATCAAGACCGTCGATGATGTCGCTGGCCTTGTCCCTGATGATATTACTGGCTGGCGTGAACCTGGCCCGGATGGCAAGCCTGTGTTCAAGGAAGGTATCCTGAAGAAAGGCGAAATGCGCAAAGACGACGCACAGCTCTTTATTATGAAGGCGCGCGTAGTTGCCGGTTGGATTGAGCAGGAAGCCCTCGATGAAATGCAGGCTGAAATGGCTGCCGAGCAAATGGAAGCTGAGCAGGACTTGACCGAAGAAGAACGTGCGCTCATGGCACTTGGCGCGATGGGAAGCGCACCTGCTGAGGAAACTGTAGCGGATATCGCTGTTGAAGAAGGCGGAGCAGATGCCCCACCTGAAGCAGAATGACGATAAGCCGTTAGATAACAGCCCCAATGGCCCGATCCGCCAATGTGCGGTGACACGTGAGCGCTTGACGCAGACGGACATGATCCGCTTTGCCCGCGCGCCAGATGGCAAGGTTACACCTGATGTTGCCGGGAAGCTTCCTGGCCGTGGGGTCTGGATCAAAGCTGATCGTGCCACCTTGGATGCTGCGGGCAAAAAAGGGGCTTTTTCGCGTGGCTTTAAAGAGCAGGCACACACGCCTGAAGGTCTTGGAGATCTTATTGAAGCCCTCCTGATTAAACGCTTGCAGGGTGTCCTTGGCATGGCCAAGCGCGCCGGACACATTACAATCGGCTTTGATCAGGTGCGCGACTATCTTAGAAGGCGCCCGCCAGGTGTTTTGCTTTCTGCAAGTGATGGTGCAGAAGATAGCCGGAATAAGGTGTATTTTCTTGCAAAAGCCATATATGAGCATGTTGCGGTCTCAGGTGCGCTCACTTCTTCTGAATTGGGCATGGCCTTTGGCCGTACCCATGTGGTACATGGATTGCTTCATGCAGGGGCCTTCTCCAAGCGCTGGTCACAGGACTATAAGCGTTTATCGGGATTTCGGCACAGGCCTGAGCTAGACTGGTCATCCGGCCGCGTGCGGGATGATGTTGAATAATAGACTTAATGGAGCGCAATGGGTGCGTTCTGAACAGAATTTGGTATTTGGTGCTTAATGAGCGATACGAACGACACAGGCAATTCTTCCGGCAGCGGCCGCAAACCACTGACAGTTTCACGTGGTAGCTCTGGCACTGTGCGTCAGAGCTTCAGTCACGGACGATCAAAACAGGTCGTCGTCGAGAAGAAAAAGCGTCGTCTTGTGGGCGCACCCGGCAAACCCGGTGTCTCAAAAGGTGGCGGCTCAGGCGGCAAGAAACCAGCCATGTCCGAGGATGCGCTTCTGGCAAAAAAGCTTGGCATTACCGAAGCCGAACTTGCTGCGCGCAAAGCCGCTCTGAAAGCGCAAAAAGAACAGCAGCAAAAACGTGCAGCTGACACCGCCAAGGCACAAGAGGCGCAAAACCGTCTTGCAGAACAACAGCAAAAGCGCGTCCAGGAAGGCAAGGAACGCGAGGAAGCCGAAGCGCGCCGCAAGGCAGCAGCTGAAGAAGAAGCCCGGCTGGCCGAAGAAGCCGCAAAGGCAGCCGTAGCCGGAGCCGCCGCACGCAGCGGGAAAACAGAACGCTCCAAGCCTAAGCCTTCCCCGGCAGATGTCCCGCCTGACCCCTCTTCCCTTGAGGCCCTTGGTGGGCGCGTCAAAAAGGAACGTGACAAGAACGAGTATTCTAATCGTTCGAGCGGCTCTAAACCGCGCGGTGAGCCTAAGCGCCGCAAAGGGAAACTGACAATTGCATCAGCACTCGGTGATGATACAGATCGCCAGCGTTCTCTGGCGTCTGTGCGCCGTGCCCGCGAGCGTGAGCGTGAACGCCGCCAGGGTGGCACAGCCGCAGAATCAGAAAAAGTCTCCCGTGAAGTACAACTGCCAGAGACCATTACTCTGCAAGAACTTGCAGGCCGCATGAAGGAGCGCGTCGCGGACGTAGTGAAATTCATGATGCAGCAAGGCGAAATGATGCGCGCCAATGACATTGTCGATGCGGACACCGCAGAGCTGATCGCTGCTGAGTTCGGTCACACTGTGAAGCGTGTCTCAGAGGCAGATGTTGAAATTGGCCTTGAAGGCACAGAGGATGACCCGGCTGACATGAAGCCACGCGCGCCAATTGTCACAATTATGGGCCATGTTGACCATGGTAAGACGTCGCTTCTGGATGCCCTACGCAAGACCGATGTTGCCTCAGGCGAAGCGGGCGGCATTACGCAGCATATTGGTGCCTATCAGGTGCAACTTGAGGGAGGCGAAAAAATCTCCTTCCTTGATACACCAGGTCATGCAGCCTTCTCAGCCATGCGCGCACGCGGTGCTAATGTAACAGATATTGTTATTCTGGTTGTGGCCGCAGATGATGGTGTTATGCCGCAAACGCAAGAAGCGATTGCTCATGCCAAGGCGGCTGAAGCGCCGATCATTGTGGCTGTCAATAAGATTGATAAACCTGATGCCAAGCCAGACAATGTGCTGACACAACTCCTGCAATATGATCTTCAGGTTGAATCCATGGGCGGCGATGTGCAGGCTGTCCCTGTTTCTGCGCTGACCGGCGAAGGCCTCGACAAATTAACTGAGGCGATCACACTTCAAGCTGAACTGCTTGAGCTGCAAGCAAACCCAGACCGCGCCGCAGACGGAGTTGTTGTCGAAAGTCAGCTGGATAAGGGGCGCGGCCCTGTTGCCACTGTGCTTGTTAAGCGCGGGACACTCCAGCGCGGTGACATTGTTGTTGCTGGCGCGCAATGGGGCAAGGTTCGCGCGCTTGTAAACGAACGCGGCCAGAAGATGAAAGATGCCGGGCCTTCCCTGCCCGCTGAAGTTCTTGGTCTTGATGGCGCACCAGACCCTGGTGAGCCTTTCGTTGTTGTGCAAACTGAGGCGCGCGCGAGAGAGATTACAGAATATCGTGTCCGCCAAAAGCGCCAGAAAGTTGGCCGGGGCGGACCAGCACGTGCATCACTGGACGCCTTGCTTAGCCGCATGAAAGATGGCGCAGTTATCACCTCTGAACTGCCTGTTGTTGTTAAAGGCGATGTGCAAGGTTCAGTTGAAGCCATTTCCCAAAGCCTTGATAAAATCTCGACTGAGGAAGTGCGCGCGACAGTTATCCACGGGGCTGTAGGCGGAATTTCGGAAAGCGATATTTTGCTGGCACAATCCTCAGGGGCTCCCATCTTTGCGTTTAATGTTCGCGCAAACAAACAAGCGCGCGAACTGGCCGAAAAAGAAGGTGTCGAAATTCGTTATTACTCAGTCATTTACGATCTGATTGATGATGTGAAGAATACCCTCTCTGGCATGCTCGCGCCTGAGAAGCGAGAAACCTTCCTTGGCTATGCGACCATTCTAGAAGTCTTCAACATTACAAAAGTTGGTAAAGTTGCCGGCTGTAAAATGACCGAAGGCAATGTGAAACGTGGCTGTGGCGTGCGCCTGCTGCGGGATAATGTTGTGATCCATGAAGGCCACCTGAAAACACTTAAGCGCTTCAAGGATGAAGTCGCCGAGGTCTCAAACGGCCAGGAATGCGGTATGGCCTTTGAAAAGTATGACGATATTCGCGTTGGTGACCAGATTGAATGTTTCCAAATTGAGGAAATTGAAAGGCGTTTAGAGTAATCTACTGTCTGATCTGTAGAAAGAATAGCGATGACAGTGATCACCAGCGTATCAGGTAAGCTTTCCAAAAAGGACCTAAAGCGGCTGACAGGGGCCACGCGCAAAGGCACAGTTGGCCCCACCACTGTCTATTATGCTGGTGTTACAGCACCGATCATTTCCGCAGGCGTAGCCGTTTTTGCCCGCAACCTTATGCAGCATGCCGATTACATTTCGGCGTATTGGCTGTTTTTCATATCAACTTTAATTGCCGCTTTTGCGGGAATATGCTGGTACTTGATTTTCATGCGCTGGTCTTACCGCAACAGACATGGACGCGGCGACGAAATCGATACCGAAGGG